>NZ_BAAAIF010000306.1:0-502 GCF_039525925.1 Streptomyces javensis | reverse complement strand
GCTTCTTCCTACCCTGAGGCCTCGTCCGGTCCTTACGAATCTCGAAGTCCATCGCATCCCCTGAACTGGGGTGTTGCAACGACTCCTAGAACCCAAGCTGTCCCCTCCCCGCCCCTTCCCGTAACCAGGGGCTCCGCCCCTGGACCCCTGCACCGGCGGACTGATCGCGGTCGGCACGTCGATGCAGCGGCTGAGCGGGCGAGCACCCGCCCACCTCCCGGGCCGCCGGGCCGGGGCCTGGGGCGGAGCCCCCGCACGGGGACTGGGACGGAACCCCCGCACAGGGACTGGGACGGAACCCCCGCACGCGGACATGGGACGGAACCCCCGCACAGGGACTGGGACGGAACCCCCGCACGCGGACATGGGACGGAACCCCCGCACAGGGACTGGGACGGAACCCCCGCACGGGGTACGGGGCGGAGCCCCGGCACGGGGTACGGGGCGGAGCCCCGGCACGGGGTACGGGGCGGAGCCCCGGCACGGGGTACGGGGCGGAGCC
>NZ_BAAAIF010000305.1:0-504 GCF_039525925.1 Streptomyces javensis | reverse complement strand
TCGAGGCCAGTCCGCATCCGGTGCTGACCGTCGGCATCCAGGACACCGCCGACGCCACCGACACCGACATCCTCGTCACCGGATCGCTGCGCCGTGACGACGGCGGTCTTGCCTCTTTCCTCACCGCGCTGGCCCGGCTGCATGTCCAAGGTGTCGCGGTGGAGTGGCGGGAGGCGTTCACCGGCCTGGACGCCCACGCCGTGGACTTGCCGACCTACGCCTTTCAGCGTCGGCGCTTCTGGGCGGCCTCCCTGCGGCAGACACCCGGGGCGGCCGAGTTCGACCATCCCCTCTTGGGCGCGGTGGTGCCCTTGCCCGAGTCCGGCGGCGGTCTGCTCACGGGTGTGCTCACGCTGGCCGGACAGCCGTGGCTGGCCGAACACTCGGTGGCCGATGTGGTCTTGTTCCCGGGTACGGGGTTTGTGGAGTTGGTGTTGCAGGCGGGGTTGCGGTGGGGGTGCGGGGTTGTTGAGGAGTTGACTTTGGAGGGGCCGTTGGTGCTTC
>NZ_BAAAIF010000304.1:0-506 GCF_039525925.1 Streptomyces javensis | reverse complement strand
TCCGGCACGGCGTCCAGCACCGCCGCCAGTTGCTCCCGGTCGGCCACATCGCAGGCCGCCACCGTCACCCGGGCACCCAGCGCCTCCAGCTCCTCGCACAGCTCGGCCGCCCCCGGCGCCTCGATGCCACGACGACTGGTCAGCACCAGATGCTCGGCACCCTGGCCCGCCACCCACCGCGCGATCCGCGCACCCAGCGCACCCGTACCACCGGTGACCAGCACCGAACCACCGACCCGCCACGACCGCTCCGCGCCCTCACCAACTCCGGCCCCGGCCTCAGCCCTCAGCAGACGCCGGACGAACACCCCCGAACCGCGCACCGCGACCTGGTCCTCACCGTCCCCACCACCGGACAGCACACCCACCAACCGACCCACGGCCCGCTCATCCAACACCTCGGGCAGATCCACCAGACCACCCCACACCGCCGAGTGCTCCAACCCCACCACCCGACCCAGACCCCACACCTGCGACTGCACCACACCCGCCAGCCGGTCCGAACG
>NZ_BAAAIF010000303.1:0-510 GCF_039525925.1 Streptomyces javensis | reverse complement strand
GGAGGTACCGCAGCGCCGCCACCGCCTGCGACAGCTCGAAACACGTCACCGGCGGCGGAACCAGCGTCCCAGCCTCGAACATCGGCCCGAGCTCGGCGAACATCTCGGCGATGCGCGGCTCGCCGGCGTCCATCAGGTCGAATGCCTGGTAGACAACCCCGGGGTAGGCCTCGGCGACCTGCTCGGGGTTGCGGATGTCGGTCTTGCCCATCTCGACGAACTGGCCGCCGCGCGGCAGCAGCCGCAGCGACGCGTCCGTGAACTCCCCGGCAAGGGCGTTGAGGACCACGTCCATGCCCTCGCCACCGGTCACGGCAAGGAACCGCTCACAGAACGCCAGATCACGGGTCGAGGCGATGTGACTTTCCTCAACACCCATCGCGCGCAGCGCATGCTGCTTGGCCGGACTGGCAGTCGCGAAGACCTCCAGCCCCCACGCCTTCGCCAACTGCACCGCAGCCGTACCCACACCACCCGTACCGGCGTGAATCAACACCCGCTGACCGGGAC
>NZ_BAAAIF010000302.1:0-513 GCF_039525925.1 Streptomyces javensis | reverse complement strand
AGGCGGCTGATGGAACCGGTTGGGGTGAGGGTGTCGGTGTCCTGGTGTTGGAGCGGCTGTCGGATGCTCGTGCTCGTGGGCACCGGGTGCTGGCGGTCGTGGCAGGCAGTGCGATCAACCAGGACGGTGCGAGCAATGGTCTGTCGGCTCCGAATGGTCCGTCGCAGCAGCGGGTGATCCGGGCTGCGCTGGCCAGCGCGAGGTTGCAGCCGGCCGACGTCGACGTCGTGGAGGCTCATGGCACGGGTACGGCACTGGGTGACCCGATCGAGGCACAGGCGCTGCTGGCCACTTATGGGCAGGACCGTCCCGAGGGTCGGCCGCTGCTGCTGGGTTCGGTGAAGTCGAACATCGGGCATACCCAGGCGGCCGCTGGTGTGGCTGGTGTGATCAAGATGGTGCAGGCGATGCGGCATGGGGTGTTGCCGCAGACCCTGCATGTGGACGCCCCGTCCACGCATGTGGACTGGTCTGCCGGCGCGGTGGAACTGCTCACCACGTCCCGGGGATGGC
>NZ_BAAAIF010000301.1:0-513 GCF_039525925.1 Streptomyces javensis | reverse complement strand
CACCGGGCGAAACCCACTGCCCGGTCACCGTCGACAACAACGGCACCCGCTCGCCCCCACCCTGGGGAACCAGGCCCTCCAGGGCCTCGGCCAGCTCAGCCCGGATCTGCTCAACCTGCGTGGTGTGGGAGGCGTAGTCCACCGGGATCCGGCGCGCCCGGACCCCCTGCTCCTCACACACAGCCTGCACCCGCTCCACCGCCTCCGCAGACCCAGCCACCACCACCGAGCCAGGACCATTGACCGCAGCCACCTCCACTCCGTCCCAGACACCGGCCCCGATCCGCCCCACAGCCTCATCCTGGGACACGGCCACCGACAGCATCCCGCCCAGACCCGCCAGACGCTGGCCAATGAGCCGCGACCGCAACGCCACCACCTTGCAGGCATCCTCCAGCGACAGCAGACCCGCCACATACGCGGCCGCCACCTCACCCTGCGAATGACCCACCACAGCCGCCGGCTCCACACCAAACGACCGCCACACCCCCGCCAAAGCCACCATCACCGCAA
>NZ_BAAAIF010000300.1:0-524 GCF_039525925.1 Streptomyces javensis | reverse complement strand
GACGCCGAGATCACCGTGCTGACCGTCGGTCCGGAGGACGCCAAGGACGCGCTGCGCAAGGCGCTGTCGATGGGGGCGGACAAGGCCGTGCACGTCGAGGACGACGATCTGCACGGCACCGACGCGCTGGGCACCTCGCTGGTGCTGGCCAAGGCCGTCGAGAAGACCGGCTACGACCTGGTGGTCTGCGGTATGGCGTCAACGGACGGCACGATGGGTGTGCTTCCGGCGATGCTGGCGGAGCGTCTGGGTGTGCCGCAGGTGTCGCTGCTGTCGGAGGTGTCGGTCGAGGACGGCACGGTGAAGGGGCGCCGGGACGGTGACACCGCGACGGAGTTGCTGGAGGCGCGGCTTCCGGCGGTGGTGTCGGTGACGGACCAGTCGGGTGAGGCGCGTTACCCGTCGTTCAAGGGCATCATGGCGGCGAAGAAGAAGCCGGTGGAGTCCTGGGACCTGGAGGACCTGGAGATCGAGTCGGACGAGGTCGGTCTCGAGGGTGCCTGGACCGCGGTGGACGGCGCCAC
>NZ_BAAAIF010000299.1:0-526 GCF_039525925.1 Streptomyces javensis | reverse complement strand
CACCACCGCCGCAGGACCGTTCACCGCCGCGACATCCACCCCCGCCACCAGCAACGGACGCACCTGCTCCTCACCCGCACCCACCGCCACCATCGCACCACCCTCCGGCAACGCCTCCATCAACCGACCCCGCGCCGCCACCAACACCGCCGCATCCTCCAACGACAACACACCCGCCACATACGCCGCCGTCACCTCACCCACCGAATGCCCACCCACCACATCCGGCACCACACCCCACGACTCCACCAACCGGAACAACGCCGACTCCAACGCGAACAACCCCGCCTGAGCAAACACCGTCCGCTCCAACAACTCCCCGCCCCCGAACACCACCTCCCGCACCGAACCCGACACACCCCCGGCATTCAGCTCCCGATCCAGCGCCACACACACCGCATCAAAAGCATCCCGAAAGACCGGGAACACCTCGTACAACCCACGCCCCATCCCCACCCGCTGACACCCCTGACCAGCGAACAACACCCCCAACCGACCACGCACCACCGAACCCGACACCACCCCC
>NZ_BAAAIF010000298.1:0-537 GCF_039525925.1 Streptomyces javensis | reverse complement strand
ATGCTCGGGCGCGGGGGCATCGGGTGTTGGCGGTGGTGCGTGGTTCTGCGGTGAATCAGGATGGGGCGTCGAATGGGTTGACGGCGCCGAATGGTCCCTCGCAGGAACGGGTGATCCGGCAGGCGCTGGCCAACGCGCGGCTGACAGCAGCGGATGTGGATGCCGTCGAGGGCCACGGCACCGGGACGAAACTCGGCGATCCGATCGAGGTACAAGCGCTCCTGGCCACTTACGGGCAGGACCGGGAGGACGGTCGGCCGTTGTGGTTGGGGTCGTTGAAGTCGAACATCGGGCACACGCAGGCGGCCGCGGGTGTGGGTGGTGTGATCAAGATGGTCATGGCCCTGAACCGGGAGATGCTGCCGCGCACGTTGCATGTGGACCAGCCGTCCTCGCATGTGGACTGGGATGCGGGCGCTGTGGAGTTGCTGGCTGAGGGTGTGGCGTGGCCGCGTGGGGAGCGGGTGCGGCGGGCTGGTGTGTCTTCCTTCGGTGTGTCGGGGACCAATGCCCATCTCATCCTTGAGGAGGCGCCGG
>NZ_BAAAIF010000297.1:0-543 GCF_039525925.1 Streptomyces javensis | reverse complement strand
AGGCCGAGTGCGCTGCGGTATTCGGGATGCTCAGGGGTGCTTGAAGCGGATCGGCTCGGATCACCTAACGTTGAACCAGCGCATGGTGGTCTGCAAGAGATGATTGTAATCGCCCGCCACGGCCTCGTTCATGAAGGCAACGATCTCGTCGTCGGAGAGCCCGGCGCTCCAAGCGGCTTCGCGACATGGGCCGAGGATGGCGAAAGCGTTGCCGTCATGGCCGTTCAGCGTGATGGTGATGTCAGGGTATCTTGGTGTCATTTCGTGCGGTTCCATTGACATGGCACCATGAAATCAGGCGTGGCCCGCGCTTAGAGTCCTGCCGAAGTTTCAGCGGCTTGCACTGGGGGATCGGCACGCTTGCGCTTGGTCGCGGAGAACGGCGTAATCGGCGAGCCAGCCCGGAGTCAGCGTGCCCTCGGGCAGTGCGGCGACTTCCGCGGCCACGGCACGACCCGCTGGCAGATATACGATTTGCGCAAGCAGCTTCGTAAAGGCAATCTCGTGGTGCCCGAAAACGTGACGGCCTTGGCGATCTTCGCG
>NZ_BAAAIF010000296.1:0-545 GCF_039525925.1 Streptomyces javensis | reverse complement strand
ATCAACGGCGAGGACCCGGGCCGCAACTTCCTGCCCGCCCCGGGCACGGTCACCACGTTCGCCCCGCCGTCCGGCCCGGGTGTCCGGCTGGACGCGGGCGTGGAGTCCGGCAGCGTCATCGGACCCGCGTGGGACTCGCTGCTGGCCAAGCTGATCGTCACCGGCGCCACGCGGCGGCAGGCCCTGGAGCGCGCGGCGCGTGCGCTGTCCGAGTTCCAGGTCGAGGGCATGGCCACCGCGATCCCGTTCCACCAGGCGGTGGTGAAGGACCCGGCGTTCACCAGCGAGCCGTTCACCATCCACACCCGCTGGATCGAGACCGAGTTCAACAACACCATCGCCCCGTTCACCCCGACCGGCGCGGACGAGACCGAAGAGCCCACCGGCCGCGAGACGGTCGTGGTCGAGGTCGGCGGCAAGCGTCTCGAGGTCTCGCTGCCCGCCTCCCTGGGCGTGGCCACCGCCCCCGCGGGCGGCTCGAAGAAGCCGAAGCGCAAGGCGGTCAAGAAGTCCGGCTCCGGCGCCTCCGGCGACGCCCTGGCCTC
>NZ_BAAAIF010000295.1:0-548 GCF_039525925.1 Streptomyces javensis | reverse complement strand
GTCGCGAAGACCTCCAGCCCCCACGCCTTCGCCAACTGCACCGCAGCCGTACCCACACCACCCGTACCGGCGTGAATCAACACCCGCTGACCGGGACGGACCCGGGCCAGATCCCACAGCGCATAAAACGCGGTCAGGAAGCCTGCCGACACCGCCGCGGCCTGCTGGAAAGACCAGCCCTGCGGAACCGGGGCAAGCAGACGACTATCCACGATCCCCACCCGACCCCAACCCGACACCAGACCCATCACCGACTGACCCACCGACAGACCAGTGACCCCGGGACCGGTCTCCAGCACGACACCGGAACCCTCCATACCCAGAACCCGACCGTCCACGACCATCCCCAACCCAGCCAGCACGTCATGGAAGTTGACACCCACCGCACGCAGGCCCACCCGGACCTCACCCGCCGCCAACTCCACACCCGCCCCCGGAGCGTCGATGACAGCCGCACTGCCCAGGTCACCCGGCCGGGTCACCTCGACCCGCCAGCCCGAACCCGTCGGCAAAGACAGCTCACCGGCGCGGGCCAACCGTCGACCAAA
>NZ_BAAAIF010000294.1:0-550 GCF_039525925.1 Streptomyces javensis | reverse complement strand
TCTTCGACCTCCCCGACGCCTGCCACCTCGTCGCCGCCCGCGCCACCCTCATGGGAGAACTCCCCACCGGCGGAGGCATGGCCACCATCGCCGCCACCCCCCACGAACTCACCGACGACCTCGCCACACACCACGGCCAAGTGAGCATCGCCGCCCTCAACACCCCCGGCAACACCGTCATCTCCGGACCCAGCCACCTCATCGCCGACATCAGCGCCACCTGGGCGGCCAAGGGCCGCAAGACCAGGACACTGACCGTCAGCCACGCCTTCCACTCCCCCCTGATGGACCCCATCCTCCAACCCTTCAAACAAGCCATCAGCAAACTCACCTACCACCCACCCACCATCCCCCTCATCAGCAACCTCACCGGACAACCCGCCGACCAACACATCACCACACCCGACTACTGGACCCAACACATCCGCCAACCCGTCCACTTCCACCCCGCCATCACCCACACCACACCCCACACCAGCCTCTACCTCGAACTCGGCCCCGACCCCACCCTCGCCACCGCCACCCACCACACCCTCCACCACCACACCAC
>NZ_BAAAIF010000293.1:0-554 GCF_039525925.1 Streptomyces javensis | reverse complement strand
CACATTATAATCGTCTGGTAATCCAACATTCGACCATTTTAATCCGGATAACTTAGATACTGCATCTTCATACAGCGTGGTATCATTATAAACTCGTACACGCTCCCCTTTTTGATCAACAAGAACACCTTCTGAAATGCGACCAATCCCTGTTGCATTTGTATTCCCATGGTCTGAAGTAAGATAGACAGTATAACCATTATCGATTAAGTCATCAAGAAGATTCACAAGATAGTTTGTTTCTAACCATAACTTAAGATCAGAGGTGATGCTTTTCTCTCCTAACACAGCATGGTGGGTAAATTGATCAATCACATCAATTACTGCTCCATACACCTTTGTCGACTTTCTAGCCAAAGCCTTTATATTTTTCCGGTCATATTTCTCTTTTCCTAGACTTTTCTGATAAGCAACATACTGTTTTAATACACCTTGATTTTCCCAGAAGGATTTCCATAGTTTTTCTTCTGAAGCGGTTGTATGAATGGTTTGACTAAACGTTAATGGTATGTTCCCAGACAATATGGCTTGTCTTGATACAGAAGTTAATGTCG
>NZ_BAAAIF010000292.1:0-558 GCF_039525925.1 Streptomyces javensis | reverse complement strand
CACCGGGCGAAACCCACTGCCCGGTCACCGTCGACAACAACGGCACCCGCTCGCCCCCACCCTGGGGAACCAGGCCCTCCAGGGCCTCGGCCAGCTCGTTACGGATCTGCTCAACCTGTGCGGTGTGGGAGGCGTAGTCCACCGAGATCCGGCGCGCCCGAACCCCCTGCTCCTCACACACAGACTGCACCCGCTCCACCGCCTCCGCAGACCCAGCCACCACCACCGAGCCGGGGCTGTTGACCGCAGCCACCTCCACTCCGTCCCAGGCACCGGCCTCGATCCGCTCCACAGCCTCATCCTGGGACACGGCTACCGAGAGCATCCCGCCCAGACCCGCCAGACGCTGGCCAATGAGCCGCGACCGCAACGCCACCACCTTGCAGGCATCCTCCAGCGACAGCAGACCCGCCACGTACGCGGCCGCCACCTCACCCTGCGAATGACCCACCACAGCCGCCGGCTCCACACCAAACGACCGCCACACCCCCGCCAAAGCCACCATCACCGCAAACGACACCGGCTGCACCACATCCACCCGATCCAACGACGGCGCCC
>NZ_BAAAIF010000291.1:0-558 GCF_039525925.1 Streptomyces javensis | reverse complement strand
ATCCGCCACCACATAGGCCACCAGGCGCTGATCCCCGGGCCGGTCCTCCCGCACGACCACAGCCGCCTGAGCCACCTCGGGATGGCCACGCAGCACAGCCTGGATCTCCCCCAGCTCGATACGGAAACCCCGCACCTTGACCTGGTCATCGACCCGGCCCACATACACCAGCTGACCATCGGCGTTCCAGCGCGCCAGATCCCCCGTGCGATACATCCGCGCACCCGCCGGACCATAAGGATCGGCGGTAAAACGTTCGGCGGTCAGATCCGCGCGCCCCAAGTAGCCACGCGCCAGAACCACACCCGCGACATACAGCTCACCGACCGCCCCCGGCGGCACCGGCCGAAGCCAGGCGTCCAGCACATAGGCCCGCGTGTTCCAGAACGGCCGCCCGATCGGCACCGCACCACTCGCGAGTTCTTGACCAGGCTCGATGCGGTAGTCCGCGCAGTTGACCGTGGCCTCGGTGGGACCGTACGCATTGACCACCACCACATCCGGATGCGCGGCCCGCCACGACGCCAGCGCCTCCCCCACCAGCGCCTCACCACCGGT
>NZ_BAAAIF010000290.1:0-561 GCF_039525925.1 Streptomyces javensis | reverse complement strand
CACTGTTTGGTTTTGACCGGCTGCCGACTTACATTTGTATCTCAATTGAGATACAATGCTGTGAAGACAGAAGGAAATGTCATGCCTGCGCAAACATCCATGATCCACGTTCGTGTAGATGATCAGCTCAAGGCCCAGGCCACGGATGCCCTGTCAGGGGTCGGCCTGACGGTTTCAGATGCTGTGCGCATCCTGCTGACACGTGTTGCTGCTGAGGGCGGTCTGCCTGCGGGTCTGGCCGCTGATCCAGATGCCTATGATGCCTGGTTTCGCGCCAAAGTGCAGGATGCCTTGGCGGACGCGCGACCCGCGGTACCGCATGATCAGGTGATGCAGGATGCCCGCGCCCGGATCACTGGGACGCCGCGTGCCTGAAATCGCATGGAAGGCCCTGGCGGTCGCGGACCTGATGGCGATTGTCGATTATATTTCTGACGATAGCCCGACTGCGGCGCTGGCTCTGGTCGACGACATTCAGGGCAAAGTGGCGCAGCTCTCGGCGCATCCCAAACGCGGGCGTCCTGGCCGTGTAGAGGGCACACGCGAGCTGGTTGTCCGGCC
>NZ_BAAAIF010000289.1:0-562 GCF_039525925.1 Streptomyces javensis | reverse complement strand
CCCCGAAGGAGGAGACGGCGGCGCGGCGGGGACGATCGACCACCGGCCACGCACGCGCCTCGGTCAGCACCCGCACCGACCCCCACTCCACCTTCGAAGAGGGCACATCCACATGCAACGACCGCGGCAACACCCCACACCGCAACGCCATCACCATCTTGATCACACCAGCCACACCCGCAGCCGCCTGCGCATGACCGATATTCGACTTCACCGACCCCAACCACAACGGCTCACCACCCACCCGCCGCCCATACGTCCCCACCAACGCACCCGCCTCAATCGGATCCCCCAACACCGTCCCCGTCCCATGCCCCTCCACCACATCCACATCCCCCACCGACAACCCACCCGCAACCAACGCCGCCCGAATCACCCGCTCCTGCGCCACCCCAGACGGCGCCGTCAACCCATTCGACGCCCCATCCTGATTCACCGCCGAACCCCGAACCACCGCCAACACCCGACGCCCGGACGCCACCGCATCCGACAACCGCTCCAACACCACCAACCCCGCACCCTCAGAAAACCCCGTCCCATCCGCACCCTCACCAAACGACTT
>NZ_BAAAIF010000288.1:0-564 GCF_039525925.1 Streptomyces javensis | reverse complement strand
GGCGGTGAGTGTGCTGGTGGTTTCCCATAGGCCCCAGGCGAGTGAGGTGGCGGGGAGTCCGGCGGCGTGGCGTTGGTGGATGAGGGCGTCGGTGTAGGTGTTGGCGGCGGCGTAGTTGGCTTGGCCGGGGGTGCCGAGGGTGCCGGTGGCGGAGGAGTAGACGACGAAGGCGGCGAGGTTGAGGTGGTGGGTGAGGTTGTGGAGGTGGGTGAGGGCGTCGACTTTGGGGCGGAGGACGGTGTTGAGGTGGTTGGGGGTGAGGTTGGTGAGGAGGGCGTCGTCGAGGGTTCCGGCGGTGTGGATGATGGCGGTGAGGGGGTGTTCGGTGGGGATGTTGGCGAGGAGGGTGGTGAGTTGGTCGTGGTTGGCGGTGTCGCAGGCGGTGATGTGGATGTGTGCGCCGAGTTTGGTGAGTTCGGTGGTGAGTTCGGCCGCGCCGGGGGTGTCGGGGCCTTGGCGGCTGACCAGGAGGAGGTGGCGGGCGTTGTGGTGGGTGATGAGGTGGCGGGCGGTGAGGGCGCCGAGGGTTCCGGTGCCGCCGGTGACGAGGACGGTCCCCTCGGG
>NZ_BAAAIF010000287.1:0-591 GCF_039525925.1 Streptomyces javensis | reverse complement strand
CAAACACCGCATCACCCAACCGCCACACCGCCCGCAACCCCTGAAACAACGGCCCATACTCATAACCCCGACCAGCAAAACCCGCATAAAGCTCGTCTACGTCCACGGGAGCGGCCCCGGTAGGAGGCCAACTGGTTCCGCCGAGCGCCCCGGAGACGGGCACCACGTCAACCGCCGCCGCGCCGCTCAACCCCGTTGCATGGCGCTTCCAGCCCAGATCGACATCATCGGAGTCCATCCGTGAGTGAATGCTGAACTCACGCTGACCGTCCTGTTGGGCCTCCCCCACGACCACCTGAAGGTGAACGGTCTCTCCTTCGGGGACTGCGAGGGGTGCTTCGAGGGCGATGTCTTCGATGCTCTGTTGACCCACGTGCGTCACGGCATGCATCGCCAACTCGATCAGAGCGGCCCCCGGCACCAGCACGGTTCCCCATACCTGGTGGTCGGCGAGCCATGGGTGCGTCTCCAGCGAGATACGTCCGGTGAAGAGTTGCCCGCCCTCGGCGAGGGGAACCGCCGCTCCCAGAAGGGAGTGTTCAAGGGCTTCCAGGCCCAGACCACTGGCATCGGCCCCCACAGTCGGGGCAT
>NZ_BAAAIF010000286.1:0-594 GCF_039525925.1 Streptomyces javensis | reverse complement strand
AAAAGACTCCATCAACCGAAACAGCGCCACCTCCAACGCAAACAACCCCGCCTGCGTAAACACCGTCCGATCCAACACCCCCTCACCACCAGCAACAACATCCGCGAACACCACCTCCTTCAACGGCCGCCCCAGCAGCCCATCGAAGCGTTCACACACCTCATCGAACGCAGCCGCGAACACGGGGAAGGCCTCATACAACTCACGCCCCATCCCCGCCCGCTGACTCCCCTGACCAGAGAACAACACCGCCACACGCCCCGACCGCACACGACCCACGACCACACCACCGCCAGCATCACCGACGGCAGATTCCGCCAGCCTCTGAAGCCCAGCGGCCAACTCCTCCACATCCGAGCCCAGAACCACGGCACGGTGCTCGAAGACCGCACGCGAGCCCACCAGAGCACGCCCCACACCCACCACATCCACGCCACCGCCAGCGTGAGCAGCGCTGACATGCTCCAGCAGTCGGCCCGCCTGAGCCGCCAACGCCCCCGCACTACGCCCCGACACCACCCACGGCACCACCGCAAACGGCACACCACCACCACCGGAAACCACCTCAACACCCGAGGCTTCCTCCGCCGGCGC
>NZ_BAAAIF010000285.1:0-594 GCF_039525925.1 Streptomyces javensis | reverse complement strand
CGGGTGGTGTTTGTTTTTCCTGGTCAGGGGGCGCAGTGGGTGGGGATGGGTGCGGAGTTGTTGGAGTCGAGTGCGGTGTTTGCGGAGTGTTTGGGTGAGTGTGCGGGGGTGTTGGATCCGTTGACGGGGTGGTCGTTGGTGGATGTGGTGCGGGGTGTTGGGGGTGGTGTGTCGTTGGAGCGGGTGGATGTGGTCCAGCCGGTGTCGTTTGCGGTGATGGTGGCGTTGGCGCGGGTGTGGTTGGTGGCTGGTGTGGTGCCGTCGGCGGTGGTGGGTCATTCGCAGGGGGAGATCGCGGCGGCGTGTGTGGCGGGTGGGTTGTCGTTGGAGGATGCGGCGCGGGTGGTGGTGTTGCGTAGTCGGGCGATCGCGGCGGGGTTGTCGGGTCGTGGCGGGATGGTGTCGCTGGGTGTGGGTGTGGATGAGGCGGAGTTGTTGGTGTCCCGTTGGGTCGGGCGGGTTGAGGTTGCGGCGGTCAATGGGCCGTTGTCGGTGGTGGTGGCTGGTGAGCCGGAGGTGTTGCGGGAGCTGGTGGCGGAGTGTGAGGGCGTGGGGGTGCGGGCGCGGTGGGTTGATGTGGACTATGCCTCGCAT
>NZ_BAAAIF010000284.1:0-604 GCF_039525925.1 Streptomyces javensis | reverse complement strand
CAGCAGCCCAACTGGGGCCAGGACACCAGCGGCGGCCAGCCGCAGGAGGTCCCGCCCACCGGACGGCGCCGCGCCCGGCGCGCGCTGGGCGAGGCGCCGGAACAGCCGACGCCCGACCAGGCGCAGGCACAAGCCCCTGGCCAGCCGCAGTCCGCGGGGGACCCCGGACTCGTCCGCTCCCCCTTCGCGCTGCCCCCGGCCGCCGCCGACCGGGCACAGCCCGGCGCGCTGCCGCCCGAGCTCGGCCCGGCCGGGCTCGTCCCCGCGCAGCACGGTCCCCGCGAGGCGCGGGGCGGCGCGCCCCAGCCGCAGCAGGGCGGGGGCCTGGCCGTACGAGGCGAGCCCGTACCGCCCAACGGCGCGGCGCGCCCCGGTGGCTGGCCGTCCGACCCCGCTCAGGGGCAGGGCCAGGACCCGCGTCGGTCTCAGCCCCAGCCGCAGGCCCAGGGCCCCCAGCCCGCCGCGTCGGGCATGCCCGCGCTGCCCGCCGCCCGCACCCCCGAGGAACAGCAGCCCAACTGGGGCCAGGACACCAGCGGCGGCCAGCCCCAGGAGGTCCCGCCCACCGGACGGCGCCGCGCCCGGCGCGCGCTGGGCGAGGCGC
>NZ_BAAAIF010000283.1:0-617 GCF_039525925.1 Streptomyces javensis | reverse complement strand
CAGCGGGCTGGGCCGTGTGGCGGTGAACCGGGAGGCGAAGTGCTCCCAGTCGATGTCCGCGATCATCACCGCGGTCTCGTCGTCGTCCAACGCCCGCTCAAGGGCTGCCAACGCCAACCGTGGCGCCATGGCCCGTGCATGCCCGGCCCCCATACCGGATTCGGCCCAGGCGCCCCAGGCCACCGACGTGGCCACCAAACCCTCAGCCCGACGCCGCCACGCCAACCCGTCCAAGACCGCATTGGCCGCCGCATAACTCCCCTGACCCGCATTACCCACAGTCCCGGCGGCCGACGAGAACAACACAAAGGCGTCAAGGTCGGTGTCACGGGTCAACTCGTGGAGATGGCGGGCGCCGTCGGCCTTGGCCCGCATCACGGCACGGATCCGCTCCGGAGCCAGCGATTCAAGCACCCCGTCATCGAGAACACCCGCCGCATGCACGACAACGCGCACATCAGGAACCGTCGCCACAAGAGCCGCAAGCGCCTCACGATCGCCCACATCACAAGCCACGATCCGCACCCGGCCCCCCAACTCCGCCACCAACTCGCCAGCACCAGGCGCCTCCCCACCCCGGCGGCTCACCAGCACCACCCGCTCCACACCCCTGTCCA
>NZ_BAAAIF010000282.1:0-641 GCF_039525925.1 Streptomyces javensis | reverse complement strand
CCGCCTGCGTCGCCGGACACCTCACCCTCCCCACCGCCGCCAAAATCGTCGCCCTCCGCAGCCAGACCATCGCCCACCACCTCGCCGGACACGGCGGCATGATGTCCCTCGCCGCCCCCGCCCACACCATCAACCTCACCAACTGGCACGGCAAACTCTGGATCGCCGCCCACAACGGCCCCAACGCCACCGTCATCGCAGGCGACACCGACGCCCTCCACGAGTTGCACGCCCACTACACCGACCAAGGCACCAGGGCCCGCATCATCCCCGTCGACTACGCCTCCCACACCGGACACGTCGACACCATCAAGAACGAACTCGACCAGACCCTGGCCGACATCACCACCCAGCCCGGCACCATCCCCTGGCTCTCCACCGTCACCGGCCAATGGATCGAACCCGACACCCTCGACAACGGCTACTGGTACCGCAACCTCCGCCAAACCGTGCAATTCGAACACACCATCCGCACCCTCGCCGACAACGACTACCGCACCTACATCGAAGTCAGCCCCCACCCCGTCCTCACCACCGCCATCCAAGAAACCCTCGAAACCACCAACACCCCCCACACCACCATCACCGGCACCCTCCGCCGCGACGACGACACCCCCACCCGCTTCCTCACCCACCTCGCC
>NZ_BAAAIF010000281.1:0-650 GCF_039525925.1 Streptomyces javensis | reverse complement strand
GGCCGTCGGCGATGTGACATCCGCTGGTTTGGGTTCGGCTGATCATCCGTTGTTGGGTGCGGTGGTGGGGTTGGCGGGTGTGGATGGGGTGTTGTTGACGGGGCGGTTGTCGTTGGTTTCGCATGGTTGGTTGGCTGATCATGCGGTGTGGGGTGTGGTGGTGGTGCCGGGGGCGGCGTTGGTGGAGTTGGTGTTGCGTGCGGGTGATGGGGTGGGTTGTGGGTGGTTGGAGGAGTTGACGTTGGAGGCGCCGTTGGTGGTGCCTGAGTGTGGTGGGGTGCGGGTGCAGTTGTCGGTGGGTGCGCCGGATGGGGTGGGTCGGCGTGTGGTGGGTGTGTTTTCGCAGGTGGAGGGTGAGGGTGAGGGGTTGTGGACGCGGCATGCGACGGGGGTGTTGTCGGCTGATGTTCCGGTGGTGGCGGAGGAGTTGAGTGTGTGGCCGCCGGTGGATGCGGTGGCGGTGGATGTGGGTGGTGTGTATGAGCGGTTGGCTGGGGTGGGTTTGGAGTATGGGCCGGTGTTTCAGGGGGTGCGGGCTGCGTGGCGTCGTGGTGATGAGGTGTTCGCGGAGGTGGCGCTCGCGGAGGAGCAGCGGGCTGAGGCGGGTCGCTTCGGTCTGCATCCGGCTCTCCTCGACGCCGCCCTGCATA
>NZ_BAAAIF010000280.1:0-658 GCF_039525925.1 Streptomyces javensis | reverse complement strand
GTTACACAGGCCGCTGTCATGCGGATCGAAGACAGTATCACGGCACTCGGTGAACTGAAAGACAAGGGCTACAACGTCGGGAGTCTAAACTGGAAAGCTCCCAGAGACTTCCGCAGTTTCACATGCGTCCAGTCTGGCTTCGAGTTCGACAAGAAGAACGGTCAGACTGTGCTCTCACTGTCGAAACTCGCGGATATTCCAATAGAGTGCCACCGAGACATTCCCGACGATGAAACAGTCAAAGAAGCCACGCTCAAGAAAGAACCAACCGGGGAGTGGTATGCCTCCTTCGCCGTTGACGACAAAGAGGAACCGCCCAAACCGTCGCTGGCGGAGATCGACGCCGACGAGATGGTTGGCATCGACGTGGGGGTTCTGAAGTATGCCCACGACACTGACGGCACGGCAGTTGGTTCACTCGACCTTTCGGAGGAACGCGACAGGCTTGAACGAGAGCAGCGGAACCTCTCGCGCAAAGAGCATGGGTCGAACAACTGGGAGAAACAACGGCAGACGGTAGCCGAGTGTCACCAACAAATCAAGCGCAAGCGGCGTGACTTCCTGCATAAATTGTCGAACTACTATGCTCGGGAATACGACTTGGTGGCCGTCGAAGACCTTGACGTGAAAGGAATGCTAGAATCGCCGTCGAACAGCC
>NZ_BAAAIF010000279.1:0-669 GCF_039525925.1 Streptomyces javensis | reverse complement strand
GTTTGTGTGGCCGGGGTGGTTGCACGGTGGGTTGGTGGGGGTGGCGGGTGCGGAGGGTGCGACGTTGTTCATGGCGTTGCATGCGGGGCTTGTGGCGGTGTTGGGCCGGTTGGGTGCGGGTGAGGATGTGGTGCTCGGGTCGGTGATTGCCGGGCGTGGGGATGAGGCGTTGGAGGATCTGGTCGGGTTCTTTGTGAATACGTTGGTGTTGCGGGTGGACGTGTCTGGTCGTCCTGGGTTTCGGGAGTTGTTGGGGCGGGTGCGGGCGGTGGATCTGGAGGCGTATGCGCATCAGGATGTGCCGTTTGAGTATGTGGTGGAGGCGTTGAATCCGGCGCGGACGTTGGCGCATCATCCGTTGTTCCAGGTGATGCTGGCCTTGCAGAACACCGCTCACACCGGTTTTGACCTGCCGGGGGCGGAGGGCAGGGTGGAGCGGGTCGGTGCGGGTACCTCGCGGATGGATCTGCTGATCAGTGTCGGTGAGCGTCACGCGGACGATGGCGCGCCTGCGGGGCTGGACATCACGGTGGAGTACAACACCGACATCTTCACCGAGCGGACGGTCGACGCGCTCATCCAGCGGTGGCGCCGTCTGCTGGAGCAGGCCCTGACCGACCCCGACCGGCCCCTCAGCGACATCGACCTGCTCACCCCGACCGAGCGTGC
>NZ_BAAAIF010000278.1:0-671 GCF_039525925.1 Streptomyces javensis | reverse complement strand
GCGGTAGATGACGAAGGCGTTGAAGGAGTGCTTGGCGACGAACTTGAGCAGCCAGGCGATCGAGGCGTAGGCGACCACGAACGAGACGGCGGTGCCCACCACGAGGGGGGCGGTGCCGACGCCGGCGCCGACGGCGTCCTTCAGCTCGTACAGGCCCGCGCCGGTGAGCGCCGGGATGCCGAGGAAGAAGGACAGGCGGGTGGCGGCGACCCGGTCCAGGTCGAGGATGAGCGCGGTGGACATGGTGGCGCCGGAGCGTGAGAAGCCGGGGAAGAGCAGCGCGAGGATCTGTGAGCAGCCGACCAGCATGGCGTCCTTGAAACCGGTGTCGTCCTCGCCGCGCTTGTGGCGGCCCATCTGGTCGGCCACCCACATCACGCCGGACCCGGCGAGGAGGGAGCCGGCGACCACCCACAGGGAGGCGAGCGGGCCCTCGATGAGGGGTTTCGCGGCCAGGCCCACGATCACGATGGGGATGGTGGCGCAGATGACCCACCAGGCGAACTTGTAGTCGTGGTGGTACCGCTGTTCGCGGTGGGTGAGTCCGCGGCCCCAGGCGGAGATGATCCGCACGATGTCGTTGAAGAAGTACACCAGTACAGCGGCGATCGCGCCGACCTGGATGACGGCGGTGAAGCCGACCACGGAGGTGTCGTCGACCGGGATGCCCA
>NZ_BAAAIF010000277.1:0-677 GCF_039525925.1 Streptomyces javensis | reverse complement strand
GACCACACACCCGCCACATACGCCGCCACCACCTCACCGATCGAGTGACCGGCCAGAAAATCCACCCGCACCCCAAAAGACTCCATCAACCGGAACAACGCCACCTCCAACGCAAACAACCCCGCCTGCGTAAACACCGTCCGATCCAACACCCCCTCACCACCAGGAGCGGCAGCATCGGCGAAGACGACCTCCTTCAACGGCCGCCCCAGCAGCCCATCGAAGCGTTCACACACCTCGTCAAAAGCTGATGCGAACACGGGGAAGGCCTCATACAACTCACGCCCCATCCCCGTCCGCTGACTCCCCTGACCAGAGAACAACACCGCCACACGCCCCGACCGCACACGACCCGCAATCGCACCACCAGCAGCCGTGCTCGTGGTCTTGCCCCTCGCCAGGTTCGTGAGCCCAGCCTCCAGAGCCTCGGCATCCGAACTGAGGACGACAGCGCGGTGTTCGAAGACCGCGCGGGAACTCACCAGAGCCCGCCCCACGCCTGCCACGTCCACGCCGCCACCATCAGCCTGGGCGGAACGCAGGTACTCCAGCAGTCGGCCCGCCTGAGCCGCCAACGCATCCGCACTACGCCCCGACACCACCCACGGCACCACCGCAAACGGCACACCACCACCACCGGAAACCACCTCCACACCCGAGGCTTCCTCCGCCGGCGC
>NZ_BAAAIF010000276.1:0-685 GCF_039525925.1 Streptomyces javensis | reverse complement strand
CCGCCTGCGTCGCCGGACACCTCACCCTCCCCACCGCAGCCAAAATCGTCGCCCTGCGCAGCCAGACCATCGCCCACCACCTCACCGGACACGGCGGCATGATGTCCGTCCTCGCCTCACGAGAATGGATGGAGGAAGCGCTGGCCCCGTGGGACGGACGCCTGTGGATCGCCGCCATCAACGGCCCCGCCTCCGTCTCCATATCCGGAGACCCCGACGCACTCGCCGAATTCGGCAAAACCCTCTCCAAAGCCAAGATCTACCGCTGGCAACTCCCCGGCGTCGACTTCGCCGGACACTCCGGACACGTCACCACCATCAAGGACGAACTCCACCAGGTGCTTGACGGCGTCACCGCCACACCCGGCGAAATCCCCTGGATGTCCACCGTCACCGCCGACTGGACCGACCCCACCCACATCACCCCCGACTACTGGTACCGCAACCTCCACGACACCGTCCGCTTCCACCAAGCCACCCAAAACCTCCTCAACCACGGCCACCGCACCTTCATCGAAATCAGCACCCACCCCGTCCTCACCACCGCCATCCACGACACCACCGAAACCCACCCCGAACTACACACCACCATCACCGGCACCCTCCGCCGCGACGACGACACCCCCACCCGCTTCCTCACCCACCTCGCCGAACTCTCCACCACCGGAACACCCGTGGACTGGCC
>NZ_BAAAIF010000275.1:0-687 GCF_039525925.1 Streptomyces javensis | reverse complement strand
CCGCATCGACGTCGGACGGCGACAGCCCGGCGCTCGCCAGGGCCTGCCGGATCACCCGCTCCTGCGACGGCCCGTTCGGCGCCGTCAACCCATTGGAGGCGCCGTCCTGGTTGACCGCCGAGCCACGGATCACGGCCAGGACGTCGTGGCCGTTACGGCGGGCGTCCGACAGCCGTTCCAGCAGCAGAACGCCCACGCCTTCGCTCCAGCCGGTGCCATCGGCGGCGGCTGCGAAGGGCTTGCATCGCCCATCGGGTGCCAGACCGCGCTGACGGGAGAAGCCGGTGAACACATCGGGAGTGGCCATCACCGTCACCCCACCGGCCAGGGCCAGGGTGCACTCCCCCTGCCGCAGGGCCTGTGCCGCCAGATGCATCGCCACCAGCGAAGACGAACACGCCGTGTCCACCGTCACCGCCGGGCCCTCGAAGCCCAGCGTGTACGCCACCCGGCCCGAGACCACACTGCCCGAGCTGGCCAGCATGGCGTAGCCCTCCAGCCGTGCGTCGCCGCCGCTGAGCCCCGCCGCGTAGTCGTGGTACATCACACCCGCGTAGACCCCGGTCGGGCTGCCCTTCAACGACACCGGGTCGATCCCAGCCCGCTCCAGCACCTCCCACGACGCCTCCAACAGCAACCGCTGCTGCGGATCCGTCGCCAGCGCCTCCCTCGGATTGATCCCGAAGA
>NZ_BAAAIF010000274.1:0-690 GCF_039525925.1 Streptomyces javensis | reverse complement strand
CTGGCTGGACTGGTACAACTACCACCGACCCCACACCGGAATCAGCGGCCACACCCCAGCCAGCCGCGTCACCAACCTCCCCGGACAACACACCTAGACCCGGCCCGGATCTGGGTCACCGTCCACCACAGCGACGACGAGGCGCGCGCTCTGTGGCGGCGCGTCGCCGATCTGCCGGACGAGCGGATCGTGGCGCGCGGCGACGAGGACAACTTCTGGTCGATGGGCGTGCCCGGCCCGTGCGGCCCCTGCTCCGAGCTGTACTACGACCGCGGCCCCGCACTCGGACGCGCGGGCGGCCCGGCCGTCGACGAGGACCGCTACATGGAGTTCTGGAACCTCGTCTTCATGAGCCACGAACGCGGCGAGGGCCCCGGCAAGTCCGGCTACCCGATCCTCGGCGAACTCCCCCGCCGCAACATCGACACCGGCATGGGCCTGGAACGCATGGCGACCCTGCTGCAAGGCGTCGACAACCTGTACGAGATCGACGAGACCCGCCCCGTCCTCGACCGCGCGGCGGCGCTCGCCGGGGTCCGCTACGGCACCGACGCGGAGGCGGACGTGCGCCTCCGCGTGGTCGCCGACCACATCCGGGTGTGAGTAGTTGCGGTACAGAAAGTGCCGGTGAGATTGATCTTGGTCGTCTAGCACACCGTTCGGTGGTGCTGCTGGGGTTCGTCGATACCC
>NZ_BAAAIF010000273.1:0-723 GCF_039525925.1 Streptomyces javensis | reverse complement strand
ACGGCCTGGGCCTCGGCGGCCTCCACGGTCTGCTGAACGGGAAGGGTGAGCACCGGATGCGGGCTCACCTCGATGAACACACCGTGGCCGGTGTCGAGGAGAGTGCGGGTGGTGGCCTCCAACTCGACCGTCTGGCGCAGGTTCCGGTACCAGTACTCGGCATCCAGCGCGGCGGTCTCCACCAGCTCGTTGGAGACCGTGGAGTAGAACGGCACCTCCGGCACGCGCGGCGCCAGGTCCGCCAGAACCTCCAGCAGCTCCTCCCGGATCGCCTCCACATGAGCGGAGTGCGAGGCGTAGTCCACCGGAACCCGGCGGACCCGGATCTCCTCACCCTCCAGCTGGGCCACCATCTCGTCCAGCGCGCCGGGGTCACCGGAGACCACGACCGAGCCGGGGCCGTTGACCGCCGCGACGGATATTCCACCGTCCCAGGCGGCGATACGGTCCTTGACCTGGTCGACCGGCAGCCCGACCGAGACCATGCCACCACGTCCGGCCAGGCCCGCGGCGATGGCCTGCGACCGCAGGGTCACCACCTTCGCGGCATCCTGGAGCGAAAGCGCACCGGCCACGCAGGCCGCGGCGATCTCGCCCTGGCTGTGGCCCATCACGGCATCCGGCTCGACACCCATCGAACGCCACAGCTTCGCCAGCGACACCATCACCGCGAACAGCACCGGCTGGACCACATCCACCCGGTCGAAGCCCGGAGCGCCGTCA
>NZ_BAAAIF010000272.1:0-724 GCF_039525925.1 Streptomyces javensis | reverse complement strand
CCGCCGCGATCTCCCCCTGCGAATGCCCCACCACCGCCGCGGGCTCCACCCCGAACGAACGCCACAACCGCGCCAGCGACACCATCACCGCGAACAGCACCGGCTGCACCACATCCACCCGCCCCAACGCCACCTCATCACCCAGCACATCCGCCAACGACCAGTCCACGAACGGCGCCAACGCCGCCGCGCACTCCTCCATCGCCTCGGCGAACACCGGCGACGACTCCCACAACTCCGCCGCCATGCCCACCCACTGCGCCCCCTGCCCCGGAAACACCAACACGGGTCGGCCCGTGGCGATCGCCCTCCCCGTGACCACCGCGCCACGGGGCTCCCCGGCCGCGCAGGCGCTCAGGAGTTCGTCCAGTTCATCGCGGTCCGCGGCGACCAGTACCGCGCGGTGCGGAAACATGGTCCGCGTCGTGGCGAGCGAGTGGGACACATCCCCGAGGTCGGCCTCGGGGTGGCGCTTCAGGTGGGCGCGCAACCGCCGCGCCTGCTCCCGGACCCCGGTGTCGTTGCGGGCGGACAGCGGATACGGCAACACCCCGGCGGCGACCGGGTCCCGCCGGAGGGGCTCCGGTTCGGCCTGTTCGAGGATGAGGTGGGCGTTCGTACCGGACACCCCGAAGGAGGAGACGGCGGCGCGGCGGGGACGATCGACCACCGGCCACGCACGCGCCTCGGTCAGCACCCGCACCGACCCCCACTCCACCTTCGA
>NZ_BAAAIF010000271.1:0-746 GCF_039525925.1 Streptomyces javensis | reverse complement strand
CGCTCCGCCACCAGGTGGCGGGCGAACAGGGTGCCCAGCGTGCCGCTCGCACCGGTCACCAGGACCGTGCCGTCGGCGGCGAACTCCGACACGTCCTCCCCGGGGAGCGTGGCGGCGGCCCGCGCCAGACGCGGCGCCCGCAGCACCCCGTCCCGCACGGCCACCTGCGGCTCGCCCGACGCCAACGCGTCCGACACCGCCGTCAGCGACCCGGCCGTACAATCCACGTCCACCAGGACGAACCGGCCGGGGTTCTCCGACTCGGCCGAGCGCACCAGACCCCAGACGGCGGCATGAGCCAGATCCGCCACCGGCTCAGCCGGACCGGCGGCCACGGCACCCGAGGTCAGGACGACCAGGCGCGAGTTGGCGAAACGATCGTCAGCCAGCCACTGCTGGAGCAGACTCAGCGTTTGGGTGGTGGCGCGGTGCACCGTGTCGGTGGGTGAGGAGCTTTCCCCAATCCCGCCCCTTCCCGAAACCTGGGGCAAGCCCCAGGACCCCGGACGCCCTTCGGGCGTGTCCTCAAACGCCGGACGGGCTTGATTCGCCACACCCGAGCCAGCATGCGAGGCCCCGCCAACCGTGGGCTCCGCCCCAGAACCCCGGTCCTCAAACGCCGGACCGGCTGGAGAAACCCCCGCAGCGCGCGGTGCCGCAAAGCTCGTGGGCAGGGAGACCACCACATCATCCGGCAACGCCACAGCACCGGACTCAACCGCCGCAGCCAGCGCCTCCAGATCGGC
>NZ_BAAAIF010000270.1:0-781 GCF_039525925.1 Streptomyces javensis | reverse complement strand
ACAAAACGAGCCGCGATCACCTCCACCGACTCCCGGTCGAACACATCAGGCCGGTACCCCCACCGCACCTGAAGCCGCTCACCAGGAATCACCGTCAACGCCAACGTGTAATGCGTCGCATCCCGACCCTCACTGGCCCGAAAACGCACAGCGCTGTCCTCGGTCGCTCCAGGCTCCACCGGGTAGTTCTCGTAAATCACCACGGTGTCGAACCGCGCTCCCGCACCCGCCGCCGCCTGAATCTCCGGCAACCCAGCGAACTGATGCTCCGACAACCGCGCCTGCATCTCCTGCAACCCCGACAACAACCCCGACACCCGCACCCCAGCCCCCGCCGTCACCCGCACCGGCACCGTATTGATACACAACCCCACCAACGACTCCGCACCCACCAACTCCACCGGCCGCACCGCCACCGTCGCCCCGAACACCACATCCTCACGCCCCAACAACCGACCCAACACCACACCCCACGCCCCCTGCACCAGCGTGTTCAACGTCAGCCCCAACTCCCTCCCACGCCCCACCAACCGACCCGTCAAACCCCCCGAAACCTCACACCACACCTCACCCGGCACCACCCCACCACCACCAGAAACCACCGGCCCCAACACCGACCCCTCCTCCACCCCCTCCAACACACCACACCACGCCGCAACCGCCGCACCCCGATCCCGCGACCCATACCACGCGAGGTAGTCGCGGTACGGCGTCGGCCTGGGCAGTGCGGACTCCTGACCCGGCTGCTCGTACAAGGCGAACAGATCCCGCACCAGCAGCG
>NZ_BAAAIF010000269.1:0-804 GCF_039525925.1 Streptomyces javensis | reverse complement strand
CCGCGTCCAGCCGGACACCCGGGCCGGACGGCGGGGCGAACGTGGTGACCGTGCCCGGGGCGGGCAGGAAGTTGCGGCCCGGGTCCTCGCCGTTGATGCGGAACTCGAACGAGTGTCCCCGCATCGGCGGGTCGTCGTACCCGATGGCCTCGCCGTCCGCGATGCGGAACATTTCGCGGACCAGGTCGATGCCGGTGACCTCTTCGGTGACCGGGTGCTCCACCTGGAGCCGGGTGTTGACCTCGAGGAACGAGATCGTGCCGTCGTTGCCGACGAGGAATTCGACGGTGCCCGCGCCGACGTAACCGGCCTCCTTGAGGATGGCCTTGGATGCGGCGTAGAGCTGCGCGTTCTGTTCGTCGGTCAGGAAGGGGGCGGGGGCCTCTTCGACGAGTTTCTGGTGGCGGCGCTGGAGGGAGCAGTCGCGGGTGGAGACCACGACGACGTTGCCGTGGGTGTCGGCCAGGCACTGGGTCTCCACGTGCCGGGGCTTGTCCAGGTAGCGCTCGACGAAGCACTCCCCGCGGCCGAAGGCGGCCACGGCCTCGCGGACGGCGGAGTCGTAGAGCTCGGGGACCTCTTCCATCGTGCGGGCGACCTTCAGGCCGCGGCCGCCGCCGCCGAAGGCGGCCTTGATGGCGATCGGGAGACCGTGCTGTTCGGCGAAGGCCACGACCTCCTCGGCCCCGGAGACGGGGTCGGGGGTCCCGGCGACCAGCGGGGCGCCCGCGCGCTGGGCGATGTGCCGGGCGGCGACCTTGTCGCCCAGGTCGCGGATGGCGTGCGGCGGGGGGCCGATCCAGG
>NZ_BAAAIF010000268.1:0-804 GCF_039525925.1 Streptomyces javensis | reverse complement strand
CGATGCCGCGCCACTGTTTGAGGCGGTTGAAGCACCGCTCGACGACGTTGCGCCGTTTGTAGACCTGCTTGTCGAAGGCCGGCGGACGTCCGCCACGGCTGCCGCGCCGGAGCCGGTTGCGGATCTGGTCGGACCGTTCCGGGATGGTGTGCCGGATGTTCCGCCGCCGCAGCCAGCCGCGTATGGCTTTGGAGCTGTAGCCCTTGTCGCCGATGACGTGGTCGGGGCGGACCCGGGGCCGTCCCGGCCCCAGCCGGGGCACCCGGATCGCCTGCATCACGGCGGTGAACAGCGTGCAGTCGTTGGCGTTCCCGCCGGTGACGGTGAAGGCGAGCGGTCGCCCCACAGCGTCGCAGGCCAGGTGGATCTTGCTGGTCAGGCCGCCCCTGGACCGGCCGAGTCCCGGGGTGCGGAGCCCCCTTTTCGCGCTCCGGCCGCATGCTGGTGGGCTCGGACGATCGTGGAGTCGACCGACACGAGCCACTCGATGTCCCCGGCTGCGTCGGCCTTGGCCTGGGCGGCCCGGAGCATGCGCTCGAAGGTGCCGTCCTTGGCCCACCGGCGGAAGCGGGTGTGCAGCGTGGCCCAGGAGCCGTACCGCTCGGGCACGTCCCGCCAAGCGGTCCCGGTACGGAACTTCCACACGATCCCGTTGAGCACCGTGCGGTCGTCCATCCGCTTCCTGCCCCGCAGCGATTCGGGCAGCAGCGGCCGGACGAACTCCCACTCGGCATCCGACAGTTCATGGCGACGTATCACCCGACCATGATCCCCGACCGAAGATCATTTGACGACAGACCCTAG
>NZ_BAAAIF010000267.1:340-830 GCF_039525925.1 Streptomyces javensis | reverse complement strand
AAATAACAGAGTATTTCTTCCGAACACTTCTGTATGTTGAATCTTTTGCAGTCTATAATCATGAACTTTCTGGGTCAACTTTCGACAATCAGGGCATTGGTGAGGTTTTCTCACCAACTCCACATGGAGTTGATAAAACCCTTCTACTTCAAGTGATTTAGTGATGATAAACTCTTCTAAACCAGGGATAGAAATGTTAGAATACATAGTACACGCAACTCCTTTGTTTTTTGTTTATTGGTCTAAACAAATTCTAACAAATTAGGAGCTTGCGTGTTTTTATTTTGATAAATCTTTTTAAAGCTCAGGTAGGCCTGACACTCCCTCGGGAAATGTTGTCATACCAGCCAATAGTAAGCTTATAAATTTTTTTTAAAAAACTATAGTTAACTTCCATAAAGATTAAATGACATTTCTGTAATTATAAGGAACACAAGCGCACGCTTCGCTACTGTTAATTGTAATTAATTAACAAATGGGCGGTTATTTG
>NZ_BAAAIF010000267.1:0-330 GCF_039525925.1 Streptomyces javensis | reverse complement strand
CGTCCCCCCCCATACCTCTTAGCGTCGTGCGCTTACATTCCTTCACTGGGCCTTTCCATAAGGCAGAGGCCAGCATTATGCTCCTGCATGGACTCTTAGTCTAATGTCTCAGTATGCGCCGGCTCTCTGTGTCATCTTTTTTGTCATACTAGAATAATCCTTAAGCTACTTTTGGATTGACAAACATATCACTTTCCATTTGTTCAGCGTTAAAGTATGTTTTGTTCTTGGATAATCCATACATTACCTTGATTAACTTTGAACTTAAAACCACCATCGCCTCTTTCTTTCGAAGAGGGTTCTCAGACCGTGTAATGTAATATTGATATA
>NZ_BAAAIF010000266.1:0-832 GCF_039525925.1 Streptomyces javensis | reverse complement strand
CAACAACACCCCATCCACACCCGCCAACCCCACCACCGCACCCAACAACGGATGATCAGCCGAACCCAAACCAGCGGATGTCACATCGCCGACGGCCGACGAAGGAGTCTCGATCCAGTAGTGCTGTTGCTGGAAGGCATAGGTCGGCAACTCCACCTGCCGAGCGCCCGTCCCCCGGAACACCGTGGACCAGTCGACGGACGCCCCGCCGACGTACGCCTCGGCCACGGAGGTCACAAACCGCTCCAGACCGCCTTCGTCGCGGCGCAACGACCCGATGGCGGTGACACGGGTGCCGTGGTCCTCAGCCGTCTGATCCACAGCCATGGTCAGCACCGGATGGGCGCTGGCCTCGACGAACACCTGGAAACCATCCGCCAGCAGGGCGCGTACGGTCTCCTCGAAGCGCACGGTCTGGCGCAGATTGCGATACCAGTACCCGGCATCCAGATCGGCCGTATCGAGCACCCCACCGGTCACCGTCGAATAGAACGGCACCGACGACGACCGAGGACGGATCCCCGCCAGATCATGCGACAACTCGCCCTCGATGGCCTCGACATGGGCGCAGTGCGAGGCGTAGTCCACGGGTATACGCCGCGCCCGTACCTCATCCACCTCACATACCGCCAGCAGCTCGTCCAGCGCGTCCGCGTCACCGGAGACCACAACCGCCGAAGGCCCGTTCACCGCCGCCACCGACAACCGCTCACCCCACCGGCCCAGCCGCTCCCGCACCGACTCCACCGGCAACGACACCGACACCATCCCACCGAGCCCCGACAACGCCCGCAACGCCCTACTCCGCAACGCCACCACACGCGCCGCATCC
>NZ_BAAAIF010000265.1:0-834 GCF_039525925.1 Streptomyces javensis | reverse complement strand
GCCATGCCGTTGTCGGCCCACGGCCCCCAGGCCACCGAGGTGGCCGGGAGCCCCGCACCGCGCCGCCACTGCGCCAACGCGTCCAAAGTCGCGTTCGCCGCAGCGTAGTTGGCCTGACCCGCGGCACCCACCGTCCCCGAAAACGACGAGAACAACACAAACGCCGAAAGATCCAGCTCCCGCGTCAGCTCGTGCAGATGCCACGCCGCCTCGGACTTCGCCCGCAACACACCCTCGAACCGGCCCACCGACAACCCGTCCAGCACCCCGTCATCCAGCACACCCGCCGCATGCACCACCGCCGTCAGCGGGAACTCCCCCGGCACCCCCGCCAACACCCCGGCCAGCACATCCCGATCACCCACATCACACGCCACAACCGTCACCCGAGCACCGACCTCCCTGAGCTCGGCACACAGCTCATCCACACCCCCAGCCCCAGGACCACGCCGCGAAAGCAGCAGCAGATGCTCCGCACCCGCCCGCGCCAACCACCGCGCCACATGAGCACCCAACGCACCCGTACCACCAGTGACCAAAACCGTCCCCGACGGCTCCCAGCCCCCGACACCACGCGCACCCTCAACCGCGCGCACCACACGGCGGCCGAACACGCCCGACGGCCGCACGGCCGCCTCGGTCTCGTCGGCACGGCCACTCACCACGCCCACCAGCCGGTCCGCCGCGCGCGAATCCCACACCTCGGGCAGGTCGAGCAGACCACCCCAGCGCTCCGGCGCCTCCAGCCCGGCCACCCGGCCCATCCCCCACACCGCCGCCTGCTCCACACCCGACGGGATCTCCGAACCGCTCACCGCCACCGCACCCCGCGTC
>NZ_BAAAIF010000264.1:0-838 GCF_039525925.1 Streptomyces javensis | reverse complement strand
TCCAACGCCACCGCATCCGACCCCGCCCGAGCCAACCGCACCCGCACCACCGACGCACCCGAGGCATGCAACCGCACCCCCGACCACGCAAACGGAACACGCACCGACCTCGAACCCGACTCCACGTCCAGCTGCTGCTCGAAGTCCGCCAAGGCCACGGCATGCAGTACCGCGTCCAGCAGTGCGGGATGGACTCCGAACCGCTCCACCTCACCAACCCGCTCCTGCGGAAGACGGACCTGAGCGAACACCTCCTCACCACGCCGCCAGACCGACTCCAACCCCCGGAAAGCCGGGCCATAGCCAAACCCACGCTCAGCGAGCCCGGCATAGAACCCCTCCGGATCGGACATCACCACCTCGGCACCCACCGGCGGCCACTGCTCCAACACCGCCCCATCACCAGCAGCCGACTCCTCCGCCACCAGCAGTCCGGTCGCATGAGAGCTCCACGCCGCATCATCGGAGCCCGTCGCATCCTCAAGGTGGGAGTAGACCGCAACCGGCCGCAGCCCCGCCTCATCCGACTCCTCGACCACCACCTGAACCTGGACACCGCCCTGCTCGGGCAGAACCAGCGGCGCCCCCAGCGTCAGCTCCTCCACCCGACCGCAACCGACCTGATCGCCCGCACGGATAACCAACTCGACCAACGCGGCGGGCGGCACCAGCGCCGAGCCCAACACGCGATGATCAGCCAGCCATGGGTGTGTCTCCAGCGAGATACGTCCGGTGAAGAGCTGCCCGCCCTCGGCGAGGGGAACCGCCGCTCCCAGAAGGGAGTGTTCAAGGGCTTCCAGGCCCAGACCACTGGCATCGGCCCCCACAGTCGGGGCAT
>NZ_BAAAIF010000263.1:0-838 GCF_039525925.1 Streptomyces javensis | reverse complement strand
TCCAGGTCGGGGCGGTGGCCGTGGGTGGCGACGCGCCGATTTCGGTGCAGTCGATGACGACGACGGTGACGGCGGACATCGGTGCGACGTTGCAGCAGATCGCGGAGTTGACGGCGTCGGGGTGTCAGATCGTGCGGGTGGCGTGTCCGTCGCAGGATGACGCGGACGCGTTGCCGGTGATCGCGAAGAAGTCGCAGATCCCGGTGATCGCGGATATTCACTTCCAGCCGAAGTACGTGTTCGCGGCGATTGATGCCGGGTGTGCGGCGGTGCGGGTGAATCCGGGGAACATCCGGCAGTTCGACGACAAGGTCAAGGAGATCGCGAAGGCGGCGTCGGACGCGGGTGTGCCGATTCGTATCGGGGTGAACGCGGGGTCGTTGGACAAGCGGTTGCTGGAGAAGTACGGCAAGGCCACGCCGGAGGCGTTGGTGGAGTCGGCGTTGTGGGAGTGCTCGCTGTTCGAGGAGCACGGGTTCCGGGACATCAAGATCTCGGTGAAGCACAACGATCCGGTGGTGATGGTCAATGCCTATCGTCAGCTGGCGGCTCAGTGTGACTATCCGCTGCATCTGGGGGTGACGGAGGCGGGTCCGGCGTTCCAGGGGACGATCAAGTCGGCGGTGGCGTTCGGTGCCCTGTTGAGTGAGGGGATCGGGGACACGATCCGGGTGTCGCTGTCGGCGCCTCCGGCGGAGGAGGTCAAGGTCGGGATCCAGATCCTGGAGTCGCTGAATCTGCGGCAGCGGCGGTTGGAGATCGTCTCGTGTCCGTCGTGCGGTCGGGCGCAGGTGGATGTGTACAAGCTCGCGGATGAGGTCACGGCCGGTCTGGAGGG
>NZ_BAAAIF010000262.1:0-839 GCF_039525925.1 Streptomyces javensis | reverse complement strand
ACGCCGCCAAACCGCCTCCAACCCCCTAAACGCCGGACCATAATCAAACCCACGCTCGGAGAAACGCTCATAGAACGCATCCAGATCAGCCACCACCGGCTCCGCACCCACCGGCGGCCACTGCTCCAACACCACCCCATCACCAGCAGCCGAGCCCTCCGCCACCAACGAACCCGTGGCATGGCGAACCCACCCGGCATCACCGGCGAACTCTTGATCCTCCGGGCGTGAGTACACGGCTACCGGCCGGACACCCGACTCATCCGGCTCCTCCACCACTATCTGAAGCTGGACGCCACCCTCCTCCGTCAGGATCAGCGGTGCTTCCAGCGCCAGCTCATCCATCCGACCGCAACCGACGCGATCCGCCGCACGAACCACCATCTCGACGAGGACGGTTCCGGGTACCAATACGGTCTTGAGCACCTGGTGGTCGACGAGCCACGGATGCGTACGCAAGGACACGCGGCCCGTGAACACCCGTCCTCCCTCAGCAAGGGGGATGGCCGCTCCCAACAATGGGTGTTCGACGGTTTCCAGGCCGAGGTCGGTGGCATCGACTGTGTGGTGCGGGGCGTCGAGCCAGAAACGCTGCCGTTGGAAGGCATAGGTGGGCAGGGCCAGGTGAGCCCCCAGGGCGTTGCTGTCGCTGCCGCCGAGTTGCGGGGTCCAGTCAATAGACGCGCCTGTGGTGAACTGCCGTGCCAGACAAGTCAGCACGGCCTTGACCTCGGGCTGGTCCCGGCGCAGGGAGGCGATGACATCCGGCCCAGCACCAGGGCCGTCCTCGCTCTCGTTGTGGTGGGCGAGGCAGTTGTGGGTCATGGCGGTCAGGACGC
>NZ_BAAAIF010000261.1:0-848 GCF_039525925.1 Streptomyces javensis | reverse complement strand
TTTTTGTTGAGGTCAGTGCGCATCCGGTGTTGACGGTGGGTGTGGAGGAGGCGGTGGAGGCCGCTGGTGGTCAGGCGGTGGTGACCGGGACCCTGCGGCGGGAACAGGACACACTTGGGCAGGTCCTGACCTCGCTGGCTCAGATGCATGTCAACGGGGTCACTGTCGACTGGAAGCCTGCCCTTGGCGTGGTAGCCACGGACGACAGCGGTGCGGCAGACGGCCGCATGTCGATGCTGGACCTGCCCACGTATGCCTTCCAGCGGGAGCGCTACTGGCTCGACGCGCCACCTGCGGCAACCGACGCCACCGGCCTGGGCCTGGAAGCCCTTGAACACTCCCTCCTCGGAGCCGCTGTACCCCTTGCTGATCAAGGACATGTCCTCACCGGACGTATCTCGTTGGAGACACATCCGTGGCTGGCTGACCACCGGGTCTTTGGGTCGGTGCTGGTGCCACCGGCTGCGCTGGTCGAGTTGGCGCTGACCGCTGCGAACCGTGCGGGGTGCGAGGGAATCCAGGAGCTCACTCTCGAGGATCCGTTGGCCCTTCCGGAGCGGGGTGGTGTCCAGCTTCAGGTTGTGGTCGGCGAGGTGGACCAAGGCGGTTTGTGCAGCGTCTATGTGCAATCTCGTCTTGAAGCGGCCGATGCCGGGTGGGTTCGCCATGCCACGGGTTCGTTGGTGGCGGAGGGCTCGGCTGCTGGTGGTGGGGTGGTGTTGGAGCAGTGGCCGCCGGTGGGTGCGGAGGTGGTGGTGGCTGATCTGGATGCGTTCTATGAGCGTTTCTCCGAGCGTGGGTTTGATTATGGTCCGGCGTTTAGGGGGTTGGAGGCGGTTTGGCGGCGT
>NZ_BAAAIF010000260.1:0-861 GCF_039525925.1 Streptomyces javensis | reverse complement strand
CTTACAAGTCATCTCATTTGGTGAGTCTGCGGTAGCAGATGAGAGTGCAGGCGATGCTGGTGAAGGCGAGGAAGTGGCTGGCTTTGCGTTCGTAGCGCCGGTGCAGGCGCCGACAGCCGGCGAGCCAAGCCATGGTGCGTTCGATGGTCCAGCGATGCCGGCCCAGTCGTTGACTGGAGTCTGCACCCTTGCGGGCGATCCGGGGTGTGATGCCGCGGGCTCGTAACCATCGCCGCAGGTGGTTGTAGTCGTAGCCCTTGTCGCCGTGGAGCTTGCCCGGCCTGCGTCGTCGTCGGCCGCGTCGGGACCGGATCGGCGGGATGCCCTTCACCAGCGGGATGAGAGCCTGGCTGTCGTGCAGGTTCGCCCCGGAGATCCCGACGGACAGGGGCAGACCGGTCCGGTCGGTGACCAAGTGGATCTTCGAACCGTACTTGCCCCGGTCGACAGGATTCGGACCTGTCAGCTCCCCCTTTTCAGGGCTCGCATGTTCACCGAGTCGATGGCGCAGCGGGACCAGTCCAGCTCGCCGCGGGACCCGAGTTCATCGAGGACCAGGCGGTGGAGTTTCGCCCACACCCTCGCGTTCGACCACTCGGCGAAGCGCCGGTGAGCCGTGGCTCCCGAAGGCCCAAACGACGCAGACGGCAGCTGCTGCCACGTGCAGCCCGACGTGGCCACGAACACGATCGCAGCCAGCACTTCCCGGTCACCATGCCGACGCCGGCCACCACCTTGAGGGCGGATCGGGGCCTCCGGCACCACCCGCTGGAACAACTCCCACAACTCATCCGGCACCAGCCGCTCGACAATCCCCACCCCGGCAGGTTATCGAACACGCCAAATGAGATGGCCTGTTAG
>NZ_BAAAIF010000259.1:0-907 GCF_039525925.1 Streptomyces javensis | reverse complement strand
CTCGCCCGCGGCGGCGCCCGCGGCGCGGGCGCCCCGGGCCGGGCGGGCCGGGGCAGGGGGCAACTGGCCCTTGAGCGGGCCCCACTCGTTGGGGTCGGGGACACCCGGCGGCAGCATCTGGCGCCGCTTGGGGCCGCCGTGTTCGGACTCCCCGGGCTCCTTCGCGCCGGGCCACGCCTTGACGACCCGGGCCGCCAGTACGAAGTCCTTGCGCAGCGGATGCCCCTCGAAGCCGTCGGGGAGCAGCAGCGGCGCGAGACCGGGGTGGCCGGGGAAGCCGATGCCGAACATCTCGTGGGTCTCGCGTTCGTGCCAGGCGGCCCCGGCGTAGACACCGGTCGCGGTCGGCAGCGCGGCCGCCTCGTGCGGCACGGTGGTGCGCAGCAGCAGACCGCGCACCGCGGGCCCGGCCCCGGGCCCAGCCCCAGGCGTCGCCCCGGGGGCTCCCAGGGCGACGACGCGCGCGGCCACCCGGAAACCGGTGCCCGGCTCGTCCACCGCGCTCAGCCAGTCGAAGTAGGTGCAGCCGAGGGTGTCGCGGGCCGTCTCCAGCGCCGCGGTCCAGGAGTCGGCGGGGACGTCGACGGTCAGCAGGCCGTACGCCTCCTCCGCCGTGGCGCCCTCGCCGAACAGCTCGGCGGCGGAGCGAGGTAGCCACCCCACGGGCGGCGCGGCCTCGGCCGCGAGCTCCGCCTCGGACACCTCAGCGCCCTCCGCCCCCGGAACCCCTGCGGCCTCCGCCGCCCGGGTCGCCTCCGCCCCGCTCGGCTCCGCCGCGGTCGGCTCGGTCCCGCTCGGCCCCACGGCCCCGGTCGGCTTCGCAGACCCCGCAGCCCTCGCCCCAGTCGACTCGGCCCCAGTCGGCTCCGGCCCGCTCGGCTCAGTCCCGCTCGGGCCCACGGCCCCG
>NZ_BAAAIF010000258.1:0-911 GCF_039525925.1 Streptomyces javensis | reverse complement strand
CGCCGCCGGTGCGGCGGGTGGCGCGGGTGACGCGGGTGCCGGTGCCGCAGGCGGCGGCGCGGGTGACGCGGGGTCCACCGGTGGCGCGGGTGACGCGGGGGCCGCCGGTGGTGCGGGTGACGCCGGTGCGGGCGGGGCCGGGGACGCCGCTGGCGGTGCGGGTGACGCCGGGGGCGGCGGGGACGCCGCGGCCGGTGGGCTCGACGGCGGCGATGCCATCTTCGGCGGTGGCGCCCGCTGTTCGCTGGGCTTCAACGTCAGCGTCGACGGCGCCCCGGGCTTCCTGACCGCGGGCCACTGCGGCAACGAATCCCAGACCTGGACCTCGGACGAGGCAGGCGCCCAGCAGGTGGGCACGGTGCAGGACTCCAAGTTCCCCGAGAACGACTTCGCGCTGGTGATGTACGACGACGCCACCACCCAGCCGTCCAGCACGGTCGACCTCCAGAACGGCAACACCCAGGAGATCGGGCGCGCCGTCGAGGCGAGCGTGGGCCTGAAGGTGCAGCGCTCCGGCTCCACGACCGGGGTCACCGACGGCACGGTCACCGGCCTCAACGCCACGGTGAACTACGGCAACGGTGACATCGTCAACGGCCTCATCCAGACCGATGTGTGCGCCGAGCCCGGCGACAGCGGTGGCGCGATGTTCGCCGAGGACGCGGCGGTCGGGCTCACGTCCGGCGGCAGTGGCGACTGCACCCAGGGCGGCGAGACGTTCTTCCAGCCGGTGACCGCCGCGCTGGAGGCCACCGGCGCGGTCATCGGTGCGGACGGCGGCGGCGCCGGTGGCGGTGATGCGGCGGGCGGCGCTGGCGACGCGGCCGGTGGCGCTGGCGACGCGGCCGGTGGCGCCGGTGATGCGGCGGGCGGCGGCGGCGGCGCGGCTGGTGGCGCCGGTGGTGCGGCGG
>NZ_BAAAIF010000257.1:0-913 GCF_039525925.1 Streptomyces javensis | reverse complement strand
GACCCAGCCGTGGGTACGGCATAGCCGGTCAGCCGCCGGTCCCCGGGACGGTCCTCGCGCACCACGACCGCCGCCCGCACCACCCGCGGATGCGACGCCAGCGCCGCCTCCACCTCACCCAACTCAATACGGAAACCCCGGACCTTGACCTGATCGTCCACCCGGCCGACGAACTCCAGCCGCCCATCCACCCGCCACCGCACCAGGTCCCCGGTCCGATACATCCGCCCACCAGGCCCGGCGAACGGACACGCCACAAATCGCTCCGCCGTCAGCCCCCCACGCCCCGCATACCCCCGCGCCAACCCGGTACCAGCTATATACAACTCACCCACCACACCCGGCGGCACCAGCCCCAACCCACCATCCAGCACGAACACCGAGGTATTGGACAACGGACGACCCAACGACGGCGGCGCCCCCCGATCGGCCGGATCCAAAGTGGCGGCCGAGGACCAGATAGTGCACTCAGTCGGACCGTACAGATTGACCACCCGCGAACCCAACTCACCCAACCGCCGAGCCAGCCCAGCCGGCAACGCCTCCCCACCGGCCAGCACCCGCAACCCCTCCACCATGCCCGGAGCCTGGGAGACGATGGCCTGCCACAACGTCGGCGTGGCCTGCACCACCGACACCCCCCACCGCCCCACCAACCCCGACAACGCCACCGGATCACCCACCTCCACATCCGAAGCCACCACCACCCCCGCCCCACACACCAGCGGCAAAAACACCTCCAACGCCGCAATATCAAACGAGACCGTCGTCACCGCCAACAACCGATCCCCCACCCCCAACCCCACCCGCCGCCCCACCGCAGCCAAGAAACCCCCAACGGCCGCCCGCGACACCACCACACCCTTCGGAACACCCGTCGACCCCGACGTATAGATGACATACGCCGGATGCC
>NZ_BAAAIF010000256.1:0-922 GCF_039525925.1 Streptomyces javensis | reverse complement strand
GAACGGCTCTCGGACGCCCGCCGCAACGGGCATCAGGTGCTGGCCGTCGTCCGTGGCACCGCCGTCAACCAGGACGGGGCCAGCAACGGCCTCACCGCGCCCAACGGCCCGTCCCAGGAACGGGTGATTCGGCAGGCGCTGGCGAACGCCGGGCTGTCGGTGGCCGATGTGGACGCGGTGGAGGCACACGGCACCGGTACGAGTCTCGGGGACCCGATCGAGGCCCAGGCGCTCCTCGCCACGTACGGCCAGAACCGCCCGGAGGAGCAGCCACTCTGGCTCGGTTCGTTGAAGTCCAACATCGGACATGCGCAGGCTGCGGCGGGCGTGGCCGGTGTGATCAAAATGGTGCTGGCGATGCGGCACAACACGCTGCCCAAGACGCTGTACGCCGACGAGCCCACCAGCAAGGTGGACTGGGCTTCGGGTGCGGTGTCGCTGCTGTCCGAGGCACGGGCATGGCCGGAGACCGGGCGCCCGCGTCGCGCGGGAATCTCGTCGTTCGGCGTCAGCGGGACGAACGCACACGTGATCCTGGAGCAGGCGCCAGAAACGGACGCGCCCGAAACGGATACGGACGAGGACGGTACGCCTGGGCTGGTGGCCACGGGCGGGGTGGTGCCGTGGGTACTGTCCGCCAAGACCCCTGCCGCGCTGCGCGCCCAGGCAGAGCGCCTGGTCGGCCACCTGGAGGCCGGGGACGCTCCACGTGCGGTCGACGTGGGCTGGACACTGGCCACCACCCGCGCCGCCCTGGAACACCGCGCGGTCATCCTCGCCACCGACACGGAAAGCGGCACGGCAACCGCCCGCGCACTGGCAGAAGGACGACCCGACCCGCTCCTGGTCACCGGACAGACCGCGCAGACCGGGACGGACGGCAAGACCGTCTTCGTCTTCCCCGGCCAAGGCGCCCAATGGG
>NZ_BAAAIF010000255.1:0-923 GCF_039525925.1 Streptomyces javensis | reverse complement strand
CACGCGGTGCACGTCCCCGAGTCCTACGGCGGCTCGGGCGCGGACGCGCTGGCCACCGTGATCGTCATCGAGGAGGTCGCCCGGGTCTGCGCCTCCTCCTCCCTGATCCCCGCGGTCAACAAGCTGGGCTCGCTGCCGGTCGTCCTCTCCGGCTCCGAGGAGCTGAAGAAGCGGTACCTGGCTGCACTGGCCGAGGGCGCGTTGTTCTCGTACTGCCTCAGCGAGCCGGACGCGGGTTCGGACGCCGCCGGGATGAAGACCAAGGCGGTCCGCGACGGCGACTTCTACGTGCTCAACGGTGTGAAGCGCTGGATCACCAACGCCGGGGTCTCCGAGTACTACACCGTCATGGCCGTCACCGACCCCGAGAAGCGCTCCAAGGGCATCTCCGCCTTCGTCGTCGAGAAGTCCGACCCGGGCGTCTCCTTCGGCGCCCCGGAGAAGAAGCTCGGCATCAAGGGCTCCCCGACCCGCGAGGTCTACCTCGACAACGTCCGCATCCCCGCCGACCGGATGATCGGCGCCGAGGGCACCGGCTTCGCCACCGCCATGAAGACCCTCGACCACACCCGGATCACCATCGCCGCCCAGGCCCTCGGCATCGCCCAGGGCGCGCTCGACTACGCCAAGGGGTACGTCCAGGAGCGCAAGCAGTTCGGCAAGCCGATCGGCGACTTCCAGGGCGTCCAGTTCATGCTCGCCGACATGGCGATGAAGCTGGAGGCCGCCCGGCAGCTCACCTACGCGGCCGCGGCCCGGTCCGAGCGGGTGTCCCTCGGCGGCGGCAAGGAGGACCTGACCTTCTTCGGCGCCGCGGCCAAGTGCTACGCCTCCGACGCCGCGATGGAGATCACCACGGACGCCGTCCAGCTGCTCGGCGGCTACGGCTACACCCGTGACTACCCGCTCGAGCGGATGATGCG
>NZ_BAAAIF010000254.1:0-928 GCF_039525925.1 Streptomyces javensis | reverse complement strand
GTGTGGGCGCTGGCCCTGGGCTGGGCGGTGCTCTTCGGTGTCGGGGGATTCGTGTACTTCTGGAAGGCAGAGGAGCAGTACGGCCGTGGCTGAGCGAACCCTTGACAAAGGTGCCCAGGCGGAGCGGGCCGAGCGGGCCGACCAGGCCGCCCGGGCGGCGTCCGCGCCGGCGCGGGTGCCCACCGTCATCGCCGACGACGTCCACATCGTCTACCGGGTCAACGGCGGCCCCAAGGGGAAGGGCAGTGCCACCGCCGCCCTCAGCCGCTTGCTGGGCCGCAAGAGCGCCCCGGGGATGCGTGAGGTGCACGCGGTGCGCGGGGTCACCTTCGTGGCGTACAAGGGTGAGTCGATCGGTCTGATCGGGTCCAATGGCTCGGGGAAGTCCACGCTGCTCAAGGCGGTGGCGGGGCTGCTGCCCACCGAGCGGGGCAAGGTCTACACCAACGGCCAGCCGTCGCTGCTGGGGGTGAACGCGGCGCTGATGAACGATCTGACCGGTGAGCGGAATGTGATCCTCGGCGGTCTGGCGATGGGGATGTCGCGGGAGCAGGTCCGGGAGCGTTACCAGGGCATCGTGGACTTCTCCGGCATCAATGAGAAGGGTGACTTCATCACCCTGCCGATGCGTACGTACTCCTCCGGTATGGCGGCCCGGCTGCGGTTCTCCATCGCCGCGGCCAAGGACCACGATGTGCTGATGATCGACGAGGCGCTGGCCACCGGTGACAGGAAGTTCCAGAAGCGCTCCGAGGCCCGGATCCGGGAGCTCCGCCAAGAGGCCGGCACGGTCTTCCTCGTCAGCCACAACAACAAGTCCATCCGGGACACCTGTGACCGGGTGCTGTGGCTGGAGAAGGGCGAACTGCTGATGGACGGCCCGACCGACGAGGTCATCAAGGCGTACGAGAAGGAGACCGGCAAGTAG
>NZ_BAAAIF010000253.1:0-978 GCF_039525925.1 Streptomyces javensis | reverse complement strand
CTAGATGAATGAGTCCGATGTTTGTGCTGGCCGCGACCATGGCGAAGGGCGCCCGTTGGCTTGGTTGTGACTCCTTGCCTGGACGCCCTTCTGGCGGCACTGTACGTGTTCATCGACGACCATGTGGCCCCGCGTCGCCGGATCGGGCGACCCCCGAAACTCACGGACGCCGAACTGCTGTGCCTGGCGGTCGCCCAGGTCCTGCTCGGCTTCCCCTCAGCCCGTCACTGGATCCGCTTCGCCCACGCCCGGCTCGGGCACCTGTTTCGCTACCTGCCCCAGCAGTCGGCCTACAACAAACGCCTCAACGCCGCCGGACCGCTGATCAGCCATGTGATCGGTGCCCTGGCACGGCAGGTCCCGACCTGGAACGACAGCCTCCGGCTGATCGACTCCACTCCGCTGCCCTGCGCGGCCTCCCGCGAGACCGTCAAACGCTCCGAACTGGCCGGACACGCCGGATACGGATACTGCCGCAGCCACTCCCGCTTCTTCTGGGGATTCCGGCTCTACCTGCTGACCACCGCCGAGGGCATGCCGGTGTCCTGGTGCCTGGCGAACCCGAAACTGGGCGAGCGGGAGGTGATGACCGCCCTGCTGGAACGCGACCATCACCTCGTCCGCGCAGGGCAGGTGATCCTCGCCGACAAGGGCTTCGCCGGGCGGGCATTCGAGGCGCTCCTCACCGAGCGCCTGGGCGTCCACCTGGTGCGGCCCGATCGCAAGGACGAGCCGGTCCGGCACGGCCGCCTGGCCCGCGTGCGTCAGTGGATCGAGGCCGTCTTCGACACCCTCAAAGGCCAGCTCAGCCTGGAGCAACACGGCGGCCGCACCCCGGCAGGAGTCTTCGCCCGCACCGGACAAAGACTCCTCGCCCTCGCCGCTGGCATCTGGCACAACTGGACCACCGACGCCAAGATCAAACGATCCCTGATCGCCTATGACCACTGAAGAACATCGGACTCATTCATCTAGCCC
>NZ_BAAAIF010000252.1:0-999 GCF_039525925.1 Streptomyces javensis | reverse complement strand
GTCAGCCCTTGCGGGTCTTGACCTCCTCGGTCAGCTGCGGGACGACCTCGAAGAGGTCGCCGACCACGCCGTAGTCGACCAGGTCGAAGATCGGGGCCTCGGCGTCCTTGTTGACGGCCACGATGGTCTTCGAGGTCTGCATACCGGCGCGGTGCTGGATCGCGCCCGAGATACCCGCCGCGATGTACAACTGCGGCGAGACCGTCTTGCCGGTCTGCCCCACCTGGTTGGTATGCGGGTACCAGCCCGCGTCCACCGCGGCACGCGAGGCACCCACGGCCGCACCGAGGGAGTCGGCCAAAGCCTCGACAACGGGGAAGTTCTCCGCGCCGCCCACACCACGGCCACCGGAGACCACGATCGCGGCCTCGGTCAGATCCGGACGGCCCGTCGACTCACGCGGCGTACGCGAGACGACCTTCGTGCCGGTGGCCTGCTCCGAGAAGGACACCTCCAGTGCCTCGACCGCGCCCGCGGCCGGGGCGGCCTCCACGGCGGCCGAGTTGGGCTTGACGGTGATCACCGGAGTGCCCTTGCTGACCCGGGACTTGGTGGTGAAGGCGGCGGCGAACACCGACTGCGTGGCCACCGGCCCCTCCTCCCCGGCCTCCAGGTCGACGGCGTCGGTGATGATGCCCGACCCGATGCGGACCGCGAGGCGCGCCGCGATCTCCTTGCCCTCCGCGGAGGACGGGAACAGCACAGCGGACGGCGACACGGCCTCGTAGGCGGCCTGGAGCGCGTCCACCTTCGGGACGACGAGGTAGTCGGCGAACTCGGGCGCGTCGGCGGTCAGGACCTTCACCGCGCCGTGCTCGGCGAGGGCGGACGCGGTGTTCTCGGCACCAGCACCCAGGGAGACCGCGACGGGCTCGCCGATGCGGCGGGCCAGGGTCAGCAGCTCCAGGGTGGGCTTGCGGACGGCACCGTCCACGTGGTCGACGTAGACAAGGACTTCAGCCATGGGAATCGCTCTCCTGCGACATGCGAAAGATCTGG
>NZ_BAAAIF010000251.1:0-1007 GCF_039525925.1 Streptomyces javensis | reverse complement strand
ACCTCGGCCCCAACAAGAGCTTGCAGCAACGCCACCGTCGCCTCAACCGACAACAACGACACCACACCCGCAACCGGCCCCACACCCAGCTCCACCGACGTCACAACTCGCGCATCAGCCCCCGCAGCACGCAGCACGGCAACAACATCGTCTCCGCCCTCGCCCACCACCAGCCACGTGCCGGTCAGACTCGACTGCTCAGAAGCGGTCCCGATCGGGGACCAGTCGAGCCGGTACCGCCAGGAGTCGACCAGTGACCTCTCCTGGTGACGGCGGCGCCAGGACGAGAGGGCGGGCAGAGCTGCGCTGAGGGGCTGTTCGGCATCAATGCCGAACGAACCGAGATCCCCACGCTCGACCGCGTCCCAGAACGCCGCGTCCACCGCACTCGTCGCAGATCGCTCAGCGGCCGGTTCCAACCAGAACCGCTCACGCTGGAAGGCATACGTCGGCAAATCAACCCGCCGAGCACCCGGAAACACCGCGCCCCAGTCCACCTCCACACCGCGCACATGGAGCTCCCCCAGAGCGGTCATGGCCGCAGTGGGGTCGGGACGACCAGGCCGCAGCACCGACACACCGTCGCCATCGACCAGCGCGGACAACGTCCCGTCCGGTCCCAACTCCAGGAACGAGCCAACCCCTCGCTCCCGGAGGGTGTTCAGCCCGTCAGCGAATCGGACCGTCTCCCGCACATGCCGCACCCAGTACTCCGGCGAGCAGAGCTCTTCACCGGCCACCACACCCGACACATTCGATACGACGGGCACACTCGGGGCGCGGAACTCCACGCCCCGAAGCACCTCGCCGAACTCCGCGAGCATGCCATCCATACGAGCCGAATGAAACGCATGACTCACCCGCAACCGCCGCGTCCGCACCCCACGCCCAGCCAACACATCCACAACCACCTGAACCGCATCCTCAGCACCCGAGACCACCACCGACTCAGGACCATTCACCGCCGCAACCACCACACCATCGCCCAGCAGCGCCCGCACCTCATC
>NZ_BAAAIF010000250.1:0-1071 GCF_039525925.1 Streptomyces javensis | reverse complement strand
TGTGTTGTCCGGGGAGGTTGGTGACGGGCGACGCGCCGTGAGGGGTGCTTGAACGGGGCGAGGGCCTCTGGTTTCGGTGTGGATTGCGAGTCTGCACCGATGCCCAGGAGGCCCTCGTTGATCCACCGTAACGCCCCGCTGACCCCCACTGGCAGGCTGCGTCTGGCCCGGTGTGTCATCGAGGACGGATGGCCGCTGCGGCGAGCGGCCGAACGGTTCCAGGTCAGCCACACCACCGCGGCCCGCTGGGCCCACCGCTACCGCCGCCACGGGGCAGCGGGCCTGCACGACCGCTCCAGCCGCCCCCACCACTCACCCCACCGGACTCCCGCCACCGTGGAGGAACAGGTGCTGCGGATGCGCCGCGAACACCGCATCGGCCCACTGCGGCTGGCCGCCCGCACCACCGTCGCCGCCTCCACCGCACACCGCATCCTCCAACGCCACGGCCAGCCACCTCTGGCCACGCTGGACCGGGCCACCGGCGAACCCATCCGCCGCTACGAACGCTCCCGGCCCGGCGAACTGGTCCACATCGACGTCAAAAAACTCGGCCGTATCCCCGACGGTGGCGGCCACAAGACACTCGGCCGGGCAGCCGGCCGCAAGAACCGCACCGGCACCGGCTACGCCTACCTGCACACTGCCCTGGACGACCACTCCCGCCTGGCCTACACCGAGAACCTGACCGACGAGACCGCCGCCACCTGCGCGGCCTTCCTGGCCCGCGCCACCACCTGGTTCGCCGCCCAAGGCGTCACCATCGAGCGCGTGCTGACCGACAACGCCTGGGCTTACAGCAAGAACACCTGGCGCCGTACCTGCCGTGACCTGGGCATCAGCCCACGCTGGACACGCCCCTGGCGGCCGCAGACCAACGGGAAGGTCGAACGCTTCCACCGCACCCTGCTGGACGAGTGGGCCTACCAGCGGCCCTACACCTCAGAAGCCGAACGGCAAGCAGCGTTTCCCGGCTGGCTGGACTGGTACAACTACCACCGACCCCACACCGGAATCAGCGGCCACACCCCAGCCAGCCGCGTCACCAACCTCCCCGGACAACACACCTAG
>NZ_BAAAIF010000249.1:0-1126 GCF_039525925.1 Streptomyces javensis | reverse complement strand
AGAGGTCGTTTTCACCTTGAATGCACTGGTATCTGCTAATTTTCGCGGCACGGGGTTGTGGTGGTGCGGAGATTGCTGATGCGTTTGGTACCTGATGGGCTGGTGGGGTGACAAGTGAGGCGGGAGGTGGCCTGTGCCTGTCTCATCCCAAGAAGCCGGGCCTTGCGCTGTGTGCTTCCGTCGTCGTTGCCGTACGCCTGGGCGCACTCGGTCCGGAGCGGTACGTCAGGAGCATGCCTACCCGACGCCCCTATCCGAGCGATCTGTCCGATGCCCGCTGGGAGTTGATCGAGCCGGTGCTGTCCGCCTGGCGCTTCGAGCGCCGCGGCAGGGCCCTGGACTTCGGGCGCCCACCCGAACACGACCTGCGCGAGATCATGAACGCGATCTTGTATGTGGACCGCACCGGCGTCCAGTGGCGCTACCTTCCGCACGACTTCCCGCACTGGAACACGGTCTACGGCTACTTTGCCAAGTGGGCGACAGAAGGCGTGTTCGCCCAGCTCAACGGCCTACTCAGGCAACTCCTGCGGCAGAAGGAAGGGCGGGAAGCCGAACCTTCGGCCTGCGTGATCGACGCACAGAGCGTCAAGACGTCCACCAGCGTCCCGGCCTCCAGCCAGGGAACCGACGCCGGGAAAAAGATCGTCGGGCGGAAGCGGAGCATCGTCATCGACACGATCGGCCTCCTGCTCGCGGTGCTGGTCACCGCGGCCAGCGTGCAGGACTCTGTGGCCGGCACCCGGCTCCTCGACCAGGTGGCCGCCGACCACCCTGGCATCCGGAAGGTGTGGGTCGACGGCGGCTACCGCCAGCACCTCGTCGAGCACGCCGCGACCCTCGGCATCGACATGGAAATCACCGCCCGAACCCCCGGGATCAAGGGATTCACCCCGATCCCCAAGCGGTGGGCGGTAGAACGGACCTACGGCTGGCTGATGCTCCACCGTCGGCTCGCCCGCGACTACGAAACCCTTCCCGGACGCTCCGAAGCCATGGTCCACCTCGCCATGACCGACCTCATGGCTCGCCGCCTGACCGGCGAAGCCACCATCTCCTGGCGCGATCCGAAAACCGTCACTAAGCAACCAATTCCGGGATGAAACACTGGGAGAAAACGACCTCT
>NZ_BAAAIF010000248.1:0-1145 GCF_039525925.1 Streptomyces javensis | reverse complement strand
CGAATGGGAAGTTGGATCGGCGTGCGTTGCCGGTGCCGGAGGTCCGGGGGGCTGGTGCGGGGCGGGGGCCGCGTACGGCCGTGGAGCGGGTGCTGTGTGGTTTGTTCGCTGAGGTGTTGGGTGTGGAGCGGGTGGGGGTTGAGGAGGGGTTCTTCGATCTGGGTGGGCATTCGCTGCTGGCGACGCGGTTGGTGTCGCGGGTGCGGTCTGAGCTGGGAGTGGACGTGGCGGTAGGGGCGGTGTTCGAGGCCCCGACGGTGGCCGGGCTGGCACATCGGCTCGCGGGGGGCGCGGTGGGTCAGGCGGGTGGGGAGCGGCCGGGGTTGGTGCGGTGTGATCGGCGGCCGGAGCGGTTGCCGGTGTCGTTCGCGCAGAGTCGGTTGTGGTTCCTGTATCGGTTGGAGGGCCGATCGGCGACGTACAACATTCCGTTGGTGGTGCGGTTGTCGGGTGCGGTGGACGGTGAGGCGCTGGGGTGGGCGTTGCGGGATGTGGTGGGTCGGCATGAGAGCTTGCGGACGGTTTTCGTCGAGGTGGATGGGGTGGTCTGTCAGCGGGTGCTGTCGGTGGAGGAGGCCGACCGGCGGTGGCCGGGTCTGGAGACGGTCACGGTGGGCGGCCGGGCCGAGGCCGAGCGGGCGGTGGCCGAGGTGGTGCGGTACGCCTTCGATCTGGGGGACGAACTGCCGCTGCGGGCGGTGATGGTGCGCGAGTCCGCGTCGGCGGGGTCCGCATGCACGCTGGCGTTGGTGATGCATCACATCGCTGCGGACGGGTGGTCGCTGGGGCCGCTGTGGCGGGATGTGGTGCGCGCTTATGGCGCGCGGCGGGAGGGCCGGGTACTCGGGTGGGAGCCGTTGCCGGTGCAGTATGCCGACTACACGCTCTGGCAACGGGAGGTACTGGGCTCCCCTGACGTGCCGGGCAGTGTGCTGGCTGACCAGCTGGAGTACTGGCGAGCCAAGCTCGAGGGCGCTCCCGAGCAGCTTCCGTTGCCCATTGATCGGCCGCGTCCTGCGGTGGCGAGTCATCGGGGTGCGACGGTGGGGTTTGTGTGGCCGGGGTGGTTGCACGGTGGGTTGGTGGGGGTGGCGGGTGCGGAGGGTGCGACGTTGTTCATGGCGTTGCATGCGGGGCTTGTGGCG
>NZ_BAAAIF010000247.1:0-1230 GCF_039525925.1 Streptomyces javensis | reverse complement strand
CCGCACTGCCCAGGTCACCCGGCCGGGTCACCTCGACCCGCCAGCCCGAACCCGTCGGCAAAGACAGCTCACCGGCGCGGGCCAACCGTCGACCAAAAGCCGCAATCCCCCCGCCCCCAGCGGCGCAGCGGATGCAGACCTCGGGCTCATCGGAATCCAGCACCGCAGCCAGCACCGTCTCCACGTCGGCGTCACGCGTCGGATCCAGGCCGGCCGCCGGGTCGACATCGACCAGCAGCAGACGACCCGGGTGCTCCGACTGCGCCGAGCGCACCAGACCCGCCACCGCCGCACCAGCCAAGTCCTCACCGACGGCCGCACCCTGGGTCCAAATCACCAAGCGCGCATCGTCGGCCGCGGGATCGGCCAACCACTCCTGCACCCAACCCAGCACCGTCACCGCAGCCAGCTCGGCCGCCTGCGACGCCGAACACCCGGCAGGAGCGGCAGACACACTCGCCACAACCACCGGAGCCAACCCGGAACCATGCCGCGCCCACTGCACCGCGCCGACCGGAGCCTGCACCGTCAGCGGAACCCAGTCCACCGTGAACAGCGACTGCCGCACCTGACGATCAGACCCGCTCACCTGACCCACCGCAGCCTCACGCATCGCCAACGACCGTGCGTGCAGCACCGGTTCGCCGACGCTGTCGAACGCCGTCACCGAGACGCCACCCGACTCACGGGCCAGCACCACCCGCAGCTGGCGGGCACCCCCGGCCAGCAGCCGAACCCCCGACCAGGCGAACGGCAGACCCGTCCCGCCACTGCCATCACCGACGGCCAGCAGACCGTGCAAAGCGGCATCGAGCAGAGCGGGATGCAAGCCGAACCCGGCGACATCCGCTTCCGCGGCCTCGGGCAGTTCGGCCTCGACGTAGACGGTGTCCCCGGCGCGCCAGACCTGACGCAGGCCCTGGAACGCCGGCCCGTAGCCGTAACCGCGCTGAGCGAACGTCTCGTAGGCGCCATCGACCGGAACCGATTCCGCACCCGCCGGAGGCCAGGCGGCCAGCGCGGCAGGGACGGGCTCACTGCCGGCCGGAGCCAGCACACCGACGGCGTGCCGAACCCACTCTCCCTCCCCCTCGCGGGAGGAAATCGTGACCGTTCGAGGACCGTCCTCGCCATCGGTGACGCGGACCTGTAGCTGCACGCCACCGGAGCCGGGCAGGAGCAGCGGCTCCTGCAAGGTCAACTCCTCCAGCACGCCACAACCGGCCAGGT
>NZ_BAAAIF010000246.1:0-1240 GCF_039525925.1 Streptomyces javensis | reverse complement strand
CAAACACCGCATCACCCAACCGCCACACCGCCCGCAACCCCTGAAACAACGGCCCATACTCATAACCCCGACCAGCAAAACCCGCATAAAGCTCGTCCGGATCCAACGCCATCGGCTGGGCGCCGGCCGGCGGCCACTGTTCGAGCCCCGCCTGGCGCTGCTCGTCTTGCTGCGGGACACCAAGCAGACCGCTGGCGTTCCGGGTCCATACGGACTCGGCAGGCGTTTCCCCGGTCTCCACGCGGGAGTGGACAGAAACCGGCCGGAAGCCCGACGCATCGGCTTCTTCAACGGCGACCTGGACCTGGACACCGCCCTGCTCGGGCAGAACCAGCGGCGCCTCCAGCGTCAGCTCCTCCAGCCGATTGCAACCAATGTGTTCACCGGCACGGGTCGCCATCTCCACCAGTGCCGCCCCCGGCACCAGCACCGACCCCATCACCTGGTGGTCGGCCAGCCACGGATGTGTCTGTAGCGACAGCCGCCCCGTAAGCAGGATCGCCTCACTGCCCGCGGTGTCGACTGCGGCTCCGAGGAGGGGGTGCTCGACGGTCTCCAGACCAAGGCCCGTGGCGTCGGTTGCCGCGGGCGGGGCGTCGAGCCAGTAGCGCTCCCGCTGGAAGGCGTACGTGGGCAGGTCCAGCATCGGCATGCGGCCGTCTGCCGCACCGCTGCCGTCCGTGGCCGCCACGCCGAGGGCAGCCTTCCAATCGATGGTGATCCCGTGGACGTACAGCTGGGCCAGCGAGGTCAGGACCTGCCCAAGTGTGTCCTGGCCCCGTCGCAGGGTCCCGGTCACCACCGCCTGACCACCAGCGGCCTCCACCGCCTCCTCCACACCCACCGTCAACACCGGATGCGCACTCACCTCAACAAAAACCCCATAACCATCGGCGGCGAGAGCATCCACCGCCTCGGCGAAACGCACCGGCTGCCGCAGATTCCGGAACCAGTACCCCCCATCCATCTCACCGGGCGAGACCCACTGCCCGGTCACCGTCGACAACAACGGCACCACACGACCCTGAGGAGCGGCCAAGGTCAAGCCATCCAGAGCCTCAGCCAGCTCGGTGCGGATCTGCTCAACCTGTGCGGTGTGGGAGGCGTAGTCCACCGGAATCCGGCGCGCCCGGACCCCCTGCTCCTCACACACAGCCTGCACCCGCTCCACCGCCTCCGCAGACCCAGCCACCACCACCGAACCAGGACCATTGACCGCAGCCACCTCCACCCCACCCCA
>NZ_BAAAIF010000245.1:0-1259 GCF_039525925.1 Streptomyces javensis | reverse complement strand
CCACGCAGCTTGACCTGGTCATCAACCCGGGACAGATACTCCAGCTCCCCCTCGGCCGTCCACCGCACCACATCACCCGTGCGATACATCCGCCCACCACCAGTGCGGTCGAACGGATCGGCCACGAACCGCTCCGAGGTCAGAGCCGGACGCCCGTGATAGCCACGGACCACACCCTCACCCGCGACATACAGCTCACCCGGCACCCCGACCGGGACCGGCCGCAACCCACCATCCAACACAAACACCCGGGTATTGGCGATCGGCCGCCCGATACGCGGACTGCTCGCCCGCTCAGGGGCAACCGGCCAGGCCGTCGACCAGATCGTGGTCTCCGTCGGACCATACAGATTCGTCACCGACTCAGCCCGACCAGCCAACGCCACCGCCAGATCAGCCGGCAACGCCTCACCACCCACCAACACCCGCACACCACTCAACACCGCCGAATCCTCAGCCAGCACCGCACGCCACAGACTCGGCGTCGCCTGCATCACCGAGATCCGCTCAGCCAACACCAACCCACACAACGCCACCGGATCCCGCACCACATCACGCTCCGCCACCACCACCGCAGCACCACTGAGCAAAGGCACGAACAACTCCAACCCCGCGATGTCGAAGCCCACCGTCGTCACCGCCAGCAAACGGTCCTCACCCGTAAGCTGGAAACGACCCGCCATCGACACCACAAAGTTCGCCAACGGCCCCTGCGGCACCACCACACCCTTCGGCCGACCCGTCGAACCCGACGTATAGATCACATACGCCGCATGCGACAGCGCCCAAGAATCAATCCGCCGCTCCTCCGCCGTCCGGGAGAGCTCCTCGACGGTCTCCGGCGCATCGAGCAGCACCCGCGGGATGTCCACATCCGGCACCACACCCACCAGCTCATCGGTGGTGAGGATGAGCGTCGGCGTGGCGTCCTGGAGCATGTAGGCGAGCCGGTCCGCCGGATACTCCGTGTCCAGCGGAAGATACGCCGCCCCCGCCTTCCACACCGCCAGCAACGCCACCACCAGATCCACCGACCTCGGCAACGCCACCGCGACGAACGCCTCGGGCCGCACCCCACGCGCAGCCAACAACCCCGCCAAACGCCCAGCCCGGTCGTCCAACTCGCGATACGACAGCGACACACCACCCGCCACCACCGCCACCGCATCCGGCGCCCGGACCACCCGCTCCTCGAACAACTCCACCACCGAACGACCCGGCACCTCACACACCGTGTCATTCCAGTCCCACACCACCGA
>NZ_BAAAIF010000244.1:0-1267 GCF_039525925.1 Streptomyces javensis | reverse complement strand
CGCACCCGACCCCCCAACTCCGCCACCAACTCGCCAGCACCAGGCGCCTCCCCACCCCGGCGGCTCACCAGCACCACCCGCTCCACACCCCTGTCCACCAGCCAACGCGCCACCTCACGGCCCAACGCACCCGTACCACCAGTGACCAGCGCAGTACCACGCCCACACCACCTGGTCGGCGCCTCACCCACGCCACCGAGCGGCGTCGCCGCCCGCGTCAGACGGGCGCCCCAAGCGCCGGTGGCACGGATGGCTATCTGATCCTCACCGGATTCACCGGCGAGGATGCCGACCAGCGCCCTCCCAGCGCGATCGTCCAGTTCGGCAGGCAGATCGATCAGCCCGCCCCAACGGTCCGGATGCTCCAGACCGATGACACGCCCCAGACCCCAGACTCCGGCCTGGTCAGGATCCACCAGGTCCCCGTCGACCGCCGAAACCGCGCCACGCGTGACACACCACAACGGGGCATCGACCTCAGCTGCCACAAGGGTTTGCAGTAGCGACACCGTCGCCTGGACCGACAGCAACGACACCACGCCCCCGACTGGACCGGCGCTCAACTCCGCCGACGTCACGACCGTCACGACCTCGACACCGGCCCCGGCCGACCGCAACGCGGCAGCCACGTCGGTGCCGTCCGCACCCGGCTCGACCACAACCAGCCACGTGCCAGTGAGGCCCGGCTCCCCCGGCTCCCCCGGAATCGGCGTCCAGCCGAGCCGGTAACGCCAGCCATCGATAACAGACTGCTCCTGCCGCGCTCTCCGCCAGGACGAGAGGGCGGGCAGCGCGGCGTTGAGCGGCTGTTCGGCATCGATGCCGAACGAACCAAGATCCCCACGCTCGACCGCGTCCCAGAACGCCGCGTCCACCGCACTCGTCACAGGCTCAGCCGAGACCGGCTCCAACCAGAACCGCTCACGCTGGAAGGCATACGTCGGCAAATCAACCCGCCGAGCACCCGGAAACACCGCATCCCAGTCGACCTCGATACCCCGGACGTACAGCCCACCCAAAGCAGCCATGACGGTCAGAGGCTCCGGACGGTCCCGGCGCAGCACCGACATACCGTCGCCATCGGCCAGCGCGGACAACGTGCCGTCCGGCCCCAGCTCCAGGAAGGACCCCACACCCTGCTCGCGGAGGGTGTTCAGCCCATCGGCGAACCGGACCGTCTCCCGCACATGCCGCACCCAGTACTCCGGCGAGCACAACTCCTCGCCCGCCACCGCACCGGAGACGTTCGATACGACGGGCACGCCCG
>NZ_BAAAIF010000243.1:0-1303 GCF_039525925.1 Streptomyces javensis | reverse complement strand
CTTGGGTTCTAGGAGTCGTTGCAACACCCCAGTTCAGGGGATGCGATGGACTTCGAGATTCGTAAGGACCGGACGAGGCCTCAGGGTAGGAAGAAGCTCACCCGGGAGCGGGAGGCATACTCCCGGCTCATGCGGCAGGGTGTGAGCAACCGGGAAGCGTGCGGGATCGTCGGGATCGATGAGCGGACCGGCCAGAAGTGGCGCAACGGGCGTCACGCATACGGGAACCGGAAGGCGCTGCCACCGATCAGCGTGGTGGCAGCGCCTTCCGGGCCGTCCCGGTATCTGCGCGAGGCGGACCGCATCCACATCGCCGACCGGCTGCGGGAGAAGGCGACCATGCGGGCGATCGCGGCGGAGCTGGGCTGTAGCCCGTCCACGGTCAGCCGGGAGATCCGCCGTAACCGCCACCCGGTCAGCGGCCAGTACCGCCCGTACGCGGCCCAGGCCCGTGCCGATGCCCGCCGGCCCCGTCCGAAGCCCGGGAAGATCAGCCAGAACCCGCAGCTGCGGGACTTCATCCAGGACCACCTGGACCTACGGTGGAGCCCGGAGCAGATCTGCCAGGCTCTACGGTCACAGTTCCCCCAGCGGCCGGAGATGCACGTGGTTCACGAGACGGTCTACCAGGCCCTCTACGTCCAGGGCCGGGGTGAGCTGCGCCGCGAGCTGGCCCGGGCCCTGCGCACCGGACGCGCCCGGCGCAGGCCCCGCCGCCAGTCCCAGCAGCGCACATCCCGCTTCCGCGACCCCATGGTGATGATCAGCGAACGGCCCGCCGAGGCGGCGGACCGGGCCGTGCCCGGCCACTGGGAGGGCGACCTGATCATCGGCAAGGACGGGAAGTCGGCCATCGGCACCCTGGTCGAGCGGGCCACCCGCTACGTCATGCTCCTGCATCTGCCCAAAGACCACGGCGCCGAGAGCGTCCGGGACGCACTGGTCACCACGGTCCAGACACTGCCGTCCCACCTCAGGCGGTCCCTGACCTGGGACCAGGGATCGGAGATGGCCGCCCACGCCTCGTTCACCGTCACCACCGACGTCCCGGTCTACTTCTGCGATCCGGCCAGCCCCTGGCAGCGCGGCTCCAACGAAAACACCAACGGCCTGCTCCGCCAGTACTTCCCCAAGGGCACCGACCTCGCCGTCCACACCCCCGAGCACCTGGCCGCCGTCGCCGCCCAGCTGAACGGCCGCCCACGCAAAACGCTCGGCTGGGAAACCCCAGCCGAGCGCCTGCATAAACTGCTCGCAGCCTGATCAACACAACCACGTGTTGCGACGACTCCTAGAAACCGCC
>NZ_BAAAIF010000242.1:0-1318 GCF_039525925.1 Streptomyces javensis | reverse complement strand
GCAAGGGCTGTCCGGGCTATATCGGTCAGCGTCTCCTCGCTCGCTCCGGCTTTGCCCAGCGCTTCGATGCCGCGCAGTACGGCGAGCACCAGCGCAGCCAGCTTTCCCGGATCCGCGTCCGCGGCAATATCGCCATTGCGCTGACAGGCTGCGATGTCGTCCTCCAGTAGCGCATGCAGGGCCTCGATGGCCGCGCGTGCCCGCTTGGCCACCGTCTCGTCGTGTTCGGCCAGCTCGGCGGCGCCCTTGGCCAACAGACATCCGCGGTGCGTGGTGTCCGCGGCAGTCGCCGCCGCCACCGCGTACACGTGGGCGGACAGTCGTGCGTAGGCGTCCGTGTCGTTGCCGCGCAGCTGTCGGCTCACCGCATCGACGACGGAGCCGCAGTAATCGTCGAACACGCGGTGGAACAGTTCCTGCTTTCCGCCGAACGCGCCGTACAGGCTGCCTTTGCCGAGCCCCGTTGCCTCGGCGATGTCTTCCATTCGTGTGGCGGCGTACCCACCCGACCAGAACCGCTCCCGGGCAGTGTCCAGTACCTGCTGCTCGTCGAACTTCCTGGGTCGTGCCATGGGGACAGCATACCCATTCTTGACTGGTTCGTCCATAACGGTTAGCGTTATGGACGAACCAGTCAAGAATTGAGGAGTGGACGCGTGATGACGGAAGTACTCGCAGGCAAGGTGGCGGTGGTCACCGGAGCCAACAGCGGCATTGGGCTTGCCATCGCCAAGCGGTTCGCCGCGGAGGGGGCACGGGTGTTCCTGGCCGGTCGCCGTCAGGAGCCGCTCGACGCGGCCGTCGCTGAGATCGGGCCGGCGGCCACCGGTGTGAGGGCCGACGTTTCGGTACAGACGGACCTCGATGACCTTTACTCGGTTGTGCGCGAGGAGGCGGGCCGCATCGACGTGCTGGTCGCCAACGCCGGCAGCGCTGTCCCTCAGCGTCTCGGTGAGATCACAGAGGAAGCCATCGACGCCACCTTCGGTACGAACGTGAAGGGCACGATCTTCACCGTGCAGAAGGCGCTGCCCCTGCTGTCGGACGGCGCCTCGATCGTAGTGACGGGATCGACCACCGTCCTCCGCCCCGGACCGAGCCTGGAGATCTACGGCGCATCGAAGGCGGCGGTGCGCAACCTGGTGCGCAGCTGGGCGCTCAGCGCGCAGGAACGGAAGTTCCGGGTGAACGTGCTGAGCCCCGGCCCGACCGAGACCCCGGGCCTGGTCGGCGCCGTAGGCCCGGACCTCCACCAGTTCGCCTCGGAGGTGCCGCTCGGCAGGATCGGCCGCCCGGATGAGATCGCCGCCGTGGCGAC
>NZ_BAAAIF010000241.1:0-1327 GCF_039525925.1 Streptomyces javensis | reverse complement strand
AAGCCCTCAACACCCACACCCAACACCACACCGGCGGCCGCACCCCCTCCGACCTCCCCCTCCTCAACCTCACCCAACACGACATCACCAACCTCGAGAGCGACCTCGAAGCCGAGTGGGCGGACCTGGAGGAGTGAGAGACGTTCGGGGCCCGGGCGCCATGCCCCGGCTGCACTACGGCCGTTCGAGCCGCCGGGCGACAACGGGGCCGATGTGAGCCAGTGCCCGCTGGGTCATCAGGTGATCGTGCGTACTGGGCACACCGTGCGTCCGGATGTCTCCCTCGACGTACGGCGCCCAGGAATCAGCCGTACGCCATGTCGCGATCCGGTGGTCGGTGGGTTCCTCCGTCGCGATGAAGAGGTCCATCTCCCCGTGGAACCGCGGAGGCCGGTGTTCCTTGGCGGCTCGCTCGTGCTGGACGTGGCTGTGGCACAGCGCCGTCAGGATCTCCTCGTCCAGGGAGTACGCCTCGTCCGCCAGGACGTCGAGGAACATGGCCCTGATGTCGCGCTCTCCCGCCTCTGGCAGCGATTCCTCCGCGGGCACGGCCGCCAGGGGGTAGGTGTCGAGCACGGCCAGCAAGGCCACCTCCTCACCCTCCTCCTGGAGTCGCGCCGCCATCGCATGAGCGACGATGCCGCCGAAGGACCAGCCGAGGAGGTGGTACGGCCCGTGTGGCCGTACGGTCCGGATCTGGCGCAGATAGTCCGCCGCGATCTCCTCGACCGTGGCGTGGGGCGTCTCCGTACCGGACAGCCCCCGGGCCTGGAGGCCGTAGACGGGGTGGTCGGCATTGATATGGCGCAGTAGTCCGGAATAGGGCCAGCTGATCCCGCCGGCGGGGTGGACGCAGAAGAGTGGCGCGCGGCTGCCGTGTGGCCGCAGCGGCAACAGGACATCGAGCCCTTTCCGGCCGTCGCCACTCTCCAGGCCGCGGGCCAGCGCGGCCACCGTCGGGGCCTCGAACACCGCCCCTACCGCCACGTCCACTCCCAGCTCAGACCGCACCCGCGACACCAACCGCGTCGCCAACAACGAATGCCCACCCAGATCGAAGAAACCGTCCTCGATCCCCACCCGCTCCACGCCCAACACCTCGGCGAACAAGCGGCACAGCACCCGCTCCACGGCCGTACGCGGCCCCCGCCCCGCACCAGCCCCCCGGACCTCCGGCACCGGCAACGCACGCCGATCCAACTTCCCATTCGCCGTCACCGGCAACCCATTCAGCACCACCCACACACCCGGCACCATGAACTCCGGCAACCGCCCCCGCACAAACTCCCGCACCACCCCCACATCACACCCACCCCCAGCAGGGACC
>NZ_BAAAIF010000240.1:0-1341 GCF_039525925.1 Streptomyces javensis | reverse complement strand
CGCTCATCCAGCGGTGGCGCCGTCTGCTGGAGCAGGCCCTGACCGACCCCGACCGGCCCCTCAGCGACATCGACCTGCTCACCCCGACCGAGCGTGCGGCCCTGCTCCGCCAAGGCACGGCCGACCCCTCACCCGCCGCCACCACCCTCCCCGCCCTCCTGACCGCCCAAGCCGTCCACACCCCCCAAGCGCCCGCCATGGAGTGCGGAGACGAATGCCTCACCTACGAGGAGGCCGACGCACGGGCGAATCGGCTGGCCCGGTATCTGATCGGGCGTGGAGCCGGGCCGGAGACGGTGGTGGCCGTGGCGGCGCCCCGCTCGCTCGACATGGTCATCGCGGTTCTGGCGGTCCTCAAGTCGGGCGCCACCTATCTGCCGATCGACATGGCGTACCCGCCGTCCCGTATCGGCTTCATGCTGCGCGACGCTCGCCCTCTCGCGGTGGTGACGACCGGCCATACCCTCCGCGACCTGGGCTGCGATGACGTTCCTCCGGTGGTGCTCGACGATCCGGACACCGCTGCCACGATTGCCGTCCTGACCGGCTCCGCTGTCACCGATGCGGACCGCGTGCACCCTCTGCGTCCCTTGCACCCGGCCTATCTCATCTACACTTCCGGCTCCACCGGCACCCCCAAGGGGGTCGCCGTGCCGCATGCCGGAATCGCGAGCCTGGCACTGACACAGGCCGACCGGTTCGACGTGGGCGAGGGGAGCCGGGTCCTGCAACTGGCCTCGCCCGGTTTCGATGTGTCCATGATGGAGCTGGTCATGGCCGTCGCCACCGGGGCCACACTGATCGTTCCGCCCGCCCGGACACTGGTGGGCGAGGACTTGGCCGTCGTACTGCGGGATCAGCGCATCAGCCACGCCGTCATGTCGCCGACCGTGCTGGGCAGCATTCCCGATGGCGCGTTCCCCGACCTCCGCACCTTGATCATCGGCATTGAGGCTTGTCCGGGAGAACTGGTGCAACGCTGGTCCGTCGGGCGGCGGATGGTGAATGCCTACGGCCCCACCGAGGCCACGGTGTACGTCACGGCCACGGGACAGCTCTCCGGCCCTGACGTGCCCCCGATCGGTGGGCCGATCGCCGGTATGCGGGTGTATGTGGTGGATGGTGGGCTGGGTTTGGTGCCGGTGGGTGTGGTGGGTGAGTTGTATGTGGCGGGTGTGGGGTTGGCGCGGGGGTATGTGGGTCGTCCCGGGCTGACGGCGGAGCGGTTTGTGGCGGATCCGTTCGGTGGGCCTGGGGAGCGGATGTATCGCACGGGGGATTTGGTGCGGTGGCGGTCGGACGGGTCTTTGGAGTTCGTTGGTCGGGCGGATGATCAGGTGA
>NZ_BAAAIF010000239.1:0-1391 GCF_039525925.1 Streptomyces javensis | reverse complement strand
CGAGGTGTCCGGTCATGCCGCTGGCCTCGGCCCACAGACCCCACGCCATCGACACACCCGGCAGCCCCTGCGCCCGGCGCCACGACGCCAGACCGTCCAGGAACACATTCGCCGCCGCGTAGTTGCTCTGCCCCGCACTACCCATCACACCGGCAGCGGAGGAGAACAGCACGAACGCCGACAGGTCCAGCCCGGCCGTCAGCTCGTGCAGGTTCCAGGCCGCGTCCACCTTCGCCCGCAGCACCCGCTCAACCCGCTCACGCGTCAACGACGTCAACAACCCGTCATCCAACACACCCGCCGCATGCACCACACCACTCAACGCGAAGCCATCCGGCAACCCCGACAACACCCCGGCCAGAGCCTCACGATCAGCAGCATCACACGCCGCGATCACCACCTCGGCCCCAGCCGCCTCCAGCTCAGCCCGCAGCTCCGCAGCACCCTCGGCCTCCGCACCACGACGGGAGAGCAACACCAGCTTCCCGACCCCGTGGCGCGCGACCAGATGCCGGACCACCAAGCCGCCCAGCACACCCGTGCCACCCGTCACCAGCACCGCACCCGAGCCAAACCCACCCGGCTCCACCGTGCCCGGCGACGGCACCCGGCCCAGGCGCGGTATCCGTACCGCACCCGACCGCACCACCACCTGCTCCTCACCCAAAGCCAGCACCCCGGAAAGCACACCCCCGACACCCTCCACATCATCGGTGTCCACCAACACCAAACGCCCAGGGTTCTCCGCCTGCGCGGACCGCACCAGACCCCACACCGCGGACCCCGCCATATCCGCCACACCCTCACCCACATCAACAGCACCACGGGTCACCACCACCAACCGCTCACCCGCCCGCTCCCCATCCGCCAACCACCCCTGCACCCGCTCCAGAACCTCAAGAACCCGCCCATACACCTCACCCACCACATCCACACCACCGGAAACCACCCGCACAACCTCAGCCCCCGGCGCCACCTCACCACCCGCCACCACCCCCGGCGCATCCACCCACTCCAGCCGGAACAACGCATCCCGCGCCGCCCCACCCACAGCATTCAGCTGATCCGCGTCAACCGGACGCAACACCAACGACTCAACCGACGCCACCCCACGCCCCGACTCATCCCCCACCAACACCGACACCGCACCCGACCCCGCACCCACCGACGCCAACCGCACCCGCAACGCCGTCGCACCCACCGCATCCAGCGCGAACCCACGCCAGGAGAACGGCAACAGACTCCCCGAACCACCCGCCAGACCCTCACTCACACCCAACGCATGCAACGCAGCATCAAACAACGCCGGATGCAGACCAAACTGCCCCGCCCGCTCCCGCTCCTCCTCCGGAAGCCCAACCTCGGCGAACACCTCACCATCACGCCGCCAC
>NZ_BAAAIF010000238.1:0-1407 GCF_039525925.1 Streptomyces javensis | reverse complement strand
CGGAATCCAGCACCGCGGCCAGCACGGTCTCCACGTCAGCGTCACGCGTCGGGTCCAGACCAGCCGCCGGGTCGACATCGACCAGCAGCAGACGACCCGGGTGCTCCGACTGCGCCGAACGGATCAGACCCGCCACCGCCGCACCAGCCAGATCCTGGCCGGTCCAGATCACCAAGCGCGCGTCGTCGGTCGCGGGATCGGCCAACCACTCCTGCACCCAACCCAACACCGTCGCGGCAGCCAGCTGAGCCGCCTGCGACGCCGAACTCCCGGCGGGAGCGGCAGGCACCGCAGCAACAACCACCGGAGCCATCCCGGAGCCATGCCGCGCCCACTGCACCGCGCCGACCGGAGCCTGCACCGTCAGCGGAACCCAGTCCACCGTGAACAGCGACTGCCGAACCTGGCGACCGGACCCGCCGAACTGACCGGCCGAGGCCTCACGCAGCACCAACGACCGCGCCTGGAAGACCGGCTGCCCGACACCGTCGAACGCCGTCACCGACACGCCGCCCGCTGCACGTGCCAAGACCACCCGGAGGTGGCGGGCGCCACTCGCCAGCAGCTGCACCCCCGACCAGGCGAACGGCAGCCCCGTCCCCCCGCCACTGCCATCACTGGCAGCCAGCAGGCTGTGCAGGGCAGCGTCGAGCAGCGCGGGATGCAAGCCGAACCCGGCCGCATCGGCTTCGGCAGCCTCAGGCAGCTCGACCTCGGCGAAGACGGTGTCCCCGGCACTCCACACCTGACGCAGACCCTGGAACGCCGGCCCGTAGCCGTAACCGCGCTGGGCGAGACGCTCGTAGGCACCATCGACCGGAACCGATTCCGCACCCGCCGGAGGCCAAGCGGCCAGCGGGGCAGGGACAGGCTCACTGCCGACCGGAGCCAGCACACCAACGGCGTGCCGAACCCACTCGCCCTCCCCCTCACGGGAAGAGACCGTGACGGTCCGCCGGCCGCTGTCGCCGTCGGTGTCACCGACCTGGATTTGCAGCTGCGCGCCGCCCTGGTCCGACAGGATCAGCGGCTCCTGGAGCGTCAACTCCTCCAGCACACCACAACCGGCCAGGTCGCCGGCATGGACCGCCAGGTCCACGAAAGCCGTTCCGGGCAGCAGGACCGTGCCGTGCACGGCGTGGTCGGCCAGCCACGGCATCGCCGACACCGACAGACGACCCGTCAGCACCAGCCCATCACCCTCGGCCAGCCACACCTCGGCAGCCAACAGCGAGTGACCGGAGCGCTGCTGACCAGCCGACGCAACATCCCCACGCCGCGCCACCGCGACCTTCGGCCAGTAGCGCTGACGCTGGAACGGGTACGTCGGCAGATCAACCTTGACCGCCCGGCCCTCGTCGGCGGTTGCCGCGGCCCAGTCCACCTCCACACCAGCGGTGTAAGCAC
>NZ_BAAAIF010000237.1:0-1427 GCF_039525925.1 Streptomyces javensis | reverse complement strand
CTGGCTGGCCGACCACACCGTGTCCGGCGCCGTACTGCTGCCCGGTGCCGCGATGGCCGAACTCGCCATCCGCGCCGGGGACGAGACCGACACCCCCGCCCTGGAAGAGCTGGTCATCGAGCAGCCACTGGCCCTGCCGGACAGTGGCTCCCTGGACATACGGGTGGTCGTGGGCGGCCCGGACGAGTCCGAGCGCCGGGACGTCCGCGTCTACTCGCGCACCGAGGAAGGCACCCAGTGGACGGAGCACGCCACCGGCACACTGGCCCAGGACACCGCCGCTCCCCCGCCGCCCACCGTGGCCGAATGGCCGCCCGCCGGTGCCGAGCCGGTGGCCGTGGAGGGTCTGTACGAGCAGATGGCCGAGGGGGGCTACGACTACGGGCCGACCTTCCAGGGACTGAAGGCGGTCTGGACCCGCAATGGCGAGGTGTTCGCGGAGGCCGCCCTGCCGGAGGAGCAGACGGAGGCCGCCGGCCGATTCGGCATCCACCCGGCGCTGCTGGACGCCGCGTTGCACGCGAGCAACTACTGCCTGCCCGGCGAGCCCGGCGGCCGCATGCTGCTGCCGTTCGCGTGGAACGACATACGCCTGCACGCCACCGGTGCCACGTCGGTGCGCGTACACGCCCGTTACGCCGAGGACAGCGGGCTCTCCGTGGCCCTGGTCGACGCGGCCGGAGGACCCGTCGCGTCGATCGGCTCGCTGATCCTGCGGGAGGTCGACGCAGGGCAGCTCGAAGCGCTCACCTCCACACCCCTTAACGATGCGCTGTGGACGGTCACCTGGACCGAACACACCACCACCGCCACGGACGAGGTCTCGTGGGGCACCCTCGCGGACGTCTCCCCCGCCCTCGCCACCGCAGAGGTCCCGGCCTTCACCGACGTTACGGAGATCGCCGAGGCCGATGACCGCCCCAGCCTGATCGTCGCCGACACCGCCACGTGGCAGTCGTCCGACACCGACCCCATCACCCGCACACGGGAGTTGACCACCCGGGCGCTGGACCTGTTGCAGCAGTGGGTGACGCTGCCCGAGCTGTCGGACACACGGCTGGTGATACTCACGCGCGGTGCGATGGCCGTACACGACTCGGCCGAGGTCACCGACCCCGCCGTGGCGGCGATCTGGGGTCTGGTCCGCTCGGCCCAGTCCGAGCACCCCGACCGTATCCGCCTCATCGACGCCGACGGCCACTCGGACCAGGCACTCCCCACCGCACTGACCGCCGACCAGCCCCAGCTGGCCCTCCGCGACAGCACCCTCTGGGCGCCCCGGCTCACCGCCGCACCCACCAACCCACCAGCCCGGCCACTCCCCCTGAACCCCGAGGGGACCGTCCTCGTCACCGGCGGCACCGGAACCCTCGGCGCCCTCACCGCCCGCCACCTCATCACCCACCACAACGCCCGCCACCTCCTCC
>NZ_BAAAIF010000236.1:0-1455 GCF_039525925.1 Streptomyces javensis | reverse complement strand
CGGTCTCGTGGCGGGCCGGAACTGCGGTGGGGATGATGGTCGCGGTGGTGGCCAGGGCGGCTGGGGTTTGGTGTTGGAAGACTTGGCGGGGGGTGAGGAGGAGTCCTTCTTGGCGGGCGCGGCTGACGAGTTGGATGGACAGGATGCTGTCCCCGCCGAGGGCGAAGAAGCCGTCCTCGGGGCCTGTTTGTGGAAGGCCGAGGATGTCGGCGAACAGCTCACACAGTGTGCGTTCGTGCCCGTCGGCAGGGGCTCGTCCGCTGGTGCTCTCCGAAGTGGGGGTGGGAAGGGCCGCGTGGTTGAGCTTCCCGTTGGCGGTGAGCGGGAGGCGTTCCAGTGGGACGTAGTGGGAGGGGATCATGTAGTGGGGCAGCCGGTCGGCCAGCTGGGTGCGGATCTCCGCTGCGGGCGGTGTCTCGGCCCCTGCCCGCGCAGGGGTGAGGTAGGCGACGAGACGTCGATCGCCGGGCCGGTCCTCGCGGACGGTCACCACAGCCTGCCCGATCCCGGGATGCGCCGTCAGCGCGGTTTGGATCTCTCCGGGCTCGATGCGGAATCCGCGGACCTTGACCTGCTCGTCGGCCCGTCCGCAGAACTCCAACTGTCCCTCGGCGGTCCACCGCACCAGGTCCCCGGTCCGGTACATCCGCTCTCCGCTACCCGCACCGTAGGGGCAGGCCACGAACCGTTCCCCGGTCAGTCCGGGCCGCGCCCAGTACCCCCGCGCCACCCCGCACCCCGCCACGTACAGCTCGCCCACCACACCCACCGGAACCAAACCCAACCCCGCATCCAACACAAACACCCGGGAGTTCGGCACCGGGGAGCCGATGGGCACTGCGGTGGGCGCTGCTCCGTCGGAGTGCCACACCGTGGCGTAGACGGTCGCCTCGGTGGGGCCGTAGGCATTGGCGATACGCGCCTCGGGGAACCGGGACTGCGCGGTGGCCAGCAGCTGGGGGGAGAGGGCTTCGCCCGCCAGGACGATCGTGTCGAGCGACGAGACTTCGCCCTGGTGGTGGGCGGAGAGCAGGCTCTCCAGGACCGAGGGAACGGCACTCAGCAGCCCCCCGGCCCCCAGTAGCCCAGGGTCGGCCGCGGCGGACAGCAGATCGGGGACGAGCTCCACTGTGCCACCCAGCGTGAGCGGTACGAGCAGTTCAAAAACGGACACGTCGAAGGTGAATGACGTCGTCGCCCTCACATGCGCCAACCTGTCCGCGCCGAGGTCGTCCCGCGCCCAGGCCACCAGGTCCACCACATTGGCGTGGGAGACGACCACCCCCTTGGGTGTGCCCGTCGATCCCGAGGTGTAGATGACGTAGGCCGGATGTTCGGGATGCATCGGGGTGTGGCGCTCGCTGTCGGACACGTCCCCTGCGTCATGGGCTTCCGTATGGGTGTGGGTGTCGTCGGTGTCGAGGAGGAGCCAGGGCAGGGTGGTGGCGCTGGTGG
>NZ_BAAAIF010000235.1:0-1479 GCF_039525925.1 Streptomyces javensis | reverse complement strand
CGGTTTCGTGGCGGGCCGGAACTGTGGTGGGGATGATGGTCGCGGTGGTGGCCAGGGCGGCTGGGGTTTGGTGTTGGAAGACTTGGCGGGGGGTGAGCTGTAGTCCTTCTTGGCGGGCGCGGCTGACGAGTTGGATGGACAGGATGCTGTCGCCGCCGAGGGCGAAGAAGCCGTCTTCCGGTCCGGCCTCGGGTATGGCCAGGACGTCGGCGAACAGTTCACACAGCCTGCGTTCGTGGGCACCTGCGGGGGCGCGTCCCTGACCGGTGCCGGTGGCTGCCGGTGTGGGGGTGGGAAGGGCGGCGTGGTCGAGTTTGCCGTTGGCGGTGAGCGGGAGGCGTTCCAGTGGGACGTAGTGGGAGGGGATCATGTAGTGGGGTAGTTGGTGGGCCAGTTGGGTGCGGATCTCCGCTGCGGGCGGTGTCTCGGCCCCGGCTTGAGCGGGGGTGAGGTAGGCGACGAGACGTCGGTCGCCGGGCCGGTCCTCGCGGACGGTCACCACAGCCTGCCCGATCCCGGGATGGGCCGTCAGCGCGGTTTGGATCTCTCCGGGCTCGATGCGGAATCCGCGCACCTTGACCTGCTCGTCGGCCCGTCCGCAGAACTCCAGCTGTCCCTCGGCGGTCCACCGCACCAGGTCCCCGGTCCGGTACATCCGCTCCCCGCCACCCGCACCGTAGGGGCAGGCCACGAACCGTTCCCCGGTCAGCCCGGGCCGAGCCCAGTACCCCCGCGCCATCCCGCACCCCGCCACGTACAGCTCGCCCACCACACCCACCGGAACCAACCCCAACCCCGCATCCAACACGAACAAGCGGGTGTTGCCGACGGGCGTGCCGATCGGTGGCGGGCCCGTGTCCTCGGGAGTGGTGAGGTATCCCGTCGTGTCGACGGTGGTCTCGGTCGGGCCGTAGGAGTTGTGCAGCCGCGCATGCGGAAGCGTGGCCACGAAGGAGTCGCGCAGATCGGCGGTCAGCGGTTCGCCACCGCAGACGACGTGGCGTACGGAGGCGCAGAGCCGGCGTGCCCCCTCCCACTCCAGCAGCAACCGCAGCAGGGTCGGCACACAGTGCACCACCGTGACCCCGTGACGTTCGACGGCGGACAGCAGATGGCCGGGGTCGGCGTGGTGATCGGGGTCGGTGCCGATGATGCTTCCGCCGGTGAGCAGCGGGCAGAAGAGTTCCCACACCGAGACGTCGAAACTCATCGGTGTCCGCATGAGGAAGCGGTCGTGTTCGGTCCAGCCGAAGGTCTCGATCCGCCACAGCAGGTTGTTGACGATGGCCCCGTGCGGGACCACGACCGCCTTGGGTGTGCCCGTCGATCCCGAGGTGTAGATGACGTAGGCCGGATGTTCGGGATGCATCGGGGTGTGGCGTTCGCTGTCGGACACGTCCCCTGCGTCATGGGCTTCCGTATGGGTGTGGGTGTCGTCGGTGTCGAGGAGGAGCCAGGGCAGGGTGGTGGCGCTGGTGG
>NZ_BAAAIF010000234.1:0-1483 GCF_039525925.1 Streptomyces javensis | reverse complement strand
TCCGGCACGGCGTCCAGCACCGCCGCCAGTTGCTCCCGGTCGGCCACATCGCAGGCCGCCACCGTCACCCGGGCACCCAGCGCCTCCAGCTCCTCGCGCAGCTCGGCCGCACCCGGCGCCTCGATGCCACGACGGCTGGTCAGCACCAAGTGCTCGGCACCATTGCGCACCAACCAGCGGGCCACCTGACCGCCGAGCGCACCCGTACCACCGGTCACCAGCACCGTGCCACGCGCCCGCCACGCCGTTCCATCGGCAGCGGGGGCGGCCGACCGCGTCAGACGGCGCGCGAATACTCCGGAGCCGCGCACCGCCACCTGGTCCTCGGCGCCCTCGGTGGCATCTGCGGACAGCACACCGGCCAGCCGCGCGACCGCGCGCTCGTCCAGGGACTCGGGCAGGTCGACCAGACCGCCCCACAGCTGCGGCAGCTCCAGCGCGGCCACCCGGCCCAGCGCCCACACCATCGCCTGCGTCGGGTGGCTGAGCCGCTCGGAGCGGCCCACCGACACGGCGCCGCGGGTACCGCACCACAGCGCGGCCTCGATGCCGGTGTCCGCCATGGCCCGCACCAGGGTCAGCGTCAGGGCGAGACCGCCGGAGAGCGCGGGGTGTCCCGGGCAGGGCTCCTCGTCCAGGGCGAGCAGCGACAACACGCCGCCCAGCGCGGGTGTGTCGGCGATCGCCCCACGCAACCGCTCCCCCAGCGCCTCAGCGTCCAGGTCCCGCTCATCGGCGACCAGCGACACCACATCCGCGCCATGCCGCCCGAGCCCGGAGACGACCTCCGCCACCAGCTCGTCCTCGGCACGCGACGCCGGGACCACCACCAGCCACGTCCCCGACAGCGACCCACCGGCCGCGTCCGGAACCGGCTTCCACGCCACCCGGTAGCGCCAGTTGTCGATCGTGGACTGGTCGCGCCGGTTGCGGTGGTACGTGGACAGCGCGGGCAGCACCGCGCTCAGCGGCGTCTCACCGTCGACGTCGAGCGTCTCGGCGAGCGCTTCGAGGTCCTCGCGCTCGACCGCTTCCCAGAACCGGGCGTCCACCGAGTCCGCGGCGGCCGACGTGTCCCAGCCGCTCAGGGAGAGGGACACCTCGGGCCAGTACCGCTCGCGCTGGAAGGCGTACGTCGGCAGCTCCACCATGCGCGCGCCACGCCCGGCGACGACGGACTCCCACTCCACCGAGGCTCCGTGGACGTGGAGTTCGGCCAGCGCCATCGTCAGCGCCTGGGCCTCGGGGCGGTCCTTGCGCAGCACCGGCACCACGGCCGAGGCCGCGGCCTGGTCCTCCGTCAGGCAGTCCCGCGCCATCGCGGAGAGCACGCCGTCGGGGCCGACCTCCAGGAACCTGGTGACGCCCTGGGCGGTGAGTGCCCGCACCCCGTCCGCGAAGCGCACGGCCTCGCGCACATGCCGCACCCAGTACTCCGGCGAGCACACCTCGGCCGCGTCCGCCGCCTCACCCGTCACATTCG
>NZ_BAAAIF010000233.1:0-1517 GCF_039525925.1 Streptomyces javensis | reverse complement strand
CGGGTCCATCCCCAACGCCTCACGCGGACTGATCCCGAAGAACTCCGCATCGAAATCGCCAGCCCCGGCCAGGAAGCCACCCACCCGGGCATAACCCGCGCCCCCGTCAGCGGACTCGGAGGCCTCCAGGCTCTGCAAGTCCCAGGCCCGGTTCGCCGGGAACCCCGACATCGCATCGGAACCTCCGGCGACCAGCTGCCAGAAGCCCTCCGGGTCTTCAACCCCGCCCGGGAACCGGCAACCCATACCGACGATCGCCACCGGCTCGTCGGTGCCGAGACGGACGGTCGGCACAGTCGGAGCAGCGACGGCCTCGGTGGTCCCGCACGCCTCTGCCACCACGTACCGGGCGACCTCAACCGGTGTCGGCTGGTCGAAGACCAGGGTGGCGGGAAGGCTCAGGCCCGTCTCGGCCGAGAGCCGGTTGCGCAGCTCCAGGCCAGTCAGGGAGTCGATGCCCATGTCCCGGAAAGCCCGCTGGGGATCGATGCCGCCAGCGCGCTCATGACCCAGGACGACAGCGGCAGCGGCCCGGACGATCTCCAGGACCTCCTGTTCACGATCGGCGGGAGACAGTGCGGCCAACCGAGCCGCCAAGCCACCCGGCTCCGCAGCCACGGCCGCGGTCGGGCGTACTGAGACACCGCCAGTGGCCAAGCCACTCAGAAGCGGGGGCACCGGTCGTCCCGCCCGGGACAGCCCGCTCAGGTCGAGCCGGGCGGGAACCGCCAACGGCGCACCCAATCCAGCGGCGGCGTCGAACAGCGCCAGCCCCTGCTCGGTCGTCAGCGGCTGAACACCGCCACGGCGCACACGAGTCAGACCCGCGCCCTCCAGGTGCCCCGTCATCTCCGACGCCTGGGCCCACAGGCCCCAGGCCAGCGACTGACCGACCAGCTGCCGGCCACGACGGTAGGACGCGAGTGCGTCCAGGAACGCGTTGGCAGCGGCGTAACTCCCCTGGCCTGCGCTACCCATGACAGCCGCCGCCGAGGAGTACAGGACGAAACCGGCCAGGCCCGCGCCCTCCGTCAACTCGTGCAGGTTCCAGGCCGCATCGACCTTGGCCGCAAACACGGTCGCCATGCGCTCGGGCGTCAGGGATTCGATCGTGGCGTCGTCAATCACACCGGCGGCGTGCACGACCGCGGTCAGCGGCCGCTCGGCCGTAAGCCGCGCCAGCACCGAGGCGAGACCGTCACGGTCGGCGGCATCGCCGGCCTGCACACGGACCTCCGCACCCGACTGCGTCAACTCGGCGACCATGCGGGCCACGCCCGGCGCGGCCGGGCCACGACGGGACATCAGCACCAGGTGCCGCATGCCACGGGCGCTCACCAGGTGCCGCGCCAACTCACCACCCAGCGTGCCAGTCCCGCCCGTAACGAGAACGGTCCCCTGACTGTCCCACTCGACGGGAACGTTCAGCACCACCTTGCCCACCTGCCGAGCCGCCTGGAGGTACCGCAGCGCCGCCACCGCCTGCGACAGCTCGAAACACGTCACCGGCGGCGGAA
>NZ_BAAAIF010000232.1:0-1523 GCF_039525925.1 Streptomyces javensis | reverse complement strand
AACCACATCCCCGACCTGCGCGAGCTGCGGTCGGGAGCCATCCCTCACCAGCTCGAAGCACCCGCGAAGTAGCCCAGCCCCAGCAAGATCAATCTCACCGGCACTTTCTGTACCGCAACTACTCACACCCGGGGCCCCACGAGTCTCGCACGGCAGCATCTCCAACACCACTGACCAGGTGCTTTCCAGTTCGCCTACGGCAGACGGCCACATCGCGCACACCGCTGGATGACGTCGCGGCACCCACGCCAATGTCACGTCACCCCGATGTTGCCGATCTTGAAAAGGGGGACGGCCATGGCCGTCACGACTCCCACCGCACGCGAGATACCCGAGGTCAGAGCCGACCTTGCCGCCTGGGCCACCGACCAAGGCCGGGACGGCATGGCGAACTGGCTGTACTGCATGCTCTCGGCCGATGCCCGCACCTCGTACGACGACCTCCTGCCGCCCGGCGTCACCACGCCGCAGGCCCTGGCGGCCCGCACCGCCGCCGGGCTGCGAACCGCCGAGCTGTCCTACGTCACCAGCGACATGACGGCCCTGGCCCACCACGCCGCCCAGAGCCTGGACAACTTCGACATGCGGCCCGAGGACCTGCCCGCCCCGACGGGCATGCTCGCCTTCGAGGACCCGCCGATGCGGTACGAGGCAGCAGGCAACCAGCCCATTCGACTGGTCACTTGGGGCCCGTGGCTCGGGCACCTGGCGATCGACTACTGGAGCGGAACCCGCGAGTACCTCGACCAGGTCGAGGCCGCCCTCCCGGAGTACTTAGGGGACACCAGCCCGGCCGAGAGCGCGGCGTGGCTGCGCACGAAGTTCGCCCACGTCGCCCCCGGCCAGATGGCCTCGCTCCAACCGATCCACGGCTACAACTACCAGCGCACCACGCTGATCGAGCCGGGGCTGCTTGACCTGAGCGACACACCGCCGGGCGACGTCGCCCTCCTGCGGCTGATCCAGGCCACCTGGCTGCTGATGGGCCAGTCCATCGCCACGAGCGAGCGTGTGGCCGCCGACCGGGCTTCCCGGCGCCGCATCCAGCGCATCGACCGGGACTACGGCACCGAGGTCCGCCTCATCCGGCTGCGCCGGGCCCGCACCGAGCGGGGTACCGACCCGGCCGAGCGGTCCGGTAGCCGCGAGTACCAGCACCGGTGGGTCGTACGCGGACACTGGCGGGACCAGTGGTACTCCTCGCGCGGCGCGCACAAGCCGATCTGGATCAGCCCGTACATCGCCGGGCCGGAGGGCCTGCCCTTCATCGGCGGCGAGAAGGTGATGGTCCTGGCCCGGTAGGACGGCCGACGCCGCGGCGCCCGAACCCCGGGCGCCGCGGTGCTGCGCCCGGGACACGCCGGCCGCGGCGCCGAGCGGAGCGCCGGCGTCAGGGAAGGCCCGCTGGGGCCGGCCCTGCCCTGGCGCGGCCGGAGAACGCGCCAACGGCAGCGGGCGGCTGCCTGTGGGGACGGGAGCCGCGCCGCTGCCGCTGGGCGGGGCACCGGGCGGGCTCAGGGGGG
>NZ_BAAAIF010000231.1:0-1526 GCF_039525925.1 Streptomyces javensis | reverse complement strand
CTCACCCCCCGCCAAGTCTTCCAACACCAAACCCCAGCCGCCCTGGCCACCACCGCGACCATCATCCCCACCACAGTTCCGGCCCGCCACGAAACCGGCACCGGCACCCTCCCCGCCACCCCCATCATGCGAGAACTGTTCGAACAAGGCGGCACCTTCACCACCTACCACCAATCAGTCCTACTCACCGTCCCCGCCAACCTCGACCAACAACGCCTCACCACCGCCCTCCAAACCGTGATCGACCACCACGACATCCTCCGCCTCACCCTCAACAAAACCGCAGACGACTACCAACTGCGGATACCACCACCGGGCAGCATCAACGCCGCCAACCTCCTCCACCACACCGACCTCACCGGCCACCCCGACCTCCCCACCGCCATCACCGAACACCAGACCACGGCTCAAACCCGCCTGGACCCCGAACACGGCGTCATGCTCCAAGCCATCCACCTCACCCTCGGACCCACCACCCCCGGACGACTCCTCCTCCTCGCCCACCACCTCGTCATCGACGCAGTCTCCTGGCGCATCCTCACCCCCGACCTCACCCACGCCTACCACCACCCCAACACCCCCCTCGAACCCGTCCCCACCTCCTACCGCACCTGGGCCCACTACCTCACCCAACAAGCCCACCACCCCACCCACACCACCACACTCCCCCACTGGACCCACACCCTCCAACCCCACACCAACACGCCACCCAACCCCGGCCCCACACCCATCCCCACCAGCCAAATGCTCCACCACACCACCACCCTCCCACCCGAACACACCCAACCCCTCCTCACCACCACACCCACCACCTACCACGCCGGCATCAACGACATCCTCCTCACCGCCCTCACCCTCACCCTCAACCACCTCAACAACACCAACACCACCCTCATCAACCTCGAAAGCCACGGACGCCACGAACTCACCCCCCACCTCGACCTCACCCGCACCATCGGCTGGTTCACCACCCTCCACCCCACCCGACTCCACCCCGGACCCGCCACCTGGCACGACATCACCCACAACACACCCCACCTCGGCACCGCCATCAAAACCATCAAAGAAACCCTCCACACCACACCCCACCACGGCACCAGCTACGGACTCCTCCGCCACCTCAACCCCACCACCAAAACCACCCTCACCCACCTCCCCCAACCCCCCACCACCTTCAACTACCTCGGCCGCTACACCCCCACCACACCCACCAACCCCACCACCCAACCCTGGCCCCACGCACCCGAAACCACCCCCCTCAACGGCAACACCGACCCCCACCAACACCACCACACCCCCCTCGAAATCAACGCCCACACCCAAAACACCCCCCACGGACCCCAACTCACCACCACCTTCACCTACAACCCCCACCACCACACCACCCACCACATCACCCAACTCGCCCACCACTGGCACACCGCACTCAAAGCCCTCAACACCCACACCCAACACCACACCGGCGGCCGCACCCCCTCCGACCTCCCCCTCCTCAACCTCACCCAACACGACATCACCAACCTCGA
>NZ_BAAAIF010000230.1:0-1532 GCF_039525925.1 Streptomyces javensis | reverse complement strand
CCCTAGCTTGATCTTTAACCTGTGCGGCGGGGCCGTGGGTTGGACGTTTTGTTCGTTTGCCGTTTCGCTGGCTTCGTTTTGCGGGGTGTGTGCACGTCGTGGCGTGGTGTGGGCCGGGTGTTTTTGCGGCCCGGTGGTCGTCCGGGGCCGGGGCGTGAGGATTTCGGTGCTCTGGCCGGGCAGCTGGCTTGGGGGCGGATGTGCCGGAAGTCCCGGCGGACGCGGGCGGGAGTGAGCTTGTCCGGGGAGCTTGGTTTCTCCCAGGGGCGACGAAGGTCGGCTGCGAGCGGGCGGGCGAGCCGGAGCTGGGTGTAGGCAGCGAGGACCAGCCAGGTCCACCGGTCCGCCGCCTCGGGGGTGCGGATCTTCGGAGAGGTCCAGCCGAGAGTCTGCTTGAACAGGCGGAAAGTGTGCTCGATATCGAAGCGCCGCAGGTATGCCTGCCAGAGGCGGTCGACGTCGGCAGAGCAGGCGTCGGTGCCCGACCACCACAGCCAGACCGGCTTCGGTGTTGCCCCACTGGGCAGGTGATCGATGTCCAGACGGATCACCGTTCCCTCGACGATGGGAAGGGTGCCGTCTGCTGCCTCCCAGGATGAGCGGTGGGTCAGCTTGGGGTGCAGCCGGTTCCAGGAGCGGGCGGTGGCGGCGCCATAGAGGCGTGTGTCGGTGACGGTTTCGGTGTCGGGCTTGCCCCAGGTATCGGGCTGCCCGAAAACAAACTCGCCTCCGTGCCGCGGTGGCCGGCCCAGGGCGTGTGGTTGTCGGGGCGGGGCGGGCCTGCGCAAGACACGGTCCGAGCGCATCCGGGCCAGCACCTGCACGGGCAGGTCCCCCAGCAGGAATGCCAGACGGGACGCGTCGTATCCGGCGTCCGCGACGATGAGGATGTCCGGGTCACCCGTGCGCCACTGCCCTGCAGTGATCAGTCGCTTCAGCAGATCGCGCAGCTGCCGGGCGGTGACGGTGGCAGTGTCGTCCCCGGGTGCCAGACGCAGTGCGTCCAAGGGTGCAGTCCACGAGCTGCGACCGGGTTCGAGTGCGCAGATGATCGAGTAGGGCCAGCCGGGGACCGGGATGTGCTGGTCCTTGCCCCGGCCGTAGGTGTGACACAGGATCCGTTGCGGTGAGGTGTGGGCGTCGGGCCTGAGCCAGCAGGTGATGTCGATGGCCAGGACGAGCTGGCCGTTGGCAGCCCGTGGCAGTGGCACCGCCGCGAGTGCCCACCGCAGCCGGTCAGCGTCGATGCGTCCGCGTGCCACCGCGGCGTAGAGCCCGCCGTGACCGCGGCGGTATTCACCCACCAGTGACAGCTCGGCCAGCGACTTCACCGGCCCATCGCCGCACAGAACGGCATCGGCCAGCTCGAACAACGCGTCCGAACGAGCGGTGAGACAGGAGTAGAACTCGCCCCGGAAGCATGACAGTTCCGCCAGCGGCTCCCGCCGGGCATCGTGATGCAGCAGACTCATCCTCACGGCCTTCGTGCTGGACGTGTGTGTTCCTTGGTCGGAGCACATGTTCAGACGAAG
>NZ_BAAAIF010000229.1:0-1574 GCF_039525925.1 Streptomyces javensis | reverse complement strand
CCCAGGTGGCCGGTCATCCCGCTGTCCTGCGCCCACAGGCCCCAGGCCAGGGACACAGCGGGCAGCCCCTGGGCCCGCCGGTGCTGAGCCAGAGCGTCCAGGAAGGTGTTGGCCGCCGCGTAGTTGGCCTGCCCGGCATTGCCCAGCACGCCCGCAGCCGAGGAGAACAGGACGAACGCCTCCAGGTCCATGTCCTGGGTCAGCTCATGAAGGTGCCAAGCCGCATCCACCTTCGGGGCCAGCACCCGCTCGATCTGCTCCCGGCCCAGGCCCTCCACGGTCGCGTCATCCAGCACACCCGCGGCATGCACCACACCCCGCAACGGCACCTCCGCCGGAACGCCAGCGAGCAGCTCACGCACCGCATCACGGTCACTGGTGTCACAGGAGCGGACCGTCACCCGGCCGCCCAGCTCCTCGATCTGCTCACACAGCTCCGACGCCCCCGGCGCATCCAGGCCCCGACGGCTCACCAGCAGCACATGCTCCACTCCGTGCTCGGCGACCAGATGCCGGGCCACCAAACCGCCCAGCGTCCCGGTGCCACCAGTGACCAACACCGTCCCCGGACCCTGCCACCGGTCGGTCAGCCCCGCAGCACCAGCCCCACTGACCCGTGCCAGACGGGCGCACCGCACCACATCCCCACGCACCGCGAGCTGGGGCTCGCCACACGCCACCAGACCGCCCACCACACCAGCGTCAAGACCCGCACCACCATCACGCCCGTCTTCGACGACATCAGCGAGCAGGAACCGGTCCGGATGCTCCACCTGCGCACTACGCACCAAACCCCACACCGCCGCACCCGCAAAACTACCCACCCGCTCACCCGGCTCCACCACCACCGCACCACTGGTCCGCACCAACAAACGACTCCCCGACCACCGCTCATCCCCCACAAACATCCCCAACACCCCAGCGGTCTCCCGCACCACCCGATGCACCCCACCCACCACACCACCAGACCCGCAATCAGCATCCCCAGGCACCGTCAGAACCACCACATCCGGCACCACCCCACAACCCGCCAACCGCTCCAACGCCACCACATCCCCACCCGCCAACGACGCCACCACCGGACCCACCACCCCACCCCGCACCACATCCGCAGAAACCCGCTCCCACCCCACCTCAAACAAACAATCCCGACCCGCACCCACCCCGGCCAACTGCCCAACCGACACCGACCGCACCTTCAACGACTCCACCACACCCACAAACCGGCCACCCTCATCCGCCAGCTCAACCGCAACCTCATCCACACCCACCAACCGCACACCCACCCGCAACCGAACAACACCCCGCCCCTCCAACCGCACACCACCCACCGCAAACGGCAACCTCACCCGCTCCCCCACACCCTCACCCGAACCCTCACCACCCACAATCAACAAAGCCTGAAACGCCGCATCCAACAACGCCGGATGCACCCCAAACCCACCACCATCAACCCCCTCCGGCAAACACACCTCCGCAAACACCGCATCACCCAACCGCCACACCGCCCGCAACCCCTGAAACAACGGCCCATACTCATAACCCCGACCAGCAAAACCCGCATAAAGCTCGTC
>NZ_BAAAIF010000228.1:0-1662 GCF_039525925.1 Streptomyces javensis | reverse complement strand
GCCACGCCAACCCATCCAAGAACGCGTTCGCCGCCGCATACGCCGACTGACTACCGCTCCCCCACACCCCCGCCACCGACGAGAACAACACAAAGGCTTCCAAGGACATATCGCGCGTCAGCTCATCCAGGTGGATGGCTCCCGCGACCTTCGCCCGCATCCCATCCTGAAGGCCCTGTGCGGTAAGTGAGCTCAACGCACCCCAGCTCGGTACTCCGGCGGCGTGGACGACCACGCGGAGGTCCGGCATGGTCTCGATCAGCTCAGCAACCGCGTCCCGATCGGCCACATCACATGCCACGACACGGGCCGATATGCCCGTGGCCGACAGTTCGGCGACCAGTTCCCGTGCTCCGGGAGCGTCCGCGCCTCGTCGGCTCGTCAACACGATCTCTTCGACGCCGGTATCCACGAGCCATCGGGCGACATGGCTCCCCAGGGCACCCGTTCCACCGGTGATCAGCGCGGTCCCCGACGCTTCCCAGGCGGTGGACGGTCCCGGGCCCGACGTCGTCGCACGGCTCAGCCGACAGCCCAACACCTCGTCGCCACGGATCGCTGTGTGGTCCTCACCCGTACCGCCCGAAAGCACCGAGCACAACAGACCGGAGGTTCGCTCACCCCATGCGCTGGGCAGATCAATCAGCCCGCCCCACCGCTCCGGATGCTCCAGCCCGATCACACGGCCCAAACCCCAGACGGCCGACGCATACGGATCCACCACATCCCCGTCCACCACACAGACCGCACCCCGCGTCACACACCACAACGGCGCATCAACCCCGGCCGCCCCGAGGGCCCGCACCAGCGCCACCGTCGCCTCGACCGACAACAACGACACCACACCAGCGACCGGCCCCGCGTCCAGCTCATCGATCGTTACGACACGCACCTCGGCGCCGGCGCCCCGCAGCGCGGCGACAACGTCCGTCTCCGCCTCATCCGGTTCGACCACCACCAACCACACGCCAGAGAGCTGCGAAGAAGGTCCCGCGACCGGGGTCCAGGTCAGCCGATACCGCCATGAGTCGATGACCGACTCTTCCTGCCGTGCCCTCCGCCACGACGCCAATGCGGGCAACGCGGCACTCAACGACTGCTCAGCATCAACCCCAAGAGCCTCCGCATCGCCACGCTCGACCGCATCCCAGAACGCCGCGTCCACCGCGCTCGTCGCAGGCTGAGCAGCGGCCGGTTCCAGCCAGAACCGCTCACGCTGGAAGGCATACGTCGGCAAATCAACCCGCCGAGCACCCGGAAACACCGCATCCCAGTCGACCTCGACACCCCGGACGTACAGCCCACCCAAAGCAGCCATGACGGTCAGAGGCTCCGGACGGTCCCGGCGCAGCACCGACACACCGTCGCCATCGGCCAGCGCGGACAACGTGCCGTCCGGCCCCAGCTCCAGGAACGAAGTCACACCCTGCTCGCGGAGGGTGTTGAGCCCATCGGCGAACCGGACCGTCTCCCGCACATGCCGCACCCAGTACTCCGGCGAGCAGAGCTCTTCACCGGCCACCGCACCCGACACGTTCGATACGACGGGCACGCTCGGAGCACGAAACTCCACGCCTCGAAGCACCTCGCCGAACTCCGCGAGCATGCCGTCCATACGAGCCGAATGAAACGCATGACTCACCCGCAACCGCCGCGTCCGCA
>NZ_BAAAIF010000227.1:0-1788 GCF_039525925.1 Streptomyces javensis | reverse complement strand
CCGCATCCGGCGCCCGGACCACCCGCTCCTCGAACAACTCCACCACCGAACGACCCGGCACCTCACACACCGTGTCATTCCAGTCCCACACCACCGACCGGACCTCGGCCTCGTCCAGCAGATCAACACGGGACACGGGGGCGGTCGGCTCGGCCACGGCCTGGGTCAGAAGCCGGAGGAGTCGCTCGGTGAGCGTATGGGCCGTGGTGCGGTCGAACAGATCGGTGCTGAACTCCAGGACGCCGTTGAGCGCATGCACCTGCCCGTACTCGTCGTGGCTCTCGGTGAAGCCGAAGGCGAGGTCGAACTTGGCCACTGACGTCTCGACCTGCTGTCGCTCGGCGGTGAGCCCAGGAAGGCCGTCCAGCGAGTCCAGCGCCCCCTGGTAGTCGGTGTTGTTGAGGGTCAGCAGCACCTGGAAGAGCGGGTGACGGGCCAGCGAGCGCTCCGGGTTAAGCACCTCGACCAGCCGCTCGAAGGGCAGGTCCTGATGGGCGTACGCGCCCAGGTTCGTCTCCCGGACCCGGTCGAGGAGCTCGGCGAAGCTCGGGTTCCCCGACGTGTCCGTGCGCAGCACCAGCGTGTTCAGGAAGACGCCGACCAGATCGTCGAGCGAGGTGTCGGTGCGGCCGGCGATCGGCGTGCCGATGGGGATGTCCGTACCCCCGCCGAGCCGCGCGAGGAGGGCGGCGAGGGCTGCCTGAAGCACCATGAAGGGGCTGGCCTGCGCCTCCCGGGCCACCTCGGTGATCCGCGCGTACAGCGGCGGGGAGACCTGGAACGGTACGCGGTCTCCGCGGTAGGTGGCCACGGACGGCCGCGGCCGGTCGTACGGCAACTCCAGCTGATCCGGAAGACCCACCAGCGCGGAGGTCCAGTAGCCGAGCTGACGCGAGATCTCACTGTCGGGGTCGGACTCGTCACCGAGGACATCGCGCTGCCAGAGGCTGTAGTCCGCGTACTGCACCGGCAGCGGCTCGCGCACGGGAGCCTCACCGGTGGTGACACGGGCCGTGTACGCCACTGCCACATCACGCGCCAGCGGGGTGCGCGACCATGCGTCGCTGACGATGTGGTGGGTCAGGGCGAGCAGCACATGCTCCTGCTCCGCGACCGCGAACAGATGGGCACGGAAGGGAGTTTCGGCCGCGAGGTCGAAGGGACGGGCCGCCGCGACGGCCAAGTCCTCGTCCAGCCGCCGCTCGTCGGTCTCCACCACCGGAAGCTCCGTACGAACCTCGTCGGCGGGGAGGACGATCTGCCGAGAACCGTCGGCGTCCTCGGTGAAGACGGTGCGCAGGCTCTCGTGGCGGGCCACCACATCGCCCAGGGCCAGACGCAGCGCCTCCCGGTCCAGAGGACCGGTCAGCCGCAGCGCCACCGGAGCGTTGTAGGTGGCGCTGGGGCCCTCGAACTGGTTGAGGAACCAAAGCCGTTGCTGGGCATACGACAACGGGATCCGCTCCGGTCGCGGATCGGCCGGGGTCACGCGACGACGCACACCATCCGTCGCGAGAGCGGAGGAGATACCCGCGACGGTCGGCGTCTCGAAGAGCTGCCGGATGGGCAGCTCCGCCGCCAGGACACTACGGACCCGGCTGACCAGCCGCGTGGCCAGCAGCGAATGACCGCCGAGACGGAAAAAATCGTCATCGATGGTGACCGACTCCACGCCCAGCACCTCGGCAAAGAGACCGCACAGGATCTCCTCACGCGGCGAACGCGGGGCACGGCCCACAGCCGTCTCGGGCCCGTATTCGGGCGCGGGCAGCGCACGCCGGTCCAACT
>NZ_BAAAIF010000226.1:0-1793 GCF_039525925.1 Streptomyces javensis | reverse complement strand
GGAGGAGGTGGCGGGCGTTGTGGTGGGTGATGAGGTGGCGGGCGGTGAGGGCGCCGAGGGTTCCGGTGCCGCCGGTGACGAGGACGGTCCCCTCGGGATCGAGGGTGAGGGGCTCGGGTGTGGTGGCGGGGGCGGGCGTCAGCTGGGGGGTGTAGGCGGTGGCGTCACGGAGGGCGAGTTGGGCCTCGGCGGTGGCGAGCGCGGTGGGCAGGGCCCGGTGGGAGTGGTCATCGGTGTCGATGAGCTGGATACGGCCGGGGTGCTCGGACTGGGCCGAGCGGACCAGGCCCCAGACGGCGGCCGCGGCCGGGTCGGTGACCTCGGCGGTCTCGTGGACGGCCATGGCGCCGTGGGTGAGGACGACCAGCCGGGTGTCCGCCAGCTTGGGCCGGTCCACCCACTGCTGTAGCAGATCCAGGACCCGGGCACAGAGCGCATGCGTACGGTCGATGGGCCCGGTCTCCTCCGGGACCCAGGCGGACACGTCGGCGACGAGCACGGCGGGCCGCTCCCCGGCCTCCACCATCTCCATGGCCGCCACGACCTCGGAGACATCGGCATAGCCCGGCGGGGAACCCGGGAGCCGGCTCTCCCCGAGCGTGGCCCACCGCGCTTCAGAGGCGTCGAGCCCGCATTCGGCCCAGCCGACCGCCCACAGCGCGTTGCCACCCGACGCGGCGGACAGCGCGCGCAACTGGTCGGGCGTGGTCTCCCGGAGCTGGAGGGACCCGATCGTGGCCACCGGAACGCCCTGCGGATCGGTGATCCGTACGCACAGCCCGTCCCCGTCGGACACCGTCGCCCGCACCCGTACCGCGGTGGCGCCCACGGCGTGGAGCCGCACATCGGTCCAGGCGAACGGCAGCATCGTGGGCCGCTCACCATCGGACTGGAAGCAGAAGTTCCCGGCGTGCAGGGTGGCGTCCAGCAACGCCGGATGGATGCCGAACCGCCCGGCGACCCCGGTCTGCTCCTCCGGCACGGACACCTCGGCGAACACCTCGTCGTCCCGCTTCCACACCGCCCTCAGCCCGCGGAACGCCGGGCCGTACTCGTACCCGACCTCGGCCAGGTGCTCGTAGAACCCCTCGATGGCGACGGGCTCCGAGCCCTCGGGCGGCCACGGCTGAGCGGCCTCGGGCGACGGGGCCGTGGCCCTGGCGGCCAGGGTGTTGGCAGCCCCTCCGGTCAGGGTGCCGGTGGCGTGCTCGGTCCACTGCCGTGTGCCCTCCGGGCGCGAGTAGACCCCCACCTTGCGGCGCCCGCGGTCCTCGCCGCCGACGAGCACCTGGACGTGCAGCGTGCCCTCGTCCGGAACCGTCATCGGCCGGCTGATGACCAGCTCCTCCAGGGTGGGCGTGTCCGCCTCGTCCCCGGCGCGCACCGCCAGCTCGACCATCGCCGTACCGGGGAGCAGGACGGTGCCGGAGACGGCGTGGTCGGCCAGCCAGGGGTGGCTGTGCAGGGAGAGACGTCCGGTGAGCAGCACACCTCCGGTGTCGGGCACGCTCACCACGGCCCCGACCAGCGGGTGGCCGGTGTCCTCCAGCCCCACGGCACGGACGTCGCCCGGACCGCCGCGGTCCAGCCAGAACGTCTCGTGTTCGAAGGGGTAGGTGGGGAGCGGGATTTGGGAGGGTTGTGATCCGGTGTACGCGGTGGGCCAGTCCATTGGTGTTCCCCTGGTGGACAGTTCGGCGAGGTGGGTGAGGAAGCGGGTGGGGGTGTCGTCGTCGCGGCGGAGGGTGCCGGTGATGGTGGTGTGGGGGGTGTTGGTGGTTTCGAGGGTTTCT
>NZ_BAAAIF010000225.1:0-1955 GCF_039525925.1 Streptomyces javensis | reverse complement strand
AAAACGCTCGGCTGGGAAACCCCAGCCGAGCGCCTGCATAAACTGCTCGCAGCCTGATCAACACAACCACGTGTTGCGACGACTCCTAGAAACCGCCAACAGCCCGCCGCAGGCGCCAAGGTTCTCCCAAATCTCCGCTTGCTTGGAGTGCACTCCAACTCAATAGCGTTGAAGACGTCGACGAGATGTGCGGATCCGCGACCTGCGAGAGGTGAATCGGCATGACCGTGATGGAGAGCGCCCCGGTGAAGGCGCGGAAGAACTGCGCGGGGAGAGTCGGCCACCCCCGGCCCACCGGGCAGGACCGCTACTCGATCAGCGAGGTCGCCGCCCACACCGGGCTGACGGCGCACACCCTGCGCTGGTACGAGCGGATCGGGCTGATGCCGCACGTGGACCGTACGCACACCGGCCAGCGCCGCTTCACCAACCGCGACCTGGACTGGCTCGACCTCGTCGGCAAGCTGCGGCTGACCGGGATGCCGGTCGCGGACATGGTCCGCTACGCCGAGCTGGTGCGGGAGGGCGAGCACACCTTCGCCGAGCGCGAGGAGCTGCTGACCGCGCACCGCGAGAACGTGCGGGAGCGTATCGCCGAGCTCCAGAGCACGCTCGAGGTCCTCGACTACAAGATCGATATCTATGCTGACGCCCGGAGGGCGTCGTCGTCGGAGAGGTTTGATCCCGTATGAGCGACAGCACCAACGAGACCATCGCGACCGTCGGCCTGGGGACCGGCGGACCCGAGGTCGGCGTCCAGGGCCTGGGCTGCATGGGCATGAGCTGGGCCTACGGACCGACCCACGACGAGGCGGAGGCGCGGGCCACGCTGGAGCGGGCCCTGGAGCTGGGCGTCACGCTCTTCGACACCGCCGATGTCTACGGCTTCGGACGGAACGAGGAGTTCATCTCCGCCTTCGTCCGGGCCAACCGGGACCGGATCACCCTGGCCACCAAGTTCGCCATCGAGCGCGACGAGAGCGACCCGTACGGCCGCCAGCGGATACGCAACGACCGTCCGTACATCCGCCAGGCCGTCGAGGGCAGTCTGCGCCGCCTCGGGGTGGACCAGATCGACCTCTACTACATGCACCGGCGCAACCCCGAGGTGCCGCTGGAGGAGAGCGTCGGCGCCATGGCCGAGCTGGTGGCCGAGGGGAAGGTCAAGCACCTCGGGCTGAGCGAGGTCACGGCGAACGAGCTGCGCGCGGCGCACGCGGTGCACCCCATCGCGGCGGTGCAGTCGGAGTGGTCGCTGTTCAGCCGCGACATCGAGGAGAGCGTGGTGGGGGCCGCCCGCGAGCTGGGTGTCGCCCTCGTGCCGTACTCGCCGCTCGGCCGCGGCTTCCTCACCGGCTCCTTCGTCCAGGCCGAGCAGGAGCTGGGCGAGGACGACTTCCGCCGCCTCCAGCCCCGCTTCACCGGCGACAACGCGGCCGCCAACGCCGCGCTGCTGGAGCCGCTCCGGAAGATCGCCGAGGCGCGCGGGGCCACACTCGCCCAGATCGCGCTGGCCTGGGTGCAGCAGCAGGCCCAGGTGCACGGGGTCGCCGTGGTGCCGATCCCCGGCACTCGCACCCGCGCCCGGATCGAGCAGAACACCGGCGCGACCCGGATCGAGCTGACCGCGGACGAACTGGCCGCGCTGGAGCCGATCGCCGGAAAGGTGGCGGGCACCCGCTACGCCGACATGAGCGCGACGAGCGTCGGCCGGGAGTAGCCGCGCTCGGCTCAGCGGCGCGGGTTCGGTGGCGGCAGCCGTCTCCAGGTCGTGGAGGCCACGGCGGTCGCGTCGGACGAGCCGACCTCGTCCAGCAGTGCTCATCGGCGGCCAGAGCGTCCACGAAACGCACATCCTCCGCGCTGCGGGCGTCCCGCAGCGGCACCCCCGCGTAGGCGGGCACGCCCACCGCGGCGGCCGCACCGGGCACCACCTCGAAGACGATGCCCTCGGC
>NZ_BAAAIF010000224.1:0-2000 GCF_039525925.1 Streptomyces javensis | reverse complement strand
CAACCCACCCGACACCGGCACACCCACCACCACCGAACCCAACCCACCCAGCAACTCCTCACGATCCGCACCCACCACCACCGCACGATGCGACAACGCAGAACGAGTGGCCGCCAAAGACCACCCCACATCCACCGGATCCAGACCCGGATTCCGGTCCACGAAAGCCCGCAACCGCTCCACCTGCGCCCGCACCGCCACCTCACCCGCACCCGACACCACCCACGGCACAGCAGGCAACACCACACCTTCAGCCTCAGCCTCAGGCTCCACCACCCCAGGCGCCTGCTCCAACACCACATGCGCGTTCGTCCCGCTCACCCCGAACGACGACACACCCGCCCGACGCGGCCGGTCCATCTCCGGCCAAGCAGCCCTTTCGCTCAACAACTCGACCGACCCGGACGACCAGTCCACATGCGGGGAGGGCTCATCGATGTGCAGCGTTCGCGGCAACACCCCATGCCGCATCGCCATCACCATCTTGATCACACCAGCCACACCCGCGGCCGCCTGCGTATGACCGATGTTCGACTTCACCGACCCCAACCACAACGGCCGACCCACATCCCGGCCCTGACCGTACGTGGCCAACAACGCCTGCGCCTCAATCGGATCACCCAGCGCCGTGCCCGTACCATGCGCCTCCACCGCATCCACATCCACCGCCGACAAACGGGCATTGGCCAACGCCTGCCGGATCACCCGCTGCTGCGACGGACCATTCGGCGCCGTCAAACCATTCGACGCACCATCCTGATTCACCGCACTACCCCGCACCACCGCCAACACCCGATGCCCAAACCGCTCCGCATCGGACAACCGCTCCACCACCAGCAGCCCGACGCCCTCCGACCAACCCGTCCCATCCGCACCGGCGGCGAAGGACTTGCAGCGGCCATCCGCGGCCAGTCCACGCTGACGCGAGAACTCCACGAAAGCAGTGGGTGTCGCCATCACCGTGACACCGCCCGCGAGCGCCAGCGAGCACTCACCCGACCGCAACGCCTGCACCGCCAGATGCAACGCCACCAACGACGACGAACACGCCGTATCCACCGTGACCGCCGGACCCTCAAGCCCCAGCGTGTACGACACCCGACCCGAAATGACACTGCCCGAACTACCGGTGAGGAAATAGCCTTCCGACGCTTCGGCAGCGCCATAGCCCTGCGGCGACGCCCCGACGAACACCCCCGTCCGGCTGCCCCTGACCGAGGCGGCCGGGATACCGGCCCGCTCGAGGGCCTCCCATGCCGCGTGCAGCAACAGCCGCTGCTGTGGATCCATCGCGGTCGCCTCACGCGGCGAGATACCGAAGAAGCCCGGATCGAACTCGCCCGCGCCACGGACGAACCCGCCGACACGCGCGTACGACGTCCCCGACTCCCCCACAGCCGTGTCGAAGAGGCTGGTCAGGTCCCATCCACGATCCGTCGGAAAGGCACTTATGGCATCGCCGTCGGAGTCGATCAGCCGCCACAGGTCCTCGGGAGACTCGACGTCCCCGGGGAACCGGCAGCTCATGCCGACGATGACAACGGGATCACCGTCATCCGGCGCGGCCACCTGCAACGGCGGCACACTGTCCTGCGACGAACCGAGCAATTCCACGCTCAGATATTCGGCGAGGGCCACAGGAGTCGGATAGTCGAAGATCATCGTGGTCGGCGGTCGGATACCGGTGGCCGTGGCGATCCGATTGCGCAGTTCCACCGCGGTCAGCGAATCGAAGCCGATCTCCTGGAACGTCCTGACGGGATCGATGGCCTCCGGGCCCTGGTGCCCCAGCACGGCCGCGGCCGAAACACGCACCAGCTCGACGGCCGCGCGCATGCGCTCACCCTCGGACATGGTCGGGAAACGGGCCGCGAATTCACCCAGCGGAGCCCCCGAGCCGACGGCGTCGGGGATCAGCTCGCTCAGCAGCGGGCTCGGACGCAACGCGGTGAACCTCGACCCGAACCGCTCCCAGTCCACATCCGCCACCACAAGCGCCG
>NZ_BAAAIF010000223.1:0-2058 GCF_039525925.1 Streptomyces javensis | reverse complement strand
CCGTGCGCTCCATGGGTCCCGGGCCCGGATGGCCGGACGGCAGCGCGGAGGAGCCCAGCCGAAGCAGGGCGTCCGAGGTCGCGCCGTCCGTCGGGTGATAGGCCCAGATTCTGTGGCCTTCGCTTCCCGGCAGCTCCAGGACGTGCTGGTCGAGCGCGAGAGGCCCGACCCGCGGATGCCTGAGCAGCTTGCGGTCCAGCATCTTCTCGTAGATGCGGTGCTCGCCCCAGGAGGAACGGAAAACATCGCTGTACGCGTCCAGCTCTCCCACCAGTTCTGTCAGGCGGGCCGACTCCGGCCCGGAGCCGGCCTGTGCGCGCAGAACCGCGACAATACAGCGCGCGAGTTCGGGCCACTCGGTGAAGAACGACTGCGCCCCGGGAGCTAGGAACACCATGCGGGCATAGTTGTTACGGGGCTCCAACCCCTCGTGGAGAAGATCGCCGAGCGCATTGCCGCTCACGACGTCGAGCCACCGGTTCAACAGCAGGGCGGGCACCGTCATGGAGCCGAGCAGCTGGTACACGGCCTCCCACCGCTCCTTGCCCATGCCGGGATCCGTTCCCTCCGTGGCCACCTCAACGGCGGCGAGTTCACGCAGGTGACGCGCCGCCGCGAGGTCCAGCAGCAACGCCTCGCACAGCCCGTCCACCACCGCCCGGGACGGCCGCCGTTCCCTCCCCTGTTCAAGGCGTACGTAGTAGTCGGTACTGATCCCGGCCAGGAACGCCACCTCGTCCCGCCGCAGCCCCGGCACCTGGCGCTTCGCCCCCGAAGCCAGCCGGTGCTGTTCGGGGCGCACCTGCTTCCGCCTGGCGCGCAGAAAGCTCGCCAGTGGCCCGCCGCCCCCGCTGTGGCCGCTCGAAACCCTCATACCGCCAGCGTACGAGCGCGGCCGTTCGCCGTGGTGGGGAGGGGGCCGTGCCCCGCTCGGGGTGGGTGTGCCACTCCTACCCGTCCGGCGAGCCGGACACCTACCGTCACGACGAGTGCCGGGAAGGTGCGGCTCTCAGCCGCACACACTCGCGTTGCTTCCCCCAGGCTCCCCCGACGTCAGGGCGCCGCACGGTCGCGAATGGTCCCCGGCACCAGTACGGAACGCGAAAGAAAGAGATCAGTCGATGTTCGTCATCACCGGCGCCAGTGGCCGTACCGGTCGGGCTGTCGCTGTGCGTCTGCTTGCGGACGGGCACCCCGTCCGCGCCGTCGGCCGTTCGGCCCGGCGGCTCGCCGACCTCGCCGAGCGGGGCGCCGAGGTGTGGGAGGCCGACCAGACCGATACCGCCGCACTGACAGATGCCTTCCGCGGCGCGGACGGCCTCTACGCGGTGATCCAGCCCAACTACATCCCTGACCATCCCGACTTCGGCGCTTTCCAGGACCAGGTGACGGCCTCCCTGGCCGAGGCGGTCACCGCGTCCGGTGTGACCCGCGTCGTCGGGCTCAGCAGTTGGGGGGCCCAACACGCCGAGGGCACCGGCCCGGTCGCGGGGCTCCACCGCTTCGAGCAGGTCCTCTCGGCCGCCCATGGAGTGGACACGCTGTGGCTTCGCGCCGGCTACTTCATGGAGAATTTGCTGGACCACGTCGGCGTGGTCAAGGACCTCCACCGCATCAGCGCCCCCTTCGACCCCGACCTGCCGCTGCCCTTCGTCGCCACCCGCGACATCGGGGTCAGAGCCGCAAAGGAACTTGCCACCGGCACCTGGCGCGGTACGGAGGTCCTGGAGCTCCAGGGCGAACGCGACGTGAGCATGCGGGAAGCCACGGAAGCGATCGCGAAGGCCGTAGGTGCGGACGACCTCACCTACGAGCAGATCAGCCTCGCCGCCTTCCACGCGGAACTCCGCAGGAACGGCGTGTCCGCCAACGTCGCGGACATGATGGCCGAGGTCGGCGAGTCCCTCAACTCCCGGCACACGCGGATGCAGCAGCCCCGTACCGCCCGCACCTCCACCCCTACCTCCATCGAACGTTTCGTCGAGGAGGAATTCGCTCCCCGGTACCGCGCGGCCGAATCGGAGTGACATTCCCTGACGGGCTCGTCGCTGCGGCGAG
>NZ_BAAAIF010000222.1:0-2107 GCF_039525925.1 Streptomyces javensis | reverse complement strand
GTGGGCGGATGTATCGCACGGGTGATGTGGTGCGGTGGACGGCCGAGGGGGAGCTGGAGTATCTGTCCCGGGTTGATGACCAGGTCAAGCTGCGTGGTTTCCGGATCGAGCTGGGTGAGATCGAGGCGGTGCTGGCCGGGCACGACGAAGTCGGGCAGGCCGCGGTCCTCGTCCGTGAGGACCGGCCCGGCGACAAGCGCCTCGTGGCCTATGTCGTCCCGGCCACGGCGGACGGTGGCGTGGTGAGCGCCGGGGTGCGTGAACACGTCGCCGCCCAGCTGCCCGGCTATATGGTGCCGTCCGCGTTCGTCACGCTGGAGGCTTTCCCGTTGACGGCGAACGGGAAGTTGGACCGGCGTGCGCTGCCCGCGCCCGACTACGGACCGGACTCGACGGGCGGCCGGGCCCCGCGCTCGCCGCACGAGGAGATCCTGTGCGGTCTGTTCGCCGAGGTCCTGGGCGTGGAGTCGGTCACCATCGACGACGACTTCTTCCATCTCGGTGGCCACTCTCTGCTGGCGACCAAGCTGGTCAGCCGGATCCGCTCGGTCCTGGACGCCGAACTGGCCGTACGCCGCGTCTTCGAGGCGCCCACCGTGGCCGAGCTGGCGGCCGTGCTGGATGCGTCGGAGGTGGTGCGGCCTGCGGTGCGGGCGGTGGTGCCGCGTCCGGCGCGGTTGCCGTTGTCACTGGCGCAGCAGCGTTTGTGGTTCCTGCATCAGTTCGAGGGCCCCAGCGCGACGTACAACATTCCGGTGGCGTTGCGGCTGACGGGCGCCCTGGACGAGGGTGCGCTGCGGCTGGGGCTGGGTGATGTGGTGGCCCGGCATGAGAGCCTGCGCACGGTGTTCGCGGAGGACGCCGACGGTCCGTACCAGGTGGTCCAGGACACCGCGGAAGTGGAATTGACGGTCGCCGCGGCCGACAGGGAAGCGATCCATGAAGAACTGAGCGAGGCGATACGGACTCCCTTCGACCTCATGAACGACGTGCCGTTACGCGCCTGGTTGTTCCAACTCGGCGATGACGAGCATGTGCTGCTGCTCGTGGCACACCACATCGCGAGCGACGCCTGGTCGATGGGCCCGCTGGCCCGCGATCTGACGGGTGCCTACGCGGCCCGCGTCACCACCGGTGAGGCTCCTGGATGGGAGCCGCTGCCGGTGCAGTACGCGGACTACGGCATTTGGCAGCGCGAGATGCTGGGTGCGGAGGATGACGCCGATAGCGAGATCAACCGCCAGCTGACGTACTGGAAGGCCGCGTTGGCGGACCTCCCGGAGGAGTTGTCACTGCCCTTCGACCGGCCGCGCCCGGCGACATCCTCGTACGAGGGTGACCGGATCACGTTCGAAGTGCCGTCCGGCCTCTACGAAGAGCTGACGCGGATCGCCCGTGAGCGTCGGGCCAGCCTGTTCATGGTGATGCAGACGGCGCTGTCGACGCTGCTGACGCGACTGGGCGCGGGCACCGACATCCCGTTGGGCACGGCCATCGCCGGGCGCACGGATGACGCGTTGGACGATCTGGTCGGGTTCTTCGTGAACACCCTGGTGCTCCGAACGGACACCTCAGGCGATCCCACATTCGCCGAACTGCTCGACCGCGTCCGAGGCAAGGACCTTGAGGCGTACGCCTATCAGGATCTGCCGTTCGAGCGGCTGGTGGAGGTGGTCAACCCGGAGCGTTCGCTGTCCCGGCATCCGTTGTTCCAGACGATGCTGACGTTGAACAACACGGAGCAGGGTGGGGCGTCGGCTGTCGTTTCGTTGCCGGGTCTGTCGGTGGCGGGTGAGCCGGTGGCAGCGGGGGCGGCGAAGTTTGATCTGTCGTTCCGGCTTGCGGAGCGTCGTGGTGAGGCGGATGGCGGTGTGGTGCTGGAGGGGGCGTTGGACTTCAGCACGGATCTGTTCGACCGGGCCACGGCGCAGGGCATCGCGGAGCGTTTCGTGCGTGTTCTGACCGCGCTCGCTGAGGATCCTGAGTGTCGCGTCGGTGATGTGGAGTTGTTGTCGGCGGTGGAGCGGGAGCGGGTGCTGGTCGGGTGGAATGGTGAGTCGCGGGGTGTGCGGGGTGTGTCGTTGCCCGTGTTGTTCGGGGAGCAGGT
>NZ_BAAAIF010000221.1:0-2121 GCF_039525925.1 Streptomyces javensis | reverse complement strand
TGGCGGTTGCGGGTCACAGTCAGGGCGAGATCGCCGCGGCGTGTGTCGCGGGTGGTTTGTCGTTGGAGGATGGCGCGCGGGTTGTGGCGCTGCGCAGTCGGGCGTTGGCGGAACTGGCCGGCACGGGTGGGATGGTGTCGGTGCCTGCCTCGCTTGAGGAGGTGCGGGAGTGGATCTCCGGCTGGGGCGATGACCTGTCGGTCGCGGCGGTGAACGGTCCGCGGCAGGTCGTGGTCGCTGGTGCCGCGCAGGCGTGTGTGGAGTTCACGGACGCGTACGCCGATCGTGGCGCGCGGCGGGTCGCGGTGGATTACGCGTCGCATACGGCGCATGTCGAGGCGGTCAGGGACCGTCTGGCCGAGGATCTGGCTGGGGTGTCCGCCGGTAGCAGCGCGGTGCCGTTCTACTCGACGCTTGAGGCGCGGGTGGTGGATACGGCTGAGTTGGATGGTGGGTACTGGTATCGGAATCTGCGGCGGACGGTGCGTTTCGGTGAGGTGGTCGCCGCGCTGGCGGCGGAGGGTCACCGGGTGTTTGTGGAGGTCAGTCCGCATCCGGTGCTGGGTTTGGCGATCGCGCAGGCTGGCGAGGACTTGGTTGCCGTGGGCAGCTTGCGGCGTGGCGATGGTGGTCGTGGTCGCTGGCTGACCGCGCTGGCCGGTGCTTACACCGCTGGTGTCGAGGTGGACTGGGCCGCGGCAACCGCCGACGAGGGCTGGGCGGTCAAGGTGGGCCTGCCGACCTACCCGTTCCAGCGCCAGCACTACTGGCCCAAGCCCCTCACGGGTCGCGGTGACGTGTCGTCGATCGGCTTGCAGAGCGATGGGTACCCATTGTTGGCGGCGGCGGTGTGGCTGGCCGAGGGTGATGGGCTGGTGCTGACCGGTCGTCTGTCGGTGTCGGCGATGCCGTGGCTGGCCGACCACGCGGTGCACGGCACGGTGCTGCTGCCCGGCACGGCGTTCGTGGACCTGGCGGTCCACGCAGGCGACCTGGCCGGCTGCGGCGTCCTGGAGGAGTTGACGCTCCAGGAGCCGCTGATCCTGCCCACCCAGGGCGGTGTGCAGCTACAGGTCCAGGTCGGTGACAGCGACGGCGACAGCGGTCGGCGGACCGTCACGGTCTCCTCCCGTACAGGGGAAGGGAGTTGGGTTCGGCACGCCGTCGGCGTGCTGGCCCCGTCCGGCAGCGAGCCCGCTCCGGCCCCGCTGGGCGCCTGGCCGCCGGTCGGCGCGGAGCAGGTTCCGGTTGACAACGCGTACGGGAGCTTTGCCCAGCGCGGCTACGGCTACGGGCCGGCGTTCCAAGGCCTGCGTCAAGTCTGGCAGTCCGGCGACACCGTCTACGCCGAGGTCGAGCTGCCCGAGGCCGCGGAAGCGGATGTCGCCGGGTACGGCCTGCACCCCGCTTTGCTCGATGCCGCCTTGCACGCTCTCCTGGCCGCTGCCAACAGCAACAGCAACAGCAACAGCAGCGGCGGCGGCAGTGGCAGTGGCAGCGGTGGGGGGACGGGCCTGCCGTTCGTGTGGTCGGGGGTGCGGCTCCTGGCCGGTGGCGCCCGCCATCTGCGCGTGGTGCTGGCACCGGGACCCGGTGGGGTCTCGGTGACGGCGTTCGACGGTGTCGGGCAGCCGGTTTTCCAGGCGCAGTCGTTGGTGCTGCGTGAGGCTTCGGCCGGTCAGCTCGCCGGGTCTAGCCGACAGGCCTGGCAGTCGCTGTTCACCGTTGACTGGGTCCCGGTGCTGACGCAGACTTCGCCCGGTGCAGTGCAGTGGGCGCGGCATGGCTCCGGGATGGCTCCGGTGGTTGTTGCTGCGGTGCCTGCCGCTCCCGCCGGGAGTCCGGCGCCGCAGGCGGCCCACCAGGCTGCCGCGACGGTGCTGGAGTGGGTGCAGGAGTGGCTGGCCGATCCCGCGACCGACGACGCACGGCTGGTGATCTGGACCCAGGGCGCATCCGACGGTCAGGATCTGGCTGGTGCGGCGGTGGCGGGTCTGGTGCGCTCGGCGCAGTCGGAGCACCCTGGTCGTCTGCTGCTGGTCGATGTCGACCCGGCGGCTGGTCTGGACCCGACGCGTGACGCTGACGTGGAGACCGTGCTGGCCGCGGTGCTGGATTCCG
>NZ_BAAAIF010000220.1:0-2133 GCF_039525925.1 Streptomyces javensis | reverse complement strand
CCAGCGCCTCCCAGCACGTCTCCAGCAGCAGCCGCTGCTGCGGGTCCATCCCCAACGCCTCACGCGGACTGACCCCGAAGAACTCCGCATCGAAATCGCCAGCGCCATCCAGGAAGCCACCCACCCGGGCAAAGGTCGCGCCCGCATCACCGGAGCCGGAGCCGGAGCCGTCCAGACTGTCCACGTCCCAGTCCCGGTTCGACGGGAACCCCGAGATCGCGTCGGTCCCCGCGGCGATCAACCGCCAGAAGCCCTCCGGGTCCTCGGCCCCGCCCGGGAACCGGCAGCCCATACCGACGATCACGACCGGCTCCCGCATCCGCGCAACCGCGGCGGGCGCTTCCCGCAGGACCTCTTGCTCACCGGTCAGCTGCTGCCGCAGGTAGGCCACCAGCGCGGTCGGTGTCGGATGGTCGAAGAGGACAGTGGCGGGCAGCTGGAGTGCGGTAGCGGTCTTCAGCCGGTTGCGGAGGTCAACCGCGCTGTAGGAGTCGAAGCCCTGCTCGCGGAAGCTCCGATCGGCGTCGACGTCCTGCGGCCCGTCATGACCGAGTACCTCGGCGGCAAGGGTCAGGACCAGGCGGGCGAGCTGACGTTCACCGTCCGTCCCCGACAGGCCGGTTGCCTGAGCGCCGTCGTCCTGAGCTGGCGTCACCTCATGGCGCGTTCCGCGCAGAATGCTGGACCGCAGCTCATCGGTGAGGTCCGCGATGACGACGCACGCGTGGTCGTGTCCGACGGTCCAGGCAAGTGCCTCGGCCAGGTCGTCCGGGTCTGCGGGCCGCAGACCGTCGACGGTTCCAGTCCCGGCAGCCTGCCAGGCGATGGCGGTGGCCGCGCGGCCTTCCGCACGGCGCAGCGTCACCAGCGCATCGGCGAAGGCGCCGTAGGCACGCTTGTCCGCGTTCTGCTCGACGCCGAGCTGGGCGCCGGCGTCGGAGAGCACGACGAACGCCGACAGGTCGCGGCCGACGGTCTGATCGTGCAGGCCGAGCAGCGCGTCGATGTCCTGCGCCCCGGCCGATCCGTCCGCAAGGCAGACGACCGCGGTGGCGTCCGGGGGCACGTCCGCTCCCCGGACGACCTCGGCGCCCGCGGCTTCCAGCCATCGGGTGAGTGCAGCGGCGACCGGGCCGCTGTCATCGCCGGACAGCAGCACCTTGCCGGTCGGCTGCCACGGCGACCGTGACGTGTCGACAGCCAGGGGTGCGACGCGCACCTTCCTGGCGAACACTCCCGCCGTGCGCAGGGCCAGCCGGTCCTCGCTGTACTGTCCGCCGAGCACGGCACGCAGCAGGCCTTGGGTGCTGGTGTCCCACGTCCGGGGCAGGTCGAGGCAGCCGCCGCGGCCACCCGCCAACGACGGCCGGTCCCAGATCGCGGACTGCCACGGGTCGCCGGGCCGGTCGGCCGGCTCGGCAGCCACCGCCTCGACCGTGGCGTTCCACACCGGGACGCCGTCGACGATCGGCAGTCCAGGGGGCAGGAAGGAGACGACGCCGACGGCCTCGGGGTAACGCTCGGCCAGCACGGCGCCGACCTGGGACGGGTCGGCCTGGAGCCGGTGGACCACGCCGCCATCGGCGGACAGCGCCTCCACCACCTCGGCGACAACCCGCTCCTCAGCGAATCCCGGGGGGACGAGGAGCAGCCAGCCACCACTGACCACCGGCCGCGTCTCCGCAGTCACTGGCTCCCACGCCACCTGGTACAGAGACGTGTTGAACTTCGCGCGACTGCGCTGCCGTTGCCGCAGGCCGGAGAGCGCCGGCATCAGCGTTTCGACCACCGAGCGCTCGGCGGTCACGCCGAGCAGTCCGGCGAGTGCCTCGACGTCGTTGCTCTCGATCGCCTGCCAGAACTGGCCATCGGCCGAGTCGCCGTCGTGAGCGCCCGCCGCGGCGGCCTTCGGCCAGTACTTCTGGCGCTGGAACGGGTACGTCGGCAGGGCAACCTTCTGCGCCCCGCCAGCGGTGACCGCGGCCCAGTCGACCTCCGCACCAGCGGCATACAGACCGGCCAGTGCGCGCAGGGCGGTCTCCGCCTCGTCCTGGTCGGCGCGCAGTGCCGGGACCCAGGTGTCGGTGTCGGCCATCGCCGACAGCGCACCATCCGGACCCAACTCCGCGAACA
>NZ_BAAAIF010000219.1:0-2163 GCF_039525925.1 Streptomyces javensis | reverse complement strand
CGAGAACGACAGCACGGTGCTCGAACAGCGCACGCGAACCCACCAGAGCACGCCCCACACCGGCGACATCCACGCCACCCCCATCAGCCTGGGCAGAACGCACGTACTCCAGCAACCGACCCGCCTGAGCCGCCAACGCCCCCGCACTACGCCCCGACACCACCCACGGCACCACACCACCCCCAGCGGACACCACCTCGACACTCAAGGCCTCATCCACCGGTGCTTCCTCGAGGATGACGTGAGCATTAGTCCCCGACACACCGAAGGAAGACACACCAGCCCGCCGCACCCGCTCCCCACGCGGCCACGCCACCGCCTCGGTCAACAGCTCAACCACCCCCGTGTCCCAGTCCACATGTGAAGACGGCTGCTCCACGTGCAACGTGCGCGGCAGCACCTCCCGGTTCAAGGCCATGACCATCTTGATCACACCACCCACACCAGCAGCCGCCTGCGCATGACCGATGTTCGACTTCAACGACCCCAACCACAACGGCCGACCCTCGTCCCGGTCCTGCCCGTAAGTGGCCAGCAACGCCTGCGCCTCAATCGGGTCGCCCAACCGAGTTCCGGTTCCATGCCCCTCGACGGCATCCACATCCGCCGTCGTCAGCCGCGCATTGGCCAGCGCCTGCCGGATCACCCGCTCCTGCGACGGACCATTCGGCGCCGTCAACCCATTCGACGCCCCATCCTGATTCACCGCGGAACCACGCACCACCGCCAGAACACGGTGCCCCTTAGCCCGCGCATCCGAGAGCCGTTCCAGCAACAGCACACCGACGCCCTCGCCGAACCCCGTGCCATCCGCCCCCTCGGCGAACGCCTTGCACCGGCCGTCTGTCGACAGGCCGCGCTGGCGGGAGAACTCCAGGAAGAGGTCCGGAGTGGACATCACCGTCGCTCCACCGGCCAGGGCCATCGAGCACTCACCGCTGCGCAGCGCCGCGCTGGCCTGGTGCAAGGCAACCAACGACGACGAACACGCCGTATCCACCGTCACCGCCGGACCTTCGAGCCCGAAGGTGTACGCCAGGCGCCCCGACGCCACGCTTCCCGCGCTGCCGGAGACCAGGTAGCCCTCGAGCTCAACCGGGAACTTCCTCAGCCTGGAGGCGTAGTCGCTGTACATCACGCCCATGAACACGCCCGTGGCCGAACCGCGCAGCTCAGCCGGATCGAGTCCGGCCCGCTCCATCGCCTCCCACGACGCCTCCAACAGCAGCCGCTGCTGCGGATCCACCGCCAACGCCTCACGCGGCGACATCCCGAAGAACTCCGCATCAAAATCCGCGGCGTCGTTCAGAAAGCCACCGTCGATGGCATAGCTCTTCCCCGCGCGGTCCGGGTCCGGGTCATACAGAGCCTCCAGGTCCCAGCCACGATCCACCGGGAAGCCGGAGATGGCGTCCGTTCCACCGGCCACCAACTCCCACAACTCATCCGGCGAGGCCACACCACCCGGATACCGGCAGCCCACGCCAACGATCGCAATCGGCTCCGCGTCCACGCCCACCACAACGGGCGTCACATCAGCGCCGTCCGAGCGCTCGCCCGCACCCAGCCGACCGTCCAGATACCTGGCGATGGCCGAAGGCGTCGGATAGTCGAAGACCAACGTGGTCGGCAGCCGTAGCCCTGTCGCCGCCCCGAGTTGGTTACGCAGTTCCACCGCGGTCAGGGAGTCGAAGCCCAGATCCTTCAACGCGCGATCGCCATCCACGGTGTCCGCGGTCGAGTGGCCCAGCACCTTGGCGATGTGAGTACGAACGGTGGCGAGGATGAGGTCGTACCGCTCCGCTTCGTCGAGAGCCGCAACCCGCTCCTGAAGAGTCGTTCCCGTCGTGGAACCCGTACGACGTACCGGGGACGTCACCAGCCCTCGGTACAGGCTCAAGAGGCTGCCACCGTTCGCCACATGCCTCTGCACCGCGGTAAGAGAGAGGCGGGCCAGGAGGAGCGAAGGGCGATCACCACCGACTGCCATGTCGAGCAGAGCCAGGCCCTCCTCGGTGGTCATGGGTGTGATGCCGGTGCGGTTCAGGCGTGCATGGTCCTCGTGTCCCAGGTGGCCGGTCATCCCGCTGTCCTGCGCCCACAGGCCCCAGGCCAGGGACACAGCGGGCAGCCCCTGGGCCCGCCGGTGCTGAGCCAGAGCGT
>NZ_BAAAIF010000218.1:0-2185 GCF_039525925.1 Streptomyces javensis | reverse complement strand
GGCGTACGTACGCGGTGTCCCCGTGAACTGGACCGCCCTGGTCGGCGACATCCCCGCACACGCCGCGCTGGATCTGCCGACCTACGCCTTCCAGCGTCAGCACTACTGGCTCAAGAACTCCGCCCCCGCCGACACGGGATCCGCAGCCGATCAGCTGCCGGGCATGGATGAACTGCCCGAGGACCCCGGGGCGTTGACCGCTCGCCTTCGTGGGGAGTCCGCACAGGAACAGGAACGCATCCTGCTGGATACCGTCCGCCAGGAGACCGCAGGCGTCTTGGGCCATCCCTCGCTGGATGCCATTGAACCGGACATGGTGTTCAACCAGATCGGGTTCGACTCGGCCACCGCCGTGCAGTTGCGCAACCGTCTGAACGCACTCACCGACCGGACTCTGCCGACCACCCTGCTCTTCGACTACCCCACGCCACTGATCCTCGCCGACTTTCTACGTGACGAGCTCATCGGGGACACGGCTGCCCCGGCCCCGGAGGAGGTAGCGGCGCCGACATCAGCGCCCGGGGCCGTGTCGACCGAGCCGGTGGCGATCGTGGGCATGGCGTGTCGACTGCCGGGAGGAGTCTCCACGCCCGAAGAGCTATGGGAGCTGGTGCTTCACGGGCGGGACGGCATCAGCGACTTCCCGGTGAACCGTGGCTGGGACCTGGAGAACCTGTTCCATCCGGACCCGGACCACCCCGGCACCAGCTACGCCCACCAAGGCGGATTTCTGCACGATGCCGGGGAGTTCGACGCGGGCTTCTTCGGGATCTCGCCGCGTGAGGCGCTGGCCGTGGACCCGCAACAGCGTCTGATGCTGGAGACCTCGTGGGAGGCGCTGGAGCGGGCCGGGATCGACCCGACCACCCTGCGGGGCAAGGACGTGGGTGTCTTCTCCGGTGTGACGTACCACAACTACGGATCTGGCGTAGAGCCGGTGCCCGCCGAGCTCGAGGGCATGCTGGGCCTCGGCGCCTCGGCCAGTGTGCTGTCGGGGCGGGTGTCCTATGCGCTCGGCTTCGAGGGACCGTCGGTCGCGGTGGACACGGCATGCTCCTCGTCCCTGGTGGCATTGCATCTGGCGGCCCAGGCGTTGCGAGCCGGCGAGTGCTCGATAGCGCTGGCTGGTGGTGTCACGGTGATGCCCACACCCGGCATCTTCATCGCCTTCTCACGGCAGCGCGGCATGTCGGCCGATGGCCGATGCAAGTCCTTCGCCGCCTCGGCTGACGGTACGGGGTGGGCCGAGGGCGTGGGGGTGTTGGCGCTGGAGCGGTTGTCGGACGCGGAGCGGAATGGCCATCGGGTGTTGGCGGTGGTGCGGGGCAGTGCGGTGAACCAGGACGGTGCGTCGAATGGTCTGACGGCGCCGAATGGCCCGTCGCAGCAGCGTGTCATTCGGCAGGCGCTGGCCAGTGCGGGGGTGTCGGCGGCCGAGGTGGATGTGGTCGAGGCGCATGGCACGGGCACGGCGCTGGGCGATCCCATCGAGGCGCAGGCGGTGCTGGCCACGTACGGTCAGGACCGGGATCGGCCGTTGCTGATGGGGTCGTTGAAGTCGAACATCGGCCATGCGCAGGCGGCAGCGGGCGTGGCCGGGGTCATCAAGATGGTGCTGGCGCTGCGGCATGGCATCGCGCCACGGACGTTGCATGTGGAGGAGCCAACGTCGCAGGTGGACTGGTCGGCGGGTGCGGTGGAGCTGTTGACCGAGGAGCGCGTGTGGCCGGAGGTGGGGCGTCCGCGCCGGGCCGGGGTGTCCGCGTTCGGAGTGAGCGGCACCAACGCCCACGTCATCCTGGAACAGGCGGTGCCGGTGCAGGCCGAGCCGACCGACTCGGCGATGTCTTGGCCGAAGGGCGTTCCTGTGCCGCTGATGGTGTCCGGGCGGGGTGACGCGGCCTTGCGGGCCCAGGCGCGACGCCTGCGGTCCTTCCTTGCCGACGAGCCGCAGCTGGACGTGAGCGAACTCGGCTTTGCGTTGGGTTGTGGTCGGGCGGGGTTGTCGGATCGTGCGGTGGTGGTGGCGGGGGATCGGGGCGAGGCGTTGGCGGGGTTGGGCGCGGTGGCGCGGGGTGAGTCGGGTGCGGGGGTGGTGTCGGGTTCGGTGGTGCGTGGTCGGTTGGGGGTGTTGTTCGCTGGTCAGGGGTGTCAGCGGGTGGGGATGGGGCGTGGGTTGTACGAG
>NZ_BAAAIF010000217.1:0-2229 GCF_039525925.1 Streptomyces javensis | reverse complement strand
GCGGGCGTTGGACGACGACGAGACCGCGGTGATGATCGCGGACATCGACTGGGAGCACTTCGCCTCCCGGTTCACCGCCACACGGCCCAGCCCGCTGTTCGGTGCATTGCTGGGTGGCGCCGCTCATACCACGCCCGCGGCGGGCGCGTTCGTCGACCGGCTACGGGCCCTCGCCCCGGCCGAGCGGGAACGGACGGTCCTTGAACTCGTACGTGGCCAGGTGGCCGCCGTACTGGGGCATGCCACCCCGGCGGCGATCGACACCGCAGCGACATTCCAGTCAGCCGGTTTCGACTCCCTGACCGCGATCGAACTCCGCAATCGGCTCATGGCGGCCACCGGAGTGCAGACACCTGCCTCGGTCGTCTTCGACTACCCCACTCCGGAGCTTCTCGCCGGCCACCTGCGGGAGCAACTGCTCGGGGCCGGGTCGGCAGCGCTCTCGACGCCGGTCGCCGCGGCTCCGGTGGACGACGACCCGATTGCGATCATCGGGATGAGCTGCCGATTCCCAGGTGGTGTCGACTCGCCCGAAGAGCTGTGGCGGCTTCTGGAGTCGGGGACGGATGCCACTTCCGCCTTTCCACAGGACCGAGGCTGGGACCTCGCCGGCGGAGCCGATGGCACGTCGGTCCGGGCGGGTGGCTTCCTCTACACGGCGGCAGAGTTCGACCCCGCGTTCTTCGGAATCTCGCCGCGCGAGGCGATCGCGATGGATCCGCAGCAGCGGCTGCTGCTGGAGGCTTCGTGGGAGGTCTTCGAGCGGGCCGGGATCGCCGCGGACGCGTTGCGGGGCAGCCCCACCGGAGTGTTCGTCGGCACAAACGGCCAGGATTACGCCGCCCTCGTCGGCAACGCGCCACAGCGGACGGACGGCCATCTGGCCACCGGCAGCGCGGCGAGCGTGGCGTCCGGCCGTCTGTCTTACACCTTCGGGCTCGAGGGCCCGGCCATCACCGTGGACACGGCGTGTTCGTCGTCGCTGGTGGCCATGCACCTGGCCGCGCAGGCGCTGCGCTCGGGCGAATGCCGTATGGCACTTGCGGGCGGGGCAACGGTAATGGCCACGCCCACCGCGTTCGCCGAGTTCTCCCGGCAAGGCGCGTTGGCCGCTGATGGCCGGTGCAAGGCGTTCGCGGCGGGCGCGGACGGCACCGGCTGGGGTGAAGGCGTAGGCGTTCTGCTGTTGGAGCGGCTGTCCGACGCGGAGCGCAACGGCCACCGGGTCCTGGCGATGATGCGGGGCTCCGCCGTCAACCAGGACGGTGCCTCGAATGGGTTGACGGCGCCGAACGGCCCGTCGCAGCAGCGAGTGATCCGTCAGGCCCTGGCGAACGCCCGGCTGTCCACGGTGGATGTGGACGCGGTGGAGGCGCACGGTACGGGTACGACGCTGGGCGACCCGATCGAGGCGCAGGCGCTGCTGGCGACCTACGGCCAGGACCGGGATCCGGATCGGCCGCTGCTGCTGGGCTCCGTGAAGTCCAACATCGGCCATACACAGGCCGCGGCCGGTGTGGCTGGTGTGATCAAGATGGTGATGGCGATGCGCCATGGTGTGCTGCCGCGGAGTCTGCACATCGACGAGCCCACTCCCCACGTGGACTGGACGGCCGGACGGATCGCACTGCTCACCGAACCGTCCCCTTGGCCTCGGACGGGGGCGCCGCGACGCGCCGCGGTCTCCTCGTTCGGTGTGAGTGGCACCAACGCGCATGTGATCCTCGAGCAGGCATCTGTGGTGGCCGAAACCGAGGAACGCGACGCTGCGCGAACGCCCGAACCGCCAGCTGTTCCGTGGGTGCTCTCGGCGCGGAGCGAGGCGGCGCTACGGGCGCATGCCCTCAGGCTTGGGTCCTTCGTGAGTGCCGATGCTGATCTGCGTCCGGTCGATGTCGGCTGGTCGCTGGCGTCGGCTCGCGCGGTGTTGTCACACCGTGCGGTGGTCGTGGGCGCTGAACGTACGGAACTGCTGCGTGAGCTGGAGGCCGTGGCGAGTGGTAGCGCCACGGTCGGCGAGGCCCGCACGCATTCCGGGGTGGTGTTCGTGTTCCCGGGGCAGGGGTCGCAGTGGGTTGGGATGGCGTTGGAGTTGGTGGAGTCCTCGCCGGTGTTCGCGGGGCGTTTGGGTAAGTGTGCGGATGCGTTGGCGCCGTTCGTCGAGTGGTCGTTGTGGGATGTGTTGGGTGATGAGGTGGCGTTGGGGCGGGTTGATGTGGTGCAGCCGGT
>NZ_BAAAIF010000216.1:0-2441 GCF_039525925.1 Streptomyces javensis | reverse complement strand
GACGGTCTGGCGTCGTGGCGCCGGGCGCAGGGGCTGCCGGGTGTGTCGATGGCGTGGGGTCTGTGGGCCGAGGCCAGCGGCATGACCGGACACCTCGGCGAGGACGACATCCAGCGAATATCCCGCTCGGGCGTGCTGCCACTGGCCACGGACGAGGGCCTTGAACTGTTGGACGCCGCTCTGGTCTCGGACCCGGTGGTCCCCGTTCTCTTCCGGCTGGACATCCCCGCGCTGCGTGCGCAGGGCGCCGAACTCCCCGCCCTCTTCCGCAACGTCGTACCGGGGGTGACGGTCCGCCGTGTCGCGGGCGCCGGAGACGCGGACGGGGACGACATCGCCGCCCGCCTGCGGCGGCGACTGCTCAGCATGTCCGAGGCGGACCAGGAGCAGTACCTGCTCGAAGAGCTGATCCGCATCCAGGTGGCCGCCGCCTTGGGACACTCGAAGTCGGACACCGTGGAGGTGGGCCGGCCCTTCAAGGAGCTGGGCTTCGACTCGCTCACCGCCGTGGAACTGCGGAACCGGCTGGGCGCGGAAACGGGTCTGCGCCTCCCGGCCACGCTCGTCTTCGACTACCCCAACCCGACCGTACTGGCGGGCTATCTGCGCTCGGAGATCCTGGGTGCGCAGGCCGCGGCCATCGCGGCACCGGCGGCGGGCGGATCCGCCGCGGCCCCGGTGAGCACGGACGACGACCCGATCGCGATCGTCGCCATGAGCTGCCGTTTCCCCGGCGATGTGCGGACGCCCGAGGAGCTGTGGCAACTGGTGATGGCGGGCACCGATGCCACGTCGTCGCTCCCGTCCAACCGTGGCTGGGACCTCGAGTCGACGTACGACCCGGACCCCGCGCGCGAGGGCACGTACTACGCCCGCAACGGTGGCTTCCTCTACGAGGCGGACCAGTTCGACCCGGCGTTCTTCGGGATCTCACCGCGTGAGGCGCTGTCGATGGACCCGCAGCAGCGGCTGCTGCTGGAGACGTCCTGGGAGGCGTTCGAGCGGGCCGGTATCGACCCCGAGACGGCGAAGGGAAGCCGGACCGGCGTCTTCGTCGGCGTCGTCTACAACGACTACGGCACCCGGCTGCAAGGGAACGCTCCCGAGGGCTTCGAGGGCTACCTCGGCACCGGCAGCGCGGGCAGCGTGGCCTCCGGCCGTATCTCCTACACCCTGGGCCTCGAGGGCCCGGCCGTGACGGTGGACACCGCGTGCTCGTCGTCGCTGGTCGCGCTGCACCTGGCGGTCCAGGCGCTGCGTCAGGGCGAGTGCGACATGGCGCTGGCCGGCGGTGCGACCGTGATGTCCACCCAGGCCGGACTGGTGGACTTCAGCCGGCAGCGGGCGCTGTCCGCGGACGGCAAGTGCAAGGCGTTCAGTAACAGCGCGGACGGATTCGGATTCGCGGAGGGCGTCGGGCTGCTGCTCGTGGAGCGGCTGTCGGACGCCCGCCGCAAGGGCCACGAGGTGCTGGCCCTCGTCCGGGGTTCGGCCGTCAACCAGGACGGCGCTTCCAACGGCCTGACCGCTCCGAACGGCCCGTCGCAGCAGCGGGTGATCCGCGCGGCGCTGGAGACCGCCCGCCTGTCGGGCGCCGAGGTGGACGCGGTGGAGGCCCATGGCACGGGTACGTCGCTGGGTGACCCGATCGAGGCGCAGGCGCTGCTGGCCACCTACGGTCAGGGGCGGCCGGAGGACCAGCCGCTGTGGCTGGGCTCCATCAAGTCCAACATCGGCCATTCGCAGGCGGCGGCCGGTGTGGCCGGTGTCATCAAGATGGTGATGGCGATGCGGCACGGTGTGCTGCCGCAGACGCTGCACATCGATGAGCCGTCCCAGCACGTGGACTGGACGGCGGGCGACATCGAGCTGCTCACCGAGGCCACGGCCTGGCCGGAGACGGGACACCCGCGCCGCGCCGGCGTGTCGTCCTTCGGCGTGAGCGGGACGAACGCGCACGCGGTCCTGGAGCAGGCTCCGGCCGTCGAGCCGGCCGAGGTCGCCGAGGCCGAGGCCGCCGACGGTCCGGTGGCGTGGCTGGTGTCCGGCCGTACCCCGGAGGGGCTGCGGGCACAGGCCGAGCAGCTGCGGGAGTTCATGGCGGAGCGTCCGGAGCTGAGCGCCGCGGACGTGGCCTTCTCGCTGGTGGCGTCGCGGTCGGTGTTCGAGCACCGCGGGGTGGTGACGGGGGCCGGTCGTGAGGAACTGCTCGAGCGGCTGGGCGCGTTGGCCGGGGGCGAGGTTGCCTCGGGTGTGACGCGTGGCGTGGCGGATGTGCGTGGCCGTTCGGTGTTCGTGTTCCCCGGCCAGGGTGCGCAGTGGATCGGTATGGGCGTGGGGCTGTTGGAGTCCTCGCCGGTGTTCGCCGAGGCGATCGGCGAGTGTGAGACGGCCCTGTCGGCGTACGTGGACTGGTCGCTCACCGAGGTGCTGCGTGGCGT
>NZ_BAAAIF010000215.1:0-2566 GCF_039525925.1 Streptomyces javensis | reverse complement strand
CATTCGGCGCCGTCAACCCATTCGACGCCCCATCCTGATTCACCGCAGAACCACGCACCACCGCCAACACCCGATGCCCCCGCGCCCGAGCATCCGACAACCGCTCCAGCAACAACACACCAACACCCTCGCTGAACCCGGTCCCATCCGCCGCGTCCGCGAACGCCTTGCACCGACCGTCCACCGACAAGCCACGCTGACGCGAGAACTCCACAAACGTCCCCGGAGTCGACATCACCGCCACACCACCGGCCAACGCCATCGAACACTCACCACTACGCAACGCCGCACTCGCCTGATGCAACGCCACCAACGACGACGAACACGCCGTATCCACCGTCACCGCGGGCCCTTCGAGGCCGAACACATACGCCAGGCGCCCGGACATCACACTGGCCGTATTGCCCGTCAGCACATAGCCATCGCTGCCCTCTGGGTGCTGCTGGAACCGCGACAGGTAATCCTGCCCTTGAGTTCCGACGAACACACCGGTCTCGGTGCCGCGTACATCCGCCGGATTGATTCCCGCGCTCTCCATGGCCTCCCAGGAGGCTTCCAGCAGCAGCCGCTGCTGCGGATCCATGACCAGCGCCTCACGCGGAGAAATCCCGAAGAACTCCGCGTCGAAATCGGCTGCATCATGCAAGAATCCGCCGCGCAGCTCGACTGGAGCAGATTCCTGATCCGAGTCCTTCTCGTCAAGAACTCCGGCCGACCAGTCACGATCTGCTGGGAACGCGGATATGGCATCCACGCCGTTCGCCACCAGTTCCCACAAGTCATCCGGTGAGCTCACATCACCTGGATACCGGCAAGACATGCCAACAATGGCTATCGGCTCGCGCGCCCGTTCCTCAACCTCGCGCAAACGAGCCCGAGCCTCACGCAAGCCAGTCGTGGCGCGTTTGAGGTGCTCAAGTACCGTGGAGTCTTCCATGGGCCCTGCCCTTTCACTGGAGAGTCACTGATTCGCTCAGAAAGTTCCAAGTTCGTCATTGAGCAGCTTGAGAACTTGGTCCATATCGGCTGATTCCAAGTCGTCACTCCGCGCCTGCGCGCCATCGTCGAGCCGTGAATCCCCCAATGCCAGGATGAGCCCCTTGAGGCGTGCTGAGATCTGAGCCCTCTCGTCCTCTCGATAGCGCAGCCGAGAGAGAGTGACCTCCAGTTTGTCGAATTCGGCCAGCACAGTGCGTGCGGACATGTTCGTTTCACTCTGACCGACGCCACGAACTTGAGAATCCAGGTAGTGCGCAACCGCAAGCGGTGTCGGATGGTCGAAGACCAGCGTCGCCGGCAGGCGCATCCCCGTGGTTGTGCTGAGCTGGTTGCGGAGTTCGACCGCGGTAAGCGAATCGAAGCCCAACTCCTTCAATGCTCGATCAGGCTCTATGCCGGTGTGACCGCTGTGCCCCAGGACAGACGCGGCATGGGTAAGGACCAGATCCAGCAAGAGCTGCTCTCGTTCCTCCGGCGCGGTCAGAGCCATTTGCTCCTTCCATGCCTCCGCACTCTGCTGACCGGCCGCGGCCTTGCGATGCGGTGCGCGAACCAGTCCCCTCATCAACGCTGGAACCGCGTCGGCGCGCTTCCTGGTCGCCTTCAGATCCACCTTCATCGACAGCACATGGGGCCGTTCCGTCTCCAAGGCAGCGTCGAGTAGGCCAGCGCTCCTCTCCTGTGCGATGCGGCCCCAGGCGAGGGAGAGGGCGGGCAGGCCCTGGGCGTGGCGGTGCTGGGCCAGGGCGTCGAGGAAGGCGTTGGCCGCCGCGTAACTGCTCTGCCCACCGGCACCTAGTGTGGCCGCGACGGAGGAGTACAGCACGAACGCCTCCAGGCCCATGTCCCGCGTCAGCTCATGCAGATGCCAGGCCCCATCCACCTTCGGAGCCAGCACCCGCTGGACACGCTCATCGCTCAGCCCCTCCACGACACCGTCGTCCACCACCGCTGCGGTGTGGACCACACCCCGCAGCGGAAGCTGCGCCGGGACGGCCGCCAGCAGCTCACGCACGGCGTCACGGTCGCCCACATCACAGGCAGCCACGGTGACCGAAGCCCCCGCCGCCTCCAGCTCAGCCACCAACTCGACCGTCCCCGGGGCGTCCGGACCCCTACGGCTGGCAAGAAGCAGATGCTCCACCCCGTGCTCAGCCACCAGATGCCGAGCCACCACACCCGCCAACGCACCCGACGCACCCGTCACCAACACCGTCCCACCAGACACCAACGGCGCAGACGCCCCGGAGGCCGCTGCGGGCTTGGCGATACGGGACAAACGCGGGACCAAGACCGTCGCACCCCGAACCGCCAGCTGCGGCTCTTCACCCGCGGCGAGAACCCGCACCACCACGTCCGCCGCAGTGGGGCTGATCTCGTGGTCAGGGTCGTGGTCCAACAGGAGGAATCGACCGGGACTCTCGGTCTGCACCGACCGCAACAGCCCCCACACCGGAGCCTGCACCAGGTCGGCCACATCCTCACCCGCCTCCGTAGCGACCGCACCACAGGTGGCCACCACCAGACGAGACCCCAACAAACGCTCCTCACCCAACCACCACCGCAC
>NZ_BAAAIF010000214.1:0-2627 GCF_039525925.1 Streptomyces javensis | reverse complement strand
CGATTTTGGCTGCGGTGGGGAGGGTGAGGTGTCCGGCGACGCAGGCGGCGGCGATTTCGCCTTGGGAGTGGCCGATGACGGCGTCGGGGTGGATGCCGTTGGTCTGCCAGAGTGCGGCGAGGGAGACCATGATGGCGAAGGTGGTGGGCTGGAGGACGTCGACGCGGTCGAGCGTGGGTGCGTCGGGTGCGCCGGTGATGACGTCGATCAGGTTCCAGTCGGTGTAGGGGGCCAGGGCCTCGGCACACTTGTTCAGCCGGGCCGCGAAGACCGGTGAGGTCTGGAGCAGTTGGGCGCCCATGCCTGTCCACTGGGCTCCCTGGCCGGGGAAGACGAAGACCGTCTTGCCGTCGGTGCCGGTCTCCCCGGTGACCAGACTGGGGTGGGGCCGCTCTTCGCTGAGGGCGGTGAGGGCCGCCGTCGCCTGGTCGAGATCGGTGGCGAGGACGACCGCGCGGTGTTCCAGCGCGGTGCGGGTGGTGGCCAATGACCAGCCCAGGTCCACCGGGTCGGTGTCGGGGTGGGCGTGAAGGTGGGCGATCAGACGCTCGGCCTGTGCCCGTAGCGCCGCCGGGCTCTTGGCGGACAGTACCCACGGCGCCACGCCTCCCGTGGCCACCAGCCCGGGAACCTCCGGTTCCGTGGCCTCCGTCTCTACGGCCGTCTCCTCCGGGGCCTGTTCGAGGATGAGGTGGGCGTTGGTGCCGCTGACGCCGAAGGAGGAGACCCCGGCGCGGCGGGGGTGTCCGGTCTCCGGCCAGGGCCTGGCCTCGGTGAGCAGGGACACCGCGCCCGATGTCCAGTCCACCTTGGCGGTGGGCTCGTCGGCGTGAAGTGTCCTGGGCAGTACGCCATGCCGCATGGCCTGCACCATCTTGATGACGCCCGCGATTCCCGCCGTGGCCTGGGTGTGGCCGATGTTGGACTTCAGGGAGCCGAGCCAGAGGGGTTGGTCGGCGGGGCGGTTCTGGCCGTAGGTGGCCAGGAGCGCCTGGGCCTCGATGGGGTCGCCGAGTGCGGTGCCGGTGCCGTGTGCCTCGACCGCGTCCACATCGGCCGCCGACAGCCCGGCGTTCGCCAGCGCCTGCCGAATCACCCGCTGCTGCGACGGCCCGTTCGGCGCGGTGAGGCCGTTGCTCGCGCCGTCCTGGTTCACCGCCGTACCGCGGATCACGGCCAGCACCTCGTGCCCGTTGCGGCGCGCCTCGGAGAGCCGCTCCAGCAGCACAAGACCGACGCCCTCGCTGAAGGTGGTGCCGTCGGCGCCCTCGCTGAAGGACTTGCTGCGGCCGTCGGGCGCGAGACCGCGCTGGTGGGAGAAGCTCACGAACCCGTCCGGGGTCGACATCACCGTCACACCCCCGGCCAGGGCCATCGAGCACTCGCCCTCACGCACCGCCTTGGCCGCCCAGTGGATGGCCACCAGCGAGGAGGAGCACGCCGTGTCCACCGTCACCGCCGGACCGGTCAGGCCCAGTGTGTAGGCCACTCGCCCGGACACCACGCTCCCCGACTTCCCCGTGCTCAGATAGGTCTCGGACCCCTCGGGCAGCTCACCGGCGTTCGTCGCGTAGTCGTGGTAGATGAGGCCGGCGAACACCCCGGTGTCGCTGCCCTGCATCGATCGCGGGGCGATACCGGCCTGCTCGAAGGTCTCCCACGCGGTCTCCAGCAGCAGCCGTTGCTGCGGGTCCATCGCCACCGCCTCGCGCGGGGAGATGCCGAAGAAGTCCGCGTCGAACTGGGTGGCCCCCTCCAGGAACCCGCCCTCGCGCACATAGGTCGTGCCCACCCGGTCCGGGTCCGGGTCGAACAGCGTGTCCAGATCCCAGCCGCGGTCGGCGGGGAACGCCCCGATGCCGTCCTCGCCGTCCGCCACCAGCCGCCAGAGCCCGTCCGGGTCGGTCACCCGACCGGGGAGCCGACAGGCCATGCCGACGATGACCACGGGGTCGTCCGCGTCGGCCCCCGGTCCGGTGACAGCGGTGGGGGCCGCCCGCGTCGAGCCGAACAGCTCGTCCCGCAGATACCCGGCGGTGATCGCGGCGGTTGGGTAGTCGAACACCACGGTCGCGGGGAGCCGCAGCCCCGTGGCGGCGTTGAGGCGGTTGCGTAGTTCCACCGCCGTCAGCGAGTCGAACCCGATCTCCCGGAAGGGCTGGTCCGGCCCGATGCTGTCGATCGTCGTATGACCGAGCACGGCGGCGGCCTCGGTGCGGACGAGCTCGGTGAGGTGGCGCAGCCGTTCGCCGTGATCGAGGGCGGCGAGCCGCTGCATGAGCGACGACGTGTCGGCGGGAGCCGGTGTGTGGGCCGTACGGCGCGTGGGGCGCCGTACGAGATGGCGGAGCAGCGGGGGAACGGGCCGCGCCCTGTCGTCGGCCCGGAGCGCGGCCGGGCTGATCTTGATCGGGACGAGGTGGGGGTGGGTGGCGGTGAGGGCCCTGTCGAGGAGGGCGAGCCCCTCGTCGTCGGTGAGGGGTGCTACACCGCCGCGATGGGTGCGCCGACGGTCCTCGGCGTTCATGGTGGCGGTGAGTGTGCTGGTGGTTTCCCATAGGCCCCAGGCGAGTGAGGTGGCGGGGAGTCCGGCGGCGTGGCGTTGGTGGATGAGGGCGTCGGTGTAG
>NZ_BAAAIF010000213.1:0-2669 GCF_039525925.1 Streptomyces javensis | reverse complement strand
AGGTGGACAGGGCGGTCCCTTCGGCCGTCTTTCGTTGATCCTTGAGTTACAACCTCGTTCACAGTATGATTAGTTAAGCGTGGTGGCGGGGTCGGCCGCGTCGCGGCCCTCCGCCGGATCATGTTTTCGCAATACGCTACAGCCGGCTTGCTGACGGCTGCCCTCCCTCTCTGTGCCCTCGACGCCCGGCGGGGAAGGTGTACTCGCCGACCGCGTCATCGGGGTTGCCGGACACCTCTCCCCCTCAGGAGACGGGTAGTGGATGGGTGGCTCGATCTCCTCCTCCCCGCAGAACGGGCAGACGTCAATCACGATCACGACTCACCTCAGACCGACCTCAACCGGTCCCAGAGCGAAGCCAACAACTCCACGATCCCATCGACCAACTGGAGCAGAAACGGCTGCGACTCCGGCTCAGGGTTCGCCTGGACAACCACCTCCGGCTCGTCAGACTGACGCGTGTCCCGTGACCGATCGAAGCGGTCCCCAGCCGGACCCCCATCACCGCGACGCTTAGACCCGGACCACACCTCATCCTCGCCAACCGATCGAACCGCGATTTCATTTTCCATAGATGCCGCTATACGACGACTACGCAAAAACCCCATGGAACCTTAAACGCCGAAAATAACGCAAAGAGAGGCTGTACTTGCCGATTAACACCCAGAGATTTATACACATTTCAGGGGTAAATGGGGGTAAGTCTTTAAGTCATATACGACCCGCTCCGGGCGGACATCAAGACCGCTGGGTAAAATCACGTAAACGATTCCCAGATTTCCCACCCCAGCAGGTGAGAACACACCTAGCCTACGAGGTAGTGATCGCGATTTCTACGCGTAGACCTACGTTCGCTCTACGTGAACGCCTACCTCAGCACTACCCATCCTTCTACCCCAGCACTACCATCCTCCTACCCGGCACTACCAATCTCTCTCAGAGAGAGCTACCCCGCGCTCCCCGCCGACGGCCCCGCCGAGATCGCGCGCTCGGCACGTCGGTCGGCGTTGCCTCGACGTGGGGATCGACGTTGCCTCGACGTGGGGGTCGGCGTTGCCTCGACGTGGGGGCCGACGTGCGCCCGGCGTGACTCGGCGGGGGTCGGGGTACCCCGCGCTCCCTTACACTCCCGGTGGCGACACACGCTCGCCCGACTCAGGGTCGACGTAGGTCCCATCGTCGCGCTCGATGAGCCGCACCCCATCGATCGAGATCAGCCGGAACCCAGTACCCCAGAACGGAGGCGGCTCCTGATCCGTGGAACTCTCCCCAGAGTAGGACCGGACTCGGGTGTCACCATCAGGACCGGGAGCGGAGTAGTCACTCGGCGGTGTGACACTCGACGCGATCGAATACCCGAGATCCGGCGGCGGCTTGAACGCCAGCTCGGTATGAACGTTCCCGTTGCTCCGGTTCACCGCGACGGGTTCCCCGGAGATCAGACGATCCCAGTAGTCGATCGCGGAACCCATCGAGTCGGCAACCGCTTTCAGCTGCTCCCACGTCTCGGCGAGCGGCCCACCAAGAGATCGGCCGTGCGACCACCCCAAGTGTTCGAGCGCCTCCCCATGATCACCGAGATACTGCGAAGCAGCGTAAGCAGCCATGTGCTCCGGCTTATGTTCGGCTTCAGTATGCTCCGGCCCCACCCGGCGGACATCGACGATAAACGGAGCGCGATCCCGAGCGAGGCGCTCCATGTGACCCGCAGCGGACTCCGGCCACTTCTTCAACTCACCCGGCTCCATCGGAACTTCGGAGCCGTGGAGGTCGGCCCACTGGTCAGAGAGCCAATTCTGCGGGATGTAGAGGCTACGACTGTGGTTGCCGTCACGAAGCCGATCCCGGTCCCACGCCCAGAAAGCGTGAATCACCCCCTGCGGCCCCTCACACGTCCGAATCTGAAGGTGTTCGAGGCTGTCGATGTGGTCCAGCCGGTGCCCAGTAGGTTCCTCATGGTGAGGACACCGCTCACCGTCGCATACGGCAAGGTCGGCCCGCTCGACCCGCTGCCGGAGACGCTGGTGCGAGTACGCCAGCTCATCACTCGGACGCGACTCAGGCGAGGACGTGAACGTCAACCAGAGCACGTCGTAGTTCCGCGCCTCCCAGTATTTGAGCATCGTAACGCTCCGCTGAAACACGCGGGCCTGCTGACGCGAATAGCTCTGCTCGCCGTCTTGATCGTCGGGGTCCGAATCGTCCGCCTCACGGCCCGAAAACCCTCCCTTCCCCGGTGTTGGGTTTTCGCCCATATAATCAAGTGAAGGGCGATCCTCCGGCCCGGACCCACGATCGACGCTCACCAGCCCACCCCCGACGCCGAGCGCACGCTCAGACGCCGCTGCGGCTCACCGCGTCCCGTTCGCCTCCCTTCGGTCGGCGGTGCGCGGCCGGCGGCGCTCGGTCCGGGTCCGCCGGACCTCGCGCACCGCAAGGTCGCCGGCCGCTTGGAGAGATCACCCCGACGAGCGGCGCAGAGCCACAGCTCGGTGAGAGCACCGCGCTCTGTACGCACAGCCAACGGCTGACGCTGAGGGGAAACCTCTATGTCGCCGTGGACAGAAGGGACAGGTGGACAGGGCGGTCCCTTCGGCCGTCTTTCGTTGATCCTTGAGTTACAACCTCGTTCACAGTATGATTAGTTAAGCGTGGTGGCGGGGTCGGCC
>NZ_BAAAIF010000212.1:0-2808 GCF_039525925.1 Streptomyces javensis | reverse complement strand
CAAGCGACGCCGCGACCTCCTCCTCGGAAGCCTCGACGGCGACCATCGCACCACCCTCCGGCAGCGCCTGCATCAGACGACCCCGGGCCGCGACCAACGTGCACGCGTCCTCCAGCGAGAACACCCCCGCCACATGCGCGGCCGCGATCTCACCAATGGAGTGACCGATCACCACATCCGGGCGGACACCCCAGTGCTCCAGCAACCGGAACAACGCCACCTCGACCGCGAACAACGCGGGCTGAGTGAACGCCGTCTGATCCAGCAGCCCGGCATCCGCGCTCCCCTCCGCCGCGAACACCACATCCCGCAGCGGGCGGTCCAGCAGCACATCGAGATGGGCGCACACCTCGTCCCACGCGTCGGCGAAGGCGGGGAACGCCTCGTACAGCTCGCGCCCCATGCCCAGTCGCTGCGCGCCCTGGCCCGAGAACAGGAACGCCATCAGGCCCGATGGCGTCGCGACGCCCCGCACCACTCCCGGGGCCATGTCACCGGCCGCGACGGCCTCGACGCCGCGCAGCAGTTCCGCACGGTTCGCGCCCGAGACCACCGCGCGATGCTCATGCACCGAGCGCGAGGCCACCAGCGAGTAGCCCACATCCAGCGCGCCCAGCTCGGCACGCTCCAGCAGATACGACCGCAGCCGCTCGGCCTGCGCACGCAGGGCCTCCGCGCTCCGGGCGGAGAGCGCCCAGGGCACGATGGACTGATCGTCGGCCAGGGCCGCCGGGGCGGGCTCCGTCTCGTCCGCCACCGGGGCCTGTTCGATGATGGTGTGCGCGTTGGTGCCACTGACGCCGAAGGCGGAGATGCCCGCCCGGCGCGGATGCCCGGTCTCGGGCCACTCCACCGCCTCCGTCAGCAGCCGCACCTCACCCGCCGACCAGTCCACCTCGCGCGACGGCTCATCCACGTGCAGCGTCCGCGGCAGCACCCCGTGGCGCATCGCCATCACCATCTTGATGATTCCGCCAACACCGGCGGCGGCCTGTGTGTGGCCGATGTTCGACTTGAGCGCGCCCAGCCACAGCGGACGGCCCTCCGGCCGCTCCTGGCCGTACGTCGCCAGCAGCGCCTGCGCCTCGATCGGGTCACCCAGCGTGGTCCCCGTACCGTGCGCCTCCACCACGTCCACCTCGGCGGCCGGCACTCCGGCGTTGGCGAGGGCCTGGCGGATCACCCGCTGCTGCGACGGGCCGTTGGGCGCCGTCAGACCGTTGGACGCACCGTCCTGGTTGACCGCCGAACCCCGCACGAGCGCCAGCACCTGGTGGCCGTTGCGCTGAGCATCCGACAGCCGCTCCACGAGCAGCATGCCGACACCCTCGGACCAGCCCGTACCGTCCGCGGCGTCCGCGAACGGCTTGCACCGGCCGTCGGGGGCGAGCCCGCGCTGCCGGCTGAACTCCACGAACGCGCCGGGCGTGGCCATCACCGTCACACCACCGGCGAGCGCCATCTCACACTCGCCCTGGCGCAGCGCCTGCGCCGCCTGGTGGAGCGCGACCAGCGACGACGAGCACGCCGTGTCCACCGTCAGCGCGGGCCCCTCGAGACCCATGGTGTAGGAGATGCGACCGGATACGACCGATGTCGCGTTGCCGGTCAGGATCTGCCCTTCCAGCTCCCCGGCCGCGCCGTCGTTCCCGACCCCGTAGCCCGAGGTCGCGGCGCCCACGAACACGCCGATCTGCCGACCGCGCACGGACATGGGAGCGATACCGGCCCGCTCGAAGACCTCCCAGGAGGTCTCCAGCAGCAGTCGCTGCTGCGGATCCATGGCAAGGGCCTCACGCGGCGAGATCCCGAAGAAGCCCGCGTCGAACTCGCCCGCCTCGTGCAGGAAGCCGCCCTCGCGCGAGTAGAACGTGCCCAGCCGCTCGGGGTCCGGGTCGTACATCCCGTCGACGTCCCACCCGCGGTTGGACGGGAAGTCGGAGATGGCGTCGCCACCGCCGGCCACCAACTGCCACAGGTCCTCGGGGCTTCCGACACCGCCGGGGAAGCGGCAGCTCATCCCGACGATCGCGATCGGGTCGTCATCGACCCGGGCCACCACCGCCGACGGCACGGCCACATCGCCCCGCGTCCCCAGCACCTCGGCACGCAGATGGTCGGCCAGCACCGTGGCGCTCGGGTAGTCGAAGACCAGCGTGGCCGGAAGCACCAGCCCGGTCTCCGCGTTCAGCCGGTTACGGAACTCAACCGCCGTGAGCGAGTCGAAACCCAGCTCCTTGAACGCACGCCCCGGCTCAACGACCTCCGCACCCGCGAAGCCGAGGACCGCCGCGGCCTGGCTCCGCACGAGTTCCAGCAGGGCCCGGTCGATCTCGGCCTCGGTCAGCCCCGCCAGCCGCGCCCGCAGACCTGTCGATGCGTCGCCCGCCCGAGCGGACGAGCCCGCACTGTCGAGTGCCCTCCGGACCTCGGGCAGATCACTGATCAACGGGCTCGGGCGCTCCAAGGTGAACACGGGGGCGAATCGCTCCCAGTCCACATCGGCGACCGTCAGCACACCGTCGTCACCCGCGACCGCTCCCTGTAGCGCGGTAAGTGCCAGCGCCGGGGGAATGACCGCCAGGCCACGGCGGACAAGCTCCGCTTCCATGCCCTCGGCGGTCGCCATGCCGCCCTCGGCCCAGGGGCCCCAGGCCACCGCGGTACCGGCGAGACCCCGCGCACGGCGGTCCTCCACCAGCGCGTCCAGATAGGCGTTGGCCGCGGCGTACGCGGCCTGACCACCACTGCCCCACACACCCGCGATCGAGGAGAACACCACGAACGCGTCCAGCTCACGGTCGCCCA
>NZ_BAAAIF010000211.1:0-2829 GCF_039525925.1 Streptomyces javensis | reverse complement strand
GCACCAACCGCTCAACCAACCCCCGCGCCGTACCCTCATCGAACAAATCCACCGCAAACAACAACGCCCCGCCCAACCCCGCCGGCGCCCCCACCCCGTCACGGTGCTCGGCCAGGTCCAGAGACAGATCGAAGCGGGCCGGGACCTGGGCGGCCGCCGGTATCCGTCGGACCCGCAGCCCCGGCAGGCCCCATTGCGGCGCCGGTACGCTCTGAAGGGCCAGCAGGACCTGGAACAGCGGGTTGTGGGAGAGCGAACGTGACGGGTTCAGGTCCTCGACCAGTCGCTCGAACGGCACGTCCTGATGCGCGTACGCGGCCAGATCCGTCTCCCGCACCTGGGCCAGCAGCTCCGTGAAGGACGGGTCCGCGCTGAGGTCGGCGCGGACGACGAGGGTGTTGACGAAGAACCCGGCCAGGTCGTCCAACGCCGGTTCGCCACGGCCCGCGATCGGCACGCCCATGGTGATGTCGTCGCCCGCACCCACCCGGCTGAGCAGCACGGAGAGCGCGGCGTGCACCACCATGAACATGGTGGCGCGACCACGGCGGGCCACGTCCAGCAGCCGGGCATGAGTCTCCGCGCCGATCCGGATCGGCACTTCGCCACCGCGGAACGAGGACACCGCCGGACGGGGCCGGTCGGTCGGCAACGCGAGCTCCTGGGGGGCACCGGCCAGCGCCTCGCGCCAGTAGCCGAGTTGGCCACTGATCGCGCTGTCCGGGTCCTCGGGATCGCCCAGCACCTCGCGCTGCCACAGCGCATAGTCCGCGTACTGCACCGGCAGCGGCTCCCACCCGGGCGCGCCGCCCGCCCGACGCGCCGCGTACGCCGCCCCCAGGTCCCGCGCCAGCACACCCATCGACCAGCCGTCGACGGCGATGTGATGCGCGACGATCAGCAACACATACTCCGATGGCCCCGTCTTCAACAGCCGTGCCCGCCACGGCAGATCGACGGTCACATCAAAGCCACGGTCGGCGTGCGACCCGAGCTCGGCCGCCAGAAGTTCCTCACTGGTTTCCACGACAATGAGTCGCGGTCGACCCGCCTCGCCCTCCAGCACCCGCTGGCGCGGCTCGCCATCAGTCGCGGGAAAGATTGTGCGCAAGCTCTCGTGCCGGTCGGCCACGTCGCCCAGCGCGGCCTCCAGCGCGGTGACATCCAGCTCTCCGGTCAGCCGAAGGGCCAGCGGCAGGTTGTAGACCGCTCCGGCGCCCGGGTTGGTGTCCTCGAGCCGGTTGAGGAACCACATGCGCCGCTGGGCGTACGAGAGTGGCAGCGCGTCCGGCCTCGGCCGTGGTGTCAGCGCGGGCCGGGCGGGTGTACCTCCTGCCGCCGCGACGAGGCGGGCGACCCCGGCCACCGTGGGGGCGGCGAACAGCTCGCCGATATTGAGTTCCGTGTCGAGGACGGCGCCGATCCGGGCGATGAGCTTCATCGCGAGGATCGAGTCACCACCGATGGTGAAGAACGACACCTCGGCGCCCACTCGTTCAAGCCCGAGAACCTCGCAGTACAGGCCGCAGAGGATCTCCTCGGTCGGCGTGGCGGGACCGCGTCCGACGGCGTCGGTGAAGTCGGGGGCGGGGAGGGCGACGCGGTCCAGCTTGCCGTTGACGGTGACCGGGAGGGCGTCCAGGGCGACGACGGCGGCGGGGACCATGTGGTCCGGCAGCCGCTCGGCCACGTACCCCCGCAGCCCGGCAGTATCCACATCCCCATCAGGGACGACATACGCCACGAGCCGCTTGTCACCGGGGCGGTCCTCCCGTACGACGACGGCGACCTGTCCGACACCTCGGTGTCCGGCGAAAACCGATTCGATCTCCCCCGGCTCCACCCGGAAACCACGCACCTTCACCTGGTCATCGGCCCGGCCACCGAAGATCAGCTCACCCTCGGCCGTCCATGTGGCGAGGTCGCCGGTGCGATACATCCGCCCGCCGGTGAACGGACACGCCACGAAGCGCTCCGCGGTCAGCCCCGGACGGCCGAGGTAACCCCGCGCAAGCCCCGGACCCGCGACGTAGAGTTCGCCCGCCACGCCTTCCGGCACGGGCCGCAGAAACTCGTCCAGCACGAACACCCGTGTGTTGGCGATGGGTCCACCGATCGGCACCGGTCCGGACCGCTCCAGGGGCGCGCTCATGGTGGCGCACACGGTGACCTCGGTCGGGCCGTACGCATTGACCATCCGACGCCCCGGCGCCCACCGCTCCACCAGCCCCGGCGGACACACCTCACCCGCCACCACCAACGTCCGCAAACACCCCGGCAACTCCTCCACCGTCGCCAGCACCGACGGCGGCACCGTCACATGCGTCACACCAAACTCCGCCACCACCCCACCCAACGACCCCTGCGGCGGCAACCTGTCCGCACCCGCCACCACCAACGCCGCACCCGAAAGCAACGCCATACACACCTCGGACACCGCGGCATCAAAACTCAACGACGCCAGCTGCAACACCCGCGCATCAGCACCCACCCCGAACCGCTCAATCTGCGCAGCCGCCAAACTCCCCAGGCCCCGATGCGTCACCACCACACCCTTCGGCCGCCCCGTCGAACCCGACGTATAAATCACATACGCCACATCATCGACATCCACCGAAACCACGGGCGCGGACCCCGCCACCACATCCGACGCATCCCACACCCAACACTCCACCCCCGCCGGAACCAACCCCCGAGTCCCCTCCGAACACACCACCAGCACCGGCCCGGCATCCTCGACCATCCACCCGACCCGCTCCACCGGATACGCCGGATCCACCGGCACAAACCCCGCCCCCGCCTTCACCACCCCCAACAACACCGCCACCA
>NZ_BAAAIF010000210.1:0-2886 GCF_039525925.1 Streptomyces javensis | reverse complement strand
TGGCCTCGGTGGGACCGTACGCATTGACCACCACCACATCCGGATGCGCGGCCCGCCACGACGCCAGCGCCTCCCCCACCAGCGCCTCACCACCGGTGATCAACGTCCCCGACGGCGACACCTCCTCAGGCAGCGCCTCCAACAGACCCAAGTGCGACGGGGTCACCTTCATAAACGACGGCCGACCAACATCCCCCGCCCGCTCATCAAGCTCACCCAAAACCACCCGGCCACCACTCACCAACGGCGTGTACAGCGCCGTCACCGTCAGATCGAAGGCCACCGAAGAGTGCAGCAAGGCAGTACCCGACGCATCCGGATACACCTCACGCGCCCGCTCCAAATACGCCCCCACCGAACGATGCTCAACCACCACACCCTTCGGCCACCCCGTCGAACCCGACGTATAAATCACATACGCCGGAAGCGACAGCTCCCGCACCTCTTCCACCGGCGTGTCCGCGTACTCGTCAGCCGCCGCGAGGTCCTCCACCTCATCGATCACCAGCACCGGCCGCGCATCGCCCAGGATGTGGGCCTTGCGCTCCGCCGGATACCCCGGATCCACCGGCACATACGCACCACCCGCCTTCACCACACCCAGCAGCACCACCACCAACTCCACCGACCGAGGCAGCACCACACCCACAAACGACTCCGGACCCACCCCCTGCCCCACCAACCACCGAGCCACCCGATTCGACCACGCCTCCAACTCCCCATACGTCAAACGGACATCGCCACACACCACCGCCACCGCGTCCGGCGTCCGCGCCACCTGCTCCCCGAACAACACGGGCAACGACACACCCCGCACACCCCGCGACTCACCATTCCACCCGACCAGCACCCGCTCCCGCTCCACCCCGGACAGCAACTCCACATCACCGACGCGACGCTCGGGATCCTCAGCGAGCGCGGTCAGAACACGCACGAAACGCTCCGCGATGCCTTGCGCCGTGGCTCGGTCGAACAGGTCGGTGCTGAAGTCCAGAGCCCCCTCCAGCACCACACCCCCGGCCGCACCATCGCCCCGCCGCTCGCCCAGCCGGAAGGACAGGTCGACCTTCGCCCCGCCCACGGCCACCGGCTCGTTCGCCACGGTCAGACCCGGCAGCGAGGCGACCGCGGTCTCCGCGCCCTGCTCGGTGTTGTTCAACGTGAGCATCGTCTGGAAGAGCGGATGCCGGGACAGCGAACGCTCCGGGTTGACCACCTCGACCAGCCGCTCGAAGGGCAGATCCTGGTACGCGTACGCCTCCAGATCCCGCACCCGCACCCGTTCGATCAGCTCCGCGAACGTCGGGTCGCCGGAAGTGTCCGTCCGCAGCACCAGCGTGTTCACGAAGAAGCCGACCAGGTCGTCCAGCGCGTCATCGGTGCGGCCGGCCACGGGGGTGCCGAGGGGGATGTCCGTCCCCGCGCCCAGGCGCGTGAGCAGCGTGGACAGCGCCGCCTGCACCACCATGAACAGGCTGGCCCGGCGCTCGCGTGCGATCCGTGTCAGCTTCTCGTGCAGCTCCGGAGCGAGGTCGAGGGGGACGGAGTCGCCCTGGTAGGTGGCGGCCGCCGGGCGGGGCCGGTCGAACGGCAGGGGCAGCTCTTCCGGAAGGTCGGCCAACGCGGCCTTCCAGTAGGTCAGTTGGCGGCTGATCTCACTATCGGGGTCATCCTCGGCGCCGAGCACCTCGCGCTGCCAGATGCTGTAGTCCGCGTACTGCACCGGCAGCGGCTCCCAGCCGGGAGCCCCACCGGAGCCGACCCGCGCCGCGTACGCACTGGTCAGATCGCGGGCCAGCGGGCCCATCGACCATGCGTCGCTCGCGATGTGATGCGCGACGACCAGCAGTACGTACGCGTCGTCGCCCAGCTCGAACAGCCAAACCCGCAGCGGTCCTTCCGCCCGGAGGTCGAAGGCGTGGCGGGCCGCACCGAGGAGTTCGGTGCCCAGCTGTGTCTCGTCAGTCCGTACCACGGCGAGCCCCACCGCTTCGGCGTCCCGGACGACCTGGTACGGACCGTCGCCGTCCTCGGCGAACACCGTGCGCAGGCTCTCGTGCCGCGCCACCACATCGCCCAGGGCCATCCGCAGCGCGCGCTCGTCCAGCTCACCGCTCAGCCGCAACGCCACCGGGATGTTGTACGTGGCACTCGGCCCCTCGAACTGATGCAGGAACCACAGCCGTTGCTGGGCCAGCGACAGCGGCAGCCGCGCCGGGCGCGGTTCCACCGCCCGTAGCGGCGAGCGCCCCGCGGCGGAGGCGTCCAGCACGGTCGCGAGCTCGGCGACGGTGGGCGCCTCGAAGACCCGCCGCACCGCCAGTTCGACGTCCAGGACCGAGCGGATCCGGCTGACCAGCTTCGTGGCCAGCAGAGAGTGGCCACCGAGACCGAAGAAGTCGTCGTCGATGGTGACCGACTCCACGCCCAGGACCTCGGCGAACAGACCGCACAGGATCTCCTCGCGCGGCGAGCGCGGGGACCGGCCGCCGGTCGAGCCCGGGCCGTAGTCGGGCGCGGGCAGGGCTCGACGGTCCAGCTTGCCGTTGGGCGTCAGCGGGAGGGCGTCCAGGGTCATGAACGCGGACGGCACCATATAGTCGGGGAGCTGTGCGGCCACATGCCGACGCAGCTCGGCGCCGTTCGGCACGCCACCATCGGCCACCGGGACGAGATAGCCGACCAGCCGCTTGTCGCCGGGCCGGTCCTCGCGGACGAGGACCGCGGCCTGCGCGACTTGGTCGTGCCCGGCCAGCACCGTCTCGATCTCACCCAGTTCGATCCGGAAGCCACGCAGCTTGACCTGGTCATCAACCCGGGACAGATACTCCAGCTCCCCCTCGGCCGTCCACCGCACCACATCACCCGTGCGATACATCCGCCCAC
>NZ_BAAAIF010000209.1:0-2961 GCF_039525925.1 Streptomyces javensis | reverse complement strand
ACGCGCTGCCCATCACGGTGAACGGCAAGCTGGACCGGGCCGCACTCCCCGCTCCCGACTTCACCGGCGTGGCGAGGGCGGGACGTGGCCCGGAGACACCGACCGAAGAGCGCCTGTGTGCGCTGTTCGCCGAGGTGCTGGGCCTGGAGGAGGTGGCGAGCGCCGAGGCGTCGTTCTTCGAGCTCGGTGGCGACTCGATCCTCGTGATGAAGCTGATCGCCCAGATCCGGGCCGCCTTCGGCGCCGAGGTCAGCATCCGCGCGCTGTTCACCGCCTCCACGGTGGCCGACGTAGCGCGGCTGCTCGACGGTGCGGAAGACGGCACCGTCCAGCAGGCACTGACCGCTCGGCCGCGCCCGGAGGTGCTGCCGCTGTCGTACACCCAGCAGCGGATGTGGTTCCTCAACCGGCTCGAAGGCGTCGGCGACGGTGCGGTGTACAACCTGCCGCTGGCGCTCCGCCTCTCCGGTGAGCTGGACAGGGTTGCTCTGGAGGCGGCGCTCGGAGATGTCGCCGATCGACACGAGAGTCTGCGTACGGTCTTTCCCGAGACCGATGGTGAACCCCGCCAGCATGTGCTGACGGGCGAGGCCGGTCGGCCGCCGCTGATCGTGGTGGAGACCGCGGAGGAACATCTGCGGGAGGTGCTCGGTGGCTATGCCGCCCGGGGCTTTGATCTGAGTGTTGATCTGCCGTGGCGGGCGCGGTTGTTGACGACGGGGCCGTCGGAGTATGTGTTGCTGATCGTGGCGCATCACATTGCGGTTGATGGTTGGTCGATGGGTGTGTTGGGTCGGGAGATCGGTGTGGCGTATGCGGCGCGTCGGGCGGGTCGTGCGCCTGGTTGGGAGCCGTTGCCGGTGCAGTACGCGGACTATGCGCTGTGGCAGCGTGAGGTGCTGGGTGATCTGGAGGACCCGGACAGCGTGGTCAGCGGCCAGCTCGGCTACTGGCGTGAGGCACTGGCCGGTGCGCCGGAGGAGCTTGTCCTGCCGACCGACCGGCCCCGGCCGGCGGTGTCGTCCTTCCACGGTGGCGAAGTGCCGATCGCCATCACCGCGGAGACCCATGCCCGGCTCACGGAGCTCGCCCAGCGGGGCGGGGCGACGATGTTCATGGTGATGCACGCCACCATCTCCGCACTGCTCTCGCGGATGGGTGCGGGGAAGGACATCCCGGTCGGTACGGCGGTGGCGGGGCGCGGGGATGCGGCCTTGGACGGGCTGGTGGGGTTCTTCGTCAACACGTTGGTGTTGCGGAGTGATGTGAGTGGCGACCCGACGTTCGTGGAGTTGTTGTCGCGGGTGCGGGAGGTGGATCTGGATGCGTATGCGCATCAGGATGTGCCGTTTGAGCGGTTGGTGGAGGATCTCAATCCTGCTCGGTCGTTGGGGCGTAATCCGCTGTTCCAGGTGTCGTTGAGTGTTCAGAGTGTGCCTGTGGGTGAGGGGCGGTTGTGGGATCTGCCGGGGTTGCGGGTGCGTCCGGTTGAGTCGGGGACGGAGGCTTCGGCACGGGTCGATCTGGCCCTGGACCTGGCTGAGCATCGTGATGGCGACGGCAATCCGGGCGGGATCCGTGGTGCGTTCCTCTATGCCACCGACCTCTTTGACGAACGGACCGTGGAGGGACTGGCCGAGCGGCTGGCGCGGTTGCTGGACCAGGTCGCGGCCGACCCTTCCGCTCGGGTGAGTGAGCTGTTGGTGCTCGATGGCGCGGATTGGGAGCGGGTGCTGGAGGGATGGAACGCCACTGAGCGGGACGTTCCCGTGCGGCCGTTGGCGGAGTTGTTCGACGCACGGGTTGAGCTGTCACCGAATGCGGTGGCGGTGGTGGGTGCGGGTGGTGAGGAGTGGTCGTACGCGGAGCTGCGGGAGCGGTCGGACCGGGTGGCCGGGGTGTTGGCCGCGCGGGGTGTGGGGCGCGGTGACCTGGTCGCTGTGGTGTTGGAGCGGTGCGCGGATGTGGTGGCGGTGTTGCTGGGGATCGCCAAGGCCGGGGCGGGGTTCGTACCGGTGGATCCGGCGTATCCGGTGGAGCGGATCGGGTGGATGGTCGAGGACTCGGCGCCCGCCCTCGTCGTGTGCTCCGAGGGGACTCGGGGGTTGGTTCCGGCCGGGGTGGAGTGCTGGGTGTGGGATCCGTCCGCGGTTCAAGCCGCGGGCGCGGCCCCGGCGCCGGTGGTCTCCGTGAGCGTGGACGATGTGGCGTATGTGATCTATACGTCGGGCTCGACGGGCCGTCCCAAGGGCGTGGCGGTGACGCATCGTGGCATCGGGAACCTCGTCAGCGCGCAGATCGAGCGGTTCGAGGTGGGTCCGAACGCGCGGGTGTTGCAGCTGGCCTCGCTGAGCTTTGACGCTTCGGTGTGGGAGCTGTTCATGGCGCTGCTCTCGGGCGCCGCCCTGGTGATGGCGGACCGGGACGCGCTCCCGCCCAACGGCTCGCTGGGCGCGACGGCCACGGCGCTGGGCGTCACGCATGTGACGGTGTCGCCGTCGGTGCTGGCCACGGTGGAGGAGTTGCCCCAGAGCCTGGGCACGGTGGTGGTGGCGAGCGAGGTGTGCCCGCCGTCGTTGGTCGAGCGGTGGGCGCCGGGACGGCGGATGGTCAATGCGTACGGGCCGACCGAGGTCACCGTGTGCGCGACGATGAGCGGGCCCCTGGAGGCGTCCGGCTCGGGCCCGGTGCCCATCGGGCGGCCCATCACCAACACCCGGGCATTCGTCCTCGATGAGCGTCTCCACCCCGTCCCCGTGGGTGTGCTGGGTGAGCTGTATGTCGCGGGTCCGGGCCTCGCACGTGGCTATCTCGGACGCTCCCGCCTGACCGCCGAGCGCTTCGTCGCATGCCCCTTCACGGGCGGGCGGATGTATCGCACGGGTGACCTCGCCAAGTGGACCGCGGATGGCCAACTTGTCTTCGGTGGCCGTGTGGATGACCAGGTCAAGGTGCGTGGTT
>NZ_BAAAIF010000208.1:0-3059 GCF_039525925.1 Streptomyces javensis | reverse complement strand
GGCATCCGTCCCACCCGCCACCAAATCCCACAACCCCTCCGGCGAGACCACACCACCCGGATACCGACACCCCACACCCACAATCGCAATCGGCTCCGCATCCACACCGACCACAGACGGCACCGCAACAGCAACCTCCGACCGCACACCCACACCCACACCCAACCGACCGTCCAGATACCCGGCGATGGCCGAAGGCGTCGGGTAGTCAAAGATCAACGTGGTCGGGAGTCGAAGCCCGGTGGCTGCCCCAAGCTGGTTGCGCAGCTCGATCGCGGTCAGGGAGTCAAAGCCCAGATCCTTCAGCGCGCGGTCGGCATCGACTCCAGCAGGGTCCGCATGCCCCAGCACCGTCGCCACATGGGAACGGACCAGCTCCAGCAGCAACCGCTCACGCTCCTGCGGCGCCACACCCGCCAGCCGATCCCGCCACGCACCAGACCCACCCCGCCCCACCGCAACCCGGCGCACCGCACCCCGCACCACATTCCGCAACAACGCCGGAACCGGCACACCACCACGCCCATGAAACGCCCCCACATCCACACGCACCGGCAACACCACACCACGCCCCACCCCCTGAGCGACGTCGAAGAGAGCAAGGCCCTCTTCCGCGGTGAGTCCGGTGGTGCCGCCGCGAGCCATGCGAGCGAGGTCGGTCTCGCTGAGGTTCTGGGTGATTCCGCTGGCTTGAGCCCACAGCCCCCAGCCCAGGGAGAGGGCAGGCAGACCGTGGGCGTGGCGGTGCTGGGCCAGGGCGTCGAGGAAGGCGTTGGCCGCCGCGTAACTCCCCTGCCCGCCGGCCCCGAGCGTGGCCGCGGCAGAGGAGTACAGCACGAACGCCTCCAACCCCATGTCCCGGGTCAGCTCATGCAGATGCCAAGCCGCATCCACCTTCGGCCCGAGCACCCGCTGAACGCGCTCATCGCTCAGCCCCTCCACGACACCGTCGTCGACAACCCCCGCGGTGTGCACCACACCCCTGAGCGGTGCCTCCGACGAAATGCCGGCCAGCAGCTCACGTACGGCTTCGCGGTCGGCCACATCGCAGGCGGCAACAGCGACCGACGCTCCGGCCGCCTCCAGCTCGGCCACCAACTCGGCTGTCCCTGGCGCATCCGGCCCCCTGCGGCTCGCCAGCAGCAGATGCTCCACCCCGTGCTCGGCCACCAGATGCCGAGCGAGCAGACCCGCCAGCACACCCGACGCACCCGTCACCAACACCGTCCCGTCAGAGACCAGTGGCATAGAAGCTTGGGGGGTCGCGGGCTTCGTCACCCGGCCCAATCGCGGAACCAGGACGGTCTCACCCCGGACCGCCAGCTGCGGCTCCTCCGCACCAGCGGTGATGACACGCACCACCGCGTCCGCCGCAGCGGGGCTGATCTCGCTGCCGTGGTCGGGGTCGTGGTCCAGGAGGAGGAACCTGTCAGGGTTCTCGGTCTGCACCGACCGCAACAGCCCCCACACCGGAGCCTGCGCCAGGCCGGTCACATCCTCCCCCGTCTCCGTAGCGACCGCACCGCAGGTGGCCACCACCAGACGAGACCCGAACAAACGCTCCTCACCCAACCACCGCCGTACCGAAGACAGCACAGCAGAAAGCGACTCCCGCACCCCGGCAACCACGTCCCCGTCACCAGCGCCCGCCGGACAGGACAGCACCACGGTCTCAGGCGCCGCCTCGCCCTCGTCGAGCGCACTGATCAACGCGGACACATCCACATACCTGGCACACGATCCGCCCGCACGGACCACCGCCTCACCCAACCCAGCGTCCGGCCCCACGAGCGCCCACGCACCCCCGGAAGCATTCGGCGTGCCGGTGCCGGAGGAGTCGAGGGGGTGCCAGTCCAGCTCGAACAGGGAGTCGTAACGACTGGTCTGGGCGGCCTGCAACTGCTCAGCCGAAATCGGCCGCAGAGCCAGGGACTCGATGGACACCACCGGCTGGCCCGCCGCGTCCGCCACCTCCAGCGCCACCGCATCCGGTCCCGATCCCGCCCGAGTCAGCCGCACCCGCACCACCGACGCACCCGAGGCGTGCAACCGCACCCCCGACCAGGCAAACGGAACACGTACGGCTTGCTCATCCTGATCCGAAGCAATCAGCGCCACCGCATGCAATACGGCGTCCAGCAGCGCCGGATGCACCCCGAACCGCTCGACTTCAGCAACCAGCTCCTGCGGAAGACGGACCTGAGCGAACACCTCCTCACCACGCCGCCAGACCGACTCCAACCCCCGGAAAGCCGGACCATAGCCAAACCCACGCTCAACAAACCCGGCATAAAACCCCTCCGGATCCGACATCACCACCTCAGCACCCACTGGCGGCCACTGCTCCAACACCATCCCGCCACCAGCGGCCGGCTCCTCCACGGCCAACAACCCACGCGCATGACAGTTCCACATCGTGTCATCCGCGCTCGCCGCATCCTCGGGATGCGAGTAGACCGCAACCGGCCGCAGGCCAGCCGCATCCGGTTCCTCGACCACCACCTGAACCTGGACCCCACCCCGCTCGGGCAGGACCAACGGCGCCTCCAGCGTCAGCTCCTCCACCCGACCGCAACCGACCTGATCGCCCGCACGGATCACCAACTCGACCAACGCAGCCCCCGGGACCAGCACCGATCCCAGCACCCGGTGATCAGCAAGCCACGGGTGCGTCTCCAACGACAGCCGACCCGTGAGGTAGACCGAATTGTGTGCCGCGGATTTCAACATCGCACTGAGCAGCGAATGGTCAACATGCCCCTGCCCGATACCGGTGGCGTCAACTGCTTGGATCGGAGCATCAAGCCAGTACCGTTGCCGTTGAAAGGCATACGTGGGCAGGTCCAGGCGAGGCACCGAAGTGTTGGTGGCAGCGCCCACCGCGGGTGACCAGTCGATAGACGCACCAGTGACGAACTGCCGTGCCAAGCAGCTCAACAGGGCCTGCACTTCCGGCTGGTCGCGGCGCAGGGAGGCGATGACATCCGGCCCAGCACCAGGGCCGTCCTCGCTCTCGTTGTGGTGGGCGAGGCAGTTGTGGGTCATGGCGGTCAGGACGC
>NZ_BAAAIF010000207.1:0-3265 GCF_039525925.1 Streptomyces javensis | reverse complement strand
TGCGGGAGGGGCTGGCGGAGGCGTTGGCTCCGGTCCGGCCGCGTACGGGTGAGGTGCCGTTCTATTCGACGGTGACCGGTCGGCTGATGGACACCGTTGAGTTGGATGCGGAGTACTGGTTCCGGAATCTGCGTGAGACGGTGGAGTTCCAGTCCGCGATCGAGGGATTGCTGGAGCTTGGCCATACGGTGTTTGTCGAGGCCAGTCCGCATCCGGTGCTGACCGTCGGCATCCAGGACACCGCCGACGCCACCGCCACCGACATCGTCGTAAGCGGGTCACTGCGCCGCGACGACGGCGGTCCCGCTCGCTTCCTCACCGCGCTGGCCGAGCTGTTCGTACGAGGGGTGGCGACCGACTGGCGGCAGGCATTCGAAGGGACCGGCGCCCGGCATGTCGACTTGCCGACCTACCCCTTCCAGCGGGAGCGTTTTTGGGTCGAGCCCATCGCCCCGGACGTGGTCCGGGACGCTTATGACACTACTGCGGACGGCGAGTTCTGGGCGGCCGTCGAGCGCGAAGACGCCGCATCACTGGCAACCACTCTTCAGATCGACGACGCCTCACTGGGCGATTTGCTGCCCGCCCTGTCGGCCTGGCGCCGTCGGCGGCACGAATGGTCCGCACTGGAGGCCGTCCGGTACCAGGTCAACTGGAAGCCGCTCGTCGATGACCGACCCACGACGTTGTCAGGCACTTGGCTGGTCGTGGTTTCCGAGGCCGACGCCGACCATGAGTGGGTCTCCGGCGTAAGCGAGACGTTCGCCGAGCACGGGGCCGAGCCAGTGGTGTGCCTGGTGGACGAGCGACACCTGGATCGTGCCGTGCTGGCCGACCGGCTGACGAGTGTGACCGGGGCGAGCAGCACGACGAGCGCGTCGGGCATCAGCGGCGTGGTGTCGTTGGTCGCCCTGGACCAGCGGCCGCACCCGGACTACGCCTCCGTGCCCATCGGGTTCGCGATGACGGTGCTGCTGACTCAGGCGTTGGGCGACACGGGGGTGGATGTCCCGCTGTGGAGTTTGACCCAACGCGCCGTGTCCACCAGGCCCGCTGACACCCTCCTCGCGTCCGCATCGGCGCAGGCACTGGTATGGGGCGTCGGCCGAGTGATCGCACTCGAGCAGCCCCTGCGCTGGGGTGGTCTCATCGACCTACCGACCGAGGTGAGCACGAGGGCGCGGGAACAGCTGGCGAGGGTCTTGTCAGGCGTTCCGGGCGAGGACCAGGTCGCGATCCGGCCGGTGGGGGCCTTCGGGCGTCGGCTCGTCCACGCCCCCGCGTTGCGTACCGACCTGCCGTCCTGGCAGCCGAGCGGGACCGTACTGGTCACCGGAGGCACCGGAGCGCTGGGCGGTCATATCGCGCGGTGGCTGGCGCATCAGGGCGCGGAGCACCTCGTGCTGACCAGTCGGCGCGGTATGGCCGCGCCCGGGGCATCCGCGCTCGTGGCGGACCTGGAAGCGGCCGGAGCGGCGGTGACCGTGGCTGTGTGCGACGTGGCCGAGCGTGCCCAGCTGGCCGAGCTGGTGGCGGATGTCGGCCCGCTGACGGCTGTTGTGCACACGGCCGCCCTGCTGGACGACGCGACGGTCGAATCCCTGACCACCGAGCAACTGCACCGCGTGCTCCGCGTCAAGGTCGACGGCGCGACGCATCTGCATGAGTTGACCCGCGAGATGGAACTGTCCGCGTTCGTGCTCTTCTCCTCCTTGTCCGGGACGGTCGGCACACCGGGGCAGGGCAACTACGCACCGGGCAACGCCTTCCTCGACGCGCTGGCCGAGTACCGCAGGGCCCAGGGCCTGGTGGCGACATCGGTGGCCTGGGGCCTGTGGGCCGGTGGCGGGATGGGAGAGGGCGAGGCTGGCGAGGTGGCCCGGCGGCATGGTGTTCCCGCACTGTCGCCGGAGCTGGCGGTGGCCGCTCTGCGTACGGCGGTCGAACAGGGCGACGCGGTGGTCACGGTTGCCGACATCGAATGGGAACGCCATTACGCCGCCTTCACCGCGACGCGACCCAGCCCCCTGCTCGCCGACCTGCCAGAGGTACGGCGACTCATCGACGCGGGGGCCGCTTCGGTCGTCGAGGAGACGGACCTGGACCGATCCGGGCTCAGCGGGCGCCTGGCAGGACTCGGCGGGGCCGAACAGCGGCGGCTGCTGCTCGATTTGGTGCGTCGCAACGTCGCGGTGGTGCTCGGGCACACCGACCCAGAAGCCGTGTCGTCCCACCGCGCCTTCCAGGAACTCGGCTTCGACTCCGTGACAGCGGTCGAGTTCCGCAACCGGCTGGGTGCCGCGACCGGTCTGCGGCTTCCGGCCACTGCCGTATTCGACTACCCGACCCCGCTGGCCCTGGCGGAGTACGCGCGGTCGGAGCTGCTGGGAGCGGTCGGGGAGCCCCTTCGTGCCGAGCCGAGCGGCTCCCTCGTGGACGACGATCCGATCGTGATCGTGGGCATGAGCTGCCGCTTCCCCGGCGGGGTGAGCTCACCGGAGGACCTGTGGGACTTCCTCGCCGAGGGCGGGGACGTGATGTCGGCGTTCCCCGGGGACCGTGGCTGGGACCTGGCCGGGCTCTTCCACAGCGACCCCGGCCACCCGGGTACCTCGTACACCCGGACAGGCGGCTTCCTCCATGACGCGACCGCGTTCGACGCCGACTTCTTCGGCATCTCGCCACGTGAAGCGGTGGCGATGGACCCGCAGCAGCGGCTGCTGCTGGAGGCGTCATGGGAGGCGTTCGAGCGGGCGGGGATCGATCCTCGGTCGCTGCGGGGCAGCGAGACCGGGGTGTTCGCCGGCACCAATGGTCAGGACTACGTCAGCCTTTTGGGCGGAGATCAGCCGCAGGAGTTCGAGGGCCATGTCGGAACGGGCAATTCGGCATCGGTGATGTCCGGCCGGATCGCCTACGTCCTGGGACTTGAGGGTCCGGCGCTGACGGTGGATACGGCGTGTTCCTCGTCGTTGGTGGCGTTGCATCTGGCGGTGCAGGCGTTGCGGTCGGGTGAGTGCTCGTTGGCGCTCGCGGGCGGTGTCACGGTGATGGCGACACCGGGTCTGTTCGTGGAGTTCTCCCGTCAGCGCGGCCTGGCCGCCGATGGTCGGTGCAAGGCGTTCGCGGGGGCGGCTGATGGCACCGGTTTCTCCGAGGGTGTGGGGATGCTGGTGGTGGAGCGGTTGTCGGATGCGGAGCGGCTTGGGCATCGGGTGTTGGCGGTGGTGCGGGGTAGTGCGGTGAATCAGGATGGTGCGTCGAA
>NZ_BAAAIF010000206.1:0-3347 GCF_039525925.1 Streptomyces javensis | reverse complement strand
CGGTGAGGCCGTTGCTGGCCCCGTCCTGGTTGACGGCGGTGCCACGGACGACGGCCAGCACCTGATGCCCGTTGCGGCGGGCGTCCGAGAGCCGTTCGAGCAGCACAAGGCCGACGCCCTCGGACCAGTTGGTGCCATCCGCCCCCTCGCCGAAGGACTTGCAGCGCCCATCGCGCGCCAGCCCCCGCTGCCGGGAGAACCCGACGAAGCCACCGGGGGTGGCCATCACCATCACCCCACCGGCGAGCGCCATCGAGCACTCCCCGGACCGGAGCGCATAGCTGGCCAGGTGCATCGCCACGAGTGACGAGGAGCAGCCGGTGTCCAGGCTGACCGCCGGGCCGAGCAGACCGAGCGAGTACGAGATACGGCCGGACGCGATGCTGCCCGCGCCACCGATCCCCAGATACCCCTCGAATCCGTCCGGCACCTGGTCCACGGTCAGCGCGTAGTCGCCGTTGGCCACGCCGGTGAACACGCCGACGTCGCTGTCCGCCAGCGAACTCGGGTCGATTCCCGCGTTCTCCAAGGTCTCCCACGCGGTCTCCAGCAGCAGCCGCTGCTGGGGGTCGGTGGCCAGCGCCTCCCGGGGGGAGATGCCGAAGAACTCGGCGTCGAATTCCGCCGCGTCGGCGAGGAAACCGCCCTCGTGCACATAGGAGGTGCCGCTGGCGTCCGGGTCGGCGTCGAAGAGGTTCTCCAGGTCCCAGCCACGATCCTCCGGGAAGCCGCCGATCGCGTCCCGGCCGTCGGCCACCAGATCCCACAGCCCGTCCGGGGTGGTCACACCGCCCGGGAAGCGGCAGCCCATGCCGACGATGGCGATCGGCTCCTCCGTCGCCGTCTCGGCCTTGCGCAACCGCTCCCGCGTCTGGTGCAGATCGGCGGTAACCCGCTTGAGGTAGTTGAGGAGCTTTTCGTCATTCGCCATCTGGACCTCGTCAAGAGCCTCGTGGGTGAAATCGGTGAGCGGAGACGAGAGGGGGAATCAGTCCACGCCGAACTCCTGGTCGATGAAGGCGAACACATCGTCGGCGCTCGCCGTGTCGAGTCGTTCGGTGACGCTGTCGCCGTTCACGCCGACCGCCTCGATCTCGGCGACCTTGGTGGTCATCCGCTGCAACCGTGAGGTGAGCCGGGCGCGTTCGATCTTCTCCTTCGGCAGCGCCACCAGACTGGCCTCCAGCCGTTCCAGCTCGGCCAGTACCGAGTCCACCGACGAGATGGACGAGATATCGGTCTGGCCGAGTTCGGTGCGGATACGACGGGCCAGCACACTGGGCCGCGGATGGTCGAACACCATCGTGGCGGGGAGCCGCAGCCCCGTGGCGGCGTTGAGGCGGTTGCGCAGTTCCACCGCCGTCAGCGAGTCGAACCCGATCTCGCTGAACGGACGGTCCCCGGTGGCGTCGGCGCTCGCGTGTCCGAGCACGGCCGCGGCCTCCGCCTGCACCAACTCGGTGAGCAGCCGCTCCTGGTCCTCGGGGCTCAGCCCGGCCAGCCGTGCGACCAGCTCCGACTGTCCCGTGCCGTCCTCGGGCGCGTCCTCGGTCAGCAGGTCGATGACGTCGGGCAGACCCCGCAGCAGCGGACGGAACCGGGCCATGGTGTAGCCGGGGGCGAACCGTTCCCAGTCGATGTCGGCCACCACGCCATGAGCGGTGCCGCTGCCCACCGTGTGTGCCATCGCCAGCGCTGCCAGCCGCGGATCCATGGTCATCAGACCCGTACGACGCCACTGCGCGCCCATCATCTCGTCGATGGTGCCGAGCCCGCCGCCCCAGGCGCCCCAGGCCACCGACGTGGCCGCCAGCCCCCGGGCGCGGCGGCGCCGCGCCAGCGCGTCGAGGTAGGCATTGGCGGCCGCGTAGGCGCTCTGGCCGCCACTGCCCCAGGCCGCCGCACCGGACGAGAAGAGGACGAAGGCGTCCAACTCCCGTTCCCACAGCAGGTCGTCGAGGTGGCGCGCCCCGGCGATCTTCGCCCGGCCGATATCGGCGAACTCGGCGAGCGTCATCTTCGAGAGCGGCTTCTCCGGCAGTGCCAGCCCCGCGGCATGGACCACGGCCGACAGCGGCGCGCCGTCCGGGAGCTCCGCCAGTACGGCGGCGAGCTGCTCCCGGTCGGTCACATCGCAGGCCGCGATGGTCACGTCCGCGCCCAGTGCGATCAGCTCGTCCTCCAGCTCCGCCGCGCCCGGCGCCTGCGCACCCTGGCGGCTGAGCAGCACCACATGCCGGGCGCCGTGGCCCGCGGCCCAACGGGCCACGTATGAACCGAGCCCCCCGGTGCCGCCAGTGATCAGCACCGTGTCCCGTGGCTGCCACACCGGTGCCGAGGTCACCGGTTCGCGCCGCATCCGCCGGGCGAACACCCCCGACGCACGCACCGCCACCTGGTCCTCCGCGTCCACTCCGGCGAGGACCGCGCATAGCCGCGCGAGGGCGGGCCCGTCGGGCGCCTGCGGCAGATCGACGATCCCGCCCCAGGTGGACGGCTGATCCAGCCCCTGCACCACGCCCATCCCCCAGACCAGCGGCTGGAACTCGCTGGTCACCTCGGACAGCTCGCGCACGGCCACCGCGCCACGGGTCACGCACCACAGGGGAGCGGCGAGCCCGATCTCCTCCACGGCCTGCATCAGCGCCACGGTGGCCGCCACGCCCCGGGAGAGGGTGCCGGGCTCGCAGATCCGCTCGTCCCATGCCAGCAGGGACACCACGCCGGCGTAGTCGTCAGCGGAGTCGTCGGACATCCGCTCCCGCAGGCGCGCGGTCAGCTCCGCCCGCTCCACGGTGTCCACCTCGACCACCACGGGGTCGGCGCCGTGCTCGGCCAGTGCGGCGACCACACCCGTCACCGCGGCGTCGTCCGCCTGTGACGGGGCGACCACCAGCCACGTTCCCGGCAGTATCGGCGGCTCCCCGGTCGCCACCGGATCCCAGGCGATGCGGTACGACCAGCTGTCCACGGTGGACTGGTCCTGGTTGCGCCGCCGCCACGACGTCAGCCCCGGCAGAACGGGCTCCAGTGCCTCCTCCTCGACGCCGAGCGAATCGGCGAGGGACGACAGGTCGCCCCGCTCCACGGCGTCCCAGAACACCCCGTCGGCCACCGCCTCCGGCACCTCGGACGGCGTGAGCCAGTAGTGCTGGTGTTGGAAGGGGTAGGTGGGGAGGGGGGTGGGGTGGGGGTTGGTGGTGGTGTAGAGGGTGGTCCAGTGGGGGGTGTGGCCGTGGGTGGTGAGGTGGGCGAGGTGGGTGAGGAAGCGGGTGGGGGTGTCGTCGTCGCGGCGGAGGGTGCCGGTGATGGTGGTGTGGGGGGTGTTGGTGGTTTCGAGGGTTTCT
>NZ_BAAAIF010000205.1:0-3403 GCF_039525925.1 Streptomyces javensis | reverse complement strand
CGCTGGCATCTGGCACAACTGGACCACCGACGCCAAGATCAAACGATCCCTGATCGCCTATGACCACTGAAGAACATCGGACTCATTCATCTAGCCCGTGGCGGCGAGGTGGGCGGCCACGGCGACGACACCGTCGACGCCCTGGCAGAGGCCCACGACCACTGGGATGAGACGCGGTTCCGGGACGTGGCCCCGAAGGGTGACGTCCCCGTCACGGACCTCGACCGCGACGGCGCCCTTGTCCAGACCGAGGATGCGTCCCATGACGTCCTGCTCGATCTCGTCGCGGATCTCGACGTCGGAGCGGATGAAGGCGTCGAGCAGGTCACTGCGGCTGACGATGCCGGTGACGAGCCCGTCGTCGTCGACCACCGGCAGTTGCTTGACGTGCCGCCTGCGCAGTTCCCTCGCGGCCTGGGGAATCGTCCAGTCGGCGCGAGCGGTGAAGACGGGGCTGCTCATGAGCACGCCCGCGGTCCGGGCCCGGGCCTTGCCCCAGGCGCGCTCGTCGTTCCCGTCCAGCCCCTGTGGATCGGGCATCCCTGTCTCGTGCCGCAGCACGTCGGACGCGGACACCACACCGACGGGGGCGCCGTCATCGTCGACGACCGGGGCCGCGGCGATGTCGTTCGCGTCCAGTAGGGCGGCGACTTCCTGGAACGGTGTGTCGGGGCCGAGGGTGACGACCTCCTCGGTCATCACGTCACCGACCGTGCGGCGGTGCAGCATGGCATCGGCCTCCTCCGCTCTGCGACGGAGCGGCCGCGGTCGGTCCGCCCGGTCGGACCACGCGGTGCGCCGACCTCCGCAGCCCCGCCGGCTCGTCCACGCCGTCTTCCCTACATGACAACACCGCGCCACTCCCGCGACCAGTGACGTTCGGCCTGGCGGGGAAGGCTGGCGATCCTACGGTCAGGGGTGCGGCCGAGTGCGAGGTGGATGTCGGCACGCTGGGCGCCTGGCCCTTGCGCTTGTTGATGGGGGCGATCAGGTCACCTCGTGACCATTCACTCAGCGTCATCGAGCTGCGGGCTTCAGGAAGGTACCCCCTCTGCACGAGCTCGACGATCACGGCGGCTACGCGGCCGACTCCCGCCAGTTCCTCGCCCGGTCGTTCGCCCCGGCCCTCGACCCCTCGACCACGCACGTGATGCGCACGCTGATGGCCCAGGCCCAGATCGACCCGGAATTCAGCGCGTGCTTCCGCGAACAGCTCCTCGCCCGCCGCCGCGCCGCCTTCGAGGTCCCGGCGGAGCGGGCGTCGGGGTTTGGCCCACTGGTTCCTCGGCTCGAGGACGGTGTGCTTGACATGCCGTCGTCGCAGGCGGCGGGTGCGGCGGGAAGAGCAGGTCTTGTCGGCCCCGAGGCGGCCCGGCTGGGTGCGCGGATGACCGCCTCCGGCGCGAGCGGCACGGACGCGTTCGGGCACCGGGATCAGCTGCGAGGTCTCGCCCCACCGCCCCGCGGAGCCGCCCGGCCCCGGCGCCGCGTGATCAGTATGGCCGGGGGCGACGTCCGTCTCACCAGCGAGGTGGCCGAGGCGAGCGGGTGCACGAAACGATCAGAGCTCCCCCACCCACTTGGCCTCATTCGGCGGACTGATCCCAGGCTGTGTCGTGTCGACCCGCAAAAGCTGCATGCTCACGGGCGTCGCGCCGTCGCCGCCTTTCAGTTGACGCGGTCGGCGAAGCCCTCGGGCATATCCTCGGGACCCACCGCGACGACGCTCTCGTCGTTCTCGCCAACGTGCTCGAACAGGGTGATGCGGGCGAACTCCGGCACGACGTGGATCGGGTAGGTGGGGCCGGCGTCCCGGTAGGCGCGCATCTCGTCCACGTGCTCGTTCTGGAAGACCACCGTCTTGGAGCCGTCCCGCTCGATCCACCGCGGGAAGAAGATCGTGCCGTGCAGGACGCGCCGGCCAGGCAGCACGTTGACGACGACCGAGGTGCCGGTCGGCTCGTTCCAGGAGATCTTGTAGAAGTCGTCGACGAGCCGCACCAGGTCGACCCTCTGGTCCTTCACCCAGCGTCCGCCGACCATGCCCGAGTGGATGCGGTAGTCGATGGTCGTGGCGTTCTTCACGTACATCTCGTACTGCCAGCCGTTGGCATAGGTGTAGATGAACCGGTGCCCGGTGATCCCGGACAGGTCCTGCGGCGGAACGGGGTTGTCGACGGTAGTCGGGGTGTCGTACCCAGCGGTCATGGCGTTGCTCCTTGCTGTGCTTCGAGCAGCGGCCCGCCGACATGCGGTTCAGGCCGGATCGGTCCGCCACTCCAGAAATGATTTTGTCACAAAACAAGTTTGGGACAAAATCTGATGCCCGCCGCTCCATAATGGGGGCATGTGTAACGCGGGCGGAGCGCACGGAACGAACAAAGCGGCGGACGGAGAGAGCGACTGCGGTCGGTCCGAAACATCGGAAGCGGTCCGGGTCGCTGCCGGACTGAGCGGACTGCTGGGGCCGCTGCGTCGCGCCGTACTGCGCGCCACCCGCAACGCCGAAGGTCTGCCTGACCTGCCGGAGGCGCAGATCGAGCTGCTGAGGGCGCTGTCCTCGTCGTCCGAGGGCCTCAGCCCCGGCGCGGCGGCCACGCGAGTGAGGGTGGCGTCGTCCACCGTGAGCAACCTGGTCCGGACGATGTCCGCCGCACGGCTGGTGGAACGGGTACGACCCGAGCACGACCAGCGGACCGTGGTGCTCACCGCGTCGGGGGAAGCCCTGAACCTGCTGGAGCGCTACGACCGCGCCAGCACCGCGGCCCTCACCCGTGTGGTCGAGGACTTGTCCGAGGCCGACCGGGTGGCGCTGGACAAGGCACTGCCCGCCCTGGACCGGCTGGTCACCGCCCTGGAGACCGCAGAGGGCACCGGGGGTGACGCGGCCTGACGCCGGGTGCTCCCAACGCAGCCTCACACCGGTCGGCGGAGCCTTCGCACGGGCATTGAAGCCTCCCCTTGATCGTGGACATCCGGACGTCGGAACGCGTCTTGCCGCGCGTTACCGGCCTCCGCGGCCACACACCAGCCAGCCGCGTCGCCAACCCGCCCGGACAGCACGGCTGGGACCGTAACGCTCCGCCCACGGGCGGGTTGGCGGGAACAAGGGGCTGCCGCCAGCCCTCCCACCTGGTCAACACGGGACGTAGGCAAGCAGTCGGGCCCCAGGGGCACGGCGGTCCGGTGAACCAGGGTGCCCGGTATGCCACACCGCATGAGGGGCGCGGTCAGACCTGCGCCTGGCCGCCGTCGACGAACCATTCGACGCCGTTGACGAAGCTGGAAGCGTCCGAGGCCAGGAACGTCGCCACGGCGGCGATCTCATCCGGGCGGCCGATCCTGCCGAGCGGCACCTCCGAGGCGAACTGGTGGAGGTCCGGGCCTACGGCGCCGACCAGGC
>NZ_BAAAIF010000204.1:0-3429 GCF_039525925.1 Streptomyces javensis | reverse complement strand
TGTGGACTGGTCGCTTTCGGATGTGTTGCGTGGGGTGGAGGGTGCGGCGGATCTGGGGCGGGTGGATGTGGTGCAGCCGGTGTTGTGGGCGGTGATGATGTCGTTGGCGGCGGTGTGGGCGGGGTATGGGGTGCGTCCTGTGGCGGTGGTGGGTCATAGTCAGGGGGAGATCGCGGCGGCTGTTGTCGCGGGTGCGCTGTCCCTGAAGGACGGTGCGAAGGTTGTCGCGCTGCGGAGCAAGGTGTTGCGGCGGTTGGCCGGTGGTGGGGCGATGGCGTCGCTCGGCTTGGGTGAGGAGCGGGCGGGGCGGTTGCTGTCGCAGCTTGGCGATCGGGCCGTTGGTGTGGGGGTGGCGGCTGTCAACGGGCCGTCCTCGACGGTGGTGTCGGGTCCGCCGGAGGGGGTGGCCGTTGTGGTGGCCGGGTGTCAGGAGGTGGGGGAGCGGGCGCGGCTGATCGAGGTGGACTATGCCTCGCACGGCCCTCAGGTGGATGAGATCCGTGGGGAGTTGGACGAGGTTCTGGCCGGGGTCCGTCCGGTTGTCGGTGGTGCGGATGAGGTGGCGTTCTATTCGACGGTGACTGGTGGCCGGGTCGACGCATCCGTCCTGGGCACGGACTATTGGGTGCGGAATCTGCGGGAGCGGGTGCGGTTCGCCGATGCTGTCGAGGCGCTGCTGGCCGACGGGCATCGGGTGTTCATCGAGTCCAGTACGCACCCCGTGCTGCTCCTGGGCTTGCAGGAGACGTTCGAGCGGGCGGGTGTGGACGCGGTCGCGGTACCGACCCTGCGTCGCGATCACGGTGGTCAGGCCCAGCTCCTCCACGCCCTCGCACAGGCGTTCATCGCCGGGGTCGACGTCGACTGGAAGGCGGTGTTCCCGGCCGACCCCGCCCCTCGTACGGTCGATCTGCCCACGTACGCCTTCCAGCACCAGCGCTACTGGATGAACGCCTCGGGCACGACCGGTGACCCCGGTGGCCTCGGTCTGGTCGCCGCGGGCCATCCGTTGCTGGGCGCCGCCGTGGAGCTCGCCGATGGAAGCACCCATCTGCTCACCGGGCGCATCGCTGCCGGTGGCGGTGACGGCTGGCTTGGCGAACACATCGTGGCGGACGCCGCCTTGGCCCCGGGTGCGGCCCTGGTGGAGTGGGCGTTGCGGGCGGCCGACGAGGTCGGCTGCGGTGGGGTCGAGGAGCTGGCGCTGCACGTGCCGTTGGTGCTGCCCGAGTCGGGCGGACTGCGCATCCAGGTGGCGGTGGGCGCCCCGGCGGAGGACGGGCGGTGCGAGGTGCGGATCTACTCCCGTCCGGACGGCGAGGCAGGCTCCGCCGCCGACGTGGGCTGGGTGTGCCATGCCGAGGGGGTACTGAGTCCGGCGCCGGAAGGCGCGGACGGGTCGGCCGAGGGGCTGGGCGGGACATGGCCTCCGACGGGTGCGCAACCGGTGGATCTGGAGGGGTTCTACGAGCGCTCCGCCACGGTGGGCTATGCGTACGGGCCGTCCTTCCAAGGGCTGCGTGCCATGTGGCGGGACGGTGCGGACCTACTGGCCGAAGTGGCGCTGCCCGAGGCGGCGGGCGACGCGGATGGGTTCGGCATCCACCCGGCGCTGCTCGACGCGGCCCTGCACCCGGCCCTCCTGCTTGACACCAAGCCTGACCAGGAGTGGGACGGCGGCCAGGTGTGGTTGCCGTTCGCCTGGAACGGGGTGGCGCTGTGGGCCGCTGGAGCGAGCACCGTACGCGTTCGGCTGTCCCCGCGTCGGGACGGGGCCGAGGGTGAGCGCGGGCTGCGGCTGGTGGTGGCCGATGCCGTGGGCGAGCCGGTTCTGACGGTCGACTCCCTGGTGACGCGACCGGCGGCCGTAGAGCAGTTGCGGGCTGGGGCAACGCGTGGTGCGGACGGCCTGTTCGTTCTCGACTGGGCCCCACTGCCGCAGCCGACGGGGACCGGCGGGCCGGCGGCCGATCGCGACAGCTGGGCCGTGCTGGCGGACGAGGGCGCCGGCCCGGATCTGGAGGCGTTGCTCGCGAGGCTCGATGGTGGGGAGCCGGTCCCGGCAGTGGTGCTCGCCGAGTTCCCGCGCCTGGACGCCGATGCCGATGTCGTGGCCGACATGGCGACCGCCGGTCTGGCGATGGCACAACGGGCCCTGGCGCTGGTGCAGCAGTGGCTTGCCGAGCCCCGGCTGGCCGAGGCCCGGTTGGTCGTGGTGACGCGTGGCGCGGTCGCCATCGCCGAGAGCGGTACGGATGTGGCCGCCGCCGCGCTCTGGGGTCTTCTGCGGAGCGCTCAGGCGGAGAACCCGGGGCGTTTCCTGCTGCTCGACCTCGACCTCGACCTCGACCTAGCCCTCGACCTCGACCCTGGCCCGGCGGCCGATGCGGGTGCGGACAACGTACGGAACGCCGTCGCGCGTGCGATGGACCTGGACGAACCGCAGTTGGCCATGCGGGATGGGCAGGCGTGGGTGCCTCGGCTGATCCGTGCCTCCGCCGACGGGGGTCCGGAGGGGCGGGACGCCCCGGCGGCGCTCGATCCCGATGGCACCGTGTTGGTGACGGGCGGCACCGGCACCCTCGGCGGCCTGGTGGCCGAACATCTGGTACGAACCTGGCAGGTCGGCCATCTCCTCCTGGTGAGCCGTCGCGGGCCGGACGCCCCAGGAGCCGATGAACTGGCAGCCCGCCTGGAGGAGTTGGGCGCGCGGGTGCGGATCGCCGCCGTGGACGTCACGGACGCGTCGGCGGTGACCGAGCTCGTGGCGGGGATCGGCACCGACCATCCGCTGACCGGTGTCATCCATGCCTCGGGGCTCCTCGACGACGCGGTGGTGACCTCCCAGACACCCGATCGGCTTGCCAGGGTGTGGGCGGCCAAGGCGGCGGGAGCGGCGCATCTGCACACCGCCACCGCCGACCTTCCGCTGTCGCTGTTCGCGATGTTCTCGTCGGCCGCGGGCGTCCTGGGCAGCCCGGGGCAGGCCAACTACGCGGCTGCGAACGCCTTTTGCGACGCGCTCGCCGCCCACCGTCAGGCCCGTGGCCTCCCGGGGCTGTCGGTGGCCTGGGGCTTGTGGGCCCAGTCCAGCGAGCTGACCGGAAAGCTCGCCGCTACGGACCGGGCCCGGATGTCCCGCTCGGGCATCACCGCGATGTCCAGCGAGCAGGCGCTGGGCCTGCTCGATGCCGCCTGTGCGCAGGCCAGCTCCCTCTGTGTCGCCGCCGCTGTCGACCCGGCCGGGGTGGCTCGTGAGGATCTTCCGGCGGTGCTGCGGGGGTTGGTGTCCGGCCGGACCGTGCGCCGCATGGCGGCCGGTGAGACGGGGACCTCGGGGTTGGCGGCTGAGTTGGTGGGGTTGGATGCGGCGGGTCGGTTGGGTGTGGTGGTGGATGTGGTGCGGGGTGGTGTGGCGGTGGTGTTGGG
>NZ_BAAAIF010000203.1:0-3468 GCF_039525925.1 Streptomyces javensis | reverse complement strand
GTCATGTTCGGCAGGCGGTGTTGTTCGGGCCGGGTGTGGAGTGGCTGGCCGAGCACGGTCAGGTGACCCGGTTTGTGGAACTGGGGCCCGACGGCGTTCTGAGCGCCATGACCCACAACTGCCTCGCCCACCACAACGACCCTGGTGCCGGCAACGAGCCAGAGGTCATCGCCTCCCTGCGCCGGGACCAGCCCGAGACCCATGCCGTACTCACCTGCCTGGCACGGCAGTTCACCACCGGCAGCCCCATCGACTGGACCCCCGCACTCGGTGGTGGCAGGAAGCCCTCGGGGACCCACCTGGGGCTGCCCACCTACGCCTTCCAACGGCAGCGCTACTGGCTCGAGGCCCCGCCCCAAACAATCAATGCCACCGACCTCGGCCTGGAAACTGTCGAACACCCACTGCTCGGAGCCGCTCTGGAGGCGCCCGCCGGCGATGGGGTCTTCCTGACGGGTCGGCTCTCGCTGGAGACGCATCCATGGCTGGCTGATCACCGGGTGCTGGGATCGGTGCTGGTGCCGGGAGCCGCGCTGGTCGAGTTGGCTTTGAGTGCCGCGGCTCATGTGGGCTGTGACGCGGTGGAGGAATTCACTCTTCAGGATCCCCTGATCCTTGCGGAGCGGGGTGGTGTCCAGCTTCAGGTTGCGGTCGGCGAGGCAGAAGAGGACGGGCGTCGGAGCGTACAGGTGCGGTCTCGTCCAGACGCGGCCGACGGGGTGTGGAGCTCTCATGCGAGCGGGCTGCTGGTGGCGGAGGAGTCGGCTGCTGCTGGTGGCGGTGGGGTGGTGTTGGAGCAGTGGCCGCCGGTGGGCGCCGAGGTGGTGATGTCGGATCCGGAGGGGTTCTATGCCGGGTTTGTTGAGCGTGGGTTTGGTTACGGTCCGGCTTTTCGGGGGTTGGAGTCGGTCTGGCGGTGTGGTGAGGAGGTGTTCGCTCAGGTCCGTCTTCCGCAGGAGTGTGTGGGTGAGGTGGAGCGGTTCGGGGTGCATCCGGCGCTGCTGGACGCCGTTTTGCATGCGGTGGCGCTGACGGGCTTCGAGCAGCAGTCGGATGTGGAGTCGGGGTCGGGTTCGGTGCGTGTTCCGTTCGCGTGGTCGGGGGTGCGGTTGCATGCCTCGGGTGCGTCCGTGGTGCGGGTGCGGCTGACTCGGGCGGGGTCGGATGCGGTGGCGTTGGAGGTGGCGGACGCGGCAGGTCAGCCGGTGGCGTCTATCGAGTCCCTGGTTCTGCGGCCGATTTCGGCCGAGCAGTTGCAGGCCGCCCAGACCAGTCGCTACGACTCCCTCTTCCAGCTGGACTGGCACCCCCTGGACCTTCCCCGGGAGTCGGCCGCCGTGGGTTCGTGGTCGCTCGTGGGACCGGATGCCGGTCTGGAGGAGGCGGTGGACCGCGCGGGCGGGTCGTGTGCCCGGTACGAGGACGTGTCCGCGCTGGTCAGCGCCCTCGAGGAGGGCGAGGACGTGCCCGGCACCGTGGTGCTGTCCTGCCCGACGAACGCCCACGGCGGCGTGGTTGTCGGGGTGCAGGAGTCGCTTTCCTCCGTGCTGGGTGCTGTACAGCAGTGGCTTGGCGAGGAGCGGTTGGCTGCTTCTCGTCTGGTGGTGGCCACCTGTGGTGCGGTTGCCCCTGGGATGGGGGAGGACGTTGCGGGCCTGGAGCAGGCTCCGGTGTGGGGCTTGTTGCGGTCGGTGCAGACCGAGAACCCCGGTCGATTCCTCCTGCTGGACCACGACCCTGACCACGACATCAGCCCTGCCGCAGCGGACGCCGTGGTGCGGGCGCTCGTCGCTGGTGAGGAGTCCCAGCTGGCGCTGCGGGACGGGACGGTCCTGGTCCCGCGCTTGTCTCGCGTGATCAAGCCCGCGACGGCCTCCGGGGCGTCTGCGCCGTTGGTCTCTGGTGGGACGGTGTTGGTGACGGGTGCGTCGGGCGTGTTGGCGGGTGTGGTGGCTCGGCATCTGGTGGCTGAGCACGGGGTGGAGCATCTGCTGCTGGCCAGTCGCAGGGGTCCGGAGGCCCCAGGGGCGGTCGAGTTGGTGGCCGAGCTGGAGGCGGCGGGGGCGTCGGTCACCGTCGTCGCATGTGATGTGGCCGACCGGGAAGCGGTGCGTGAGCTGCTGGCTGGTGTTCCGGCGGAGGTGCCGCTCAGGGGTGTGGTGCATACCGCGGGGGTCGTCGATGACGGCGTTGTGGAGGGGCTGACCGATGAGCGCGTCCGTCGGGTGCTGGCTCCGAAGGTGGATGGGGCCTGGCATCTGCATGAGCTGACCCGGGACATGGGGTTGGAGGCGTTCGTGCTGTACTCCTCCGTCGCGGCCACGCTAGGTGCCGGTGGGCAGAGCAGTTACGCGGCGGCCAACGCCTTCCTCGACGCCCTGGCCCAGCACCGCCACGCCCAGGGCCTGCCCGCCGTGTCCCTCGCCTGGGGCCTGTGGGCACAGGCCAGTGGAATGACCCAAAACCTCAGCGCTGCTGACGCGGCCCGTGCACATCGCTCGGGAATCGTTCCGATGGCCACAGAGGACGCCTTGGCGCTGTTCGATCGGTCGATGCATACGGACCGTGCTGCGGTGCTGCCGGTGCGGATGGACCTCAAGGCGTTGGGGGACCGGCCGGTGCCGGTACCGCCGGTGCTGCGTCAGCTGGTGCGCAAGCCGGTCCGGAAGGCAGCGGCGGGGAATGGCAGTGGCCCGGGCAGCGAGTGGCGTGAGCGCATCGCCGCGGCCGTACCCGAAGAGCGGGAGCCACTGCTGCTCGACCTGGTCCGTACCCACCTTGCCGCCGTATTGGGACGAACCGACCCTCACGACATCGCCGCCGAGGGTGGGCTCCTCGAAATGGGCTTGGATTCCCTCACCGCGGTGGAACTACGCAATCACCTCGGTACGACAACAGGCCTTCGGCTGCCCACCACCGTGGTCTTCGATCACCCGACTCCCATGGCTCTAGCGAAGTATCTGGCCTCACGCCTGGGTGAAAGTGCATCGAAGCCCGAACGGACCAGTGCACGCGGCGTGCTGGCGGAAATCGAGAAGCTCCACGTGATGCTCGGCAACGTTTCCCTTGCCGATGAGGAGCATTCCATGGCCGCTGGGCGATTGACGGATGTTCTGACTCAGTTCAAGAAGCGCGGCACGGGTGACGTCGCCGACGTCGAAAGCATCGAAGCAGCCAGCGATGAGGAGCTGTTCGAACTCCTCGACGGCGACCTGTAACACCTATAGCTCCTCTGGACCTTTGGCCCACATTTTCTAGGAAGGCAATTCCTCGATGGCGGACGCGGCGCAGCTACGTACGTACCTCAAGCGAGCCACTGTTGACCTGCGTGAGGCTCGGGGGCGCCTGCGCGAGGTCGAGGAACGGGCGCGGGAGCCGATTGCGATTGTGGGTGTGGGGTGTCGGTATCCGGGTGGTGTGGTCTCGCCGGAGGGGTTGTGGGATTTGGTGGCGGGTGGGGCGGATGCC
>NZ_BAAAIF010000202.1:0-3530 GCF_039525925.1 Streptomyces javensis | reverse complement strand
CGTGCACACACCCCGCAAAACGAAGCCAGCGAAACGGCAAACGAACAAAACGTCCAACCCACGGCCCCGCCGCACAGGTTAAAGATCAAGCTAGGGGTTGCCCGGCGCGCGGCAGCGGCCTCGCCCCTGAACCCCGGGGTCTGGGGCGAAGCCCCGCCTTCCAGCCCCTCCGGCGTTCGAGGAGCGGGGTCTGGGGCGGAGCCCCGGCGGGTCTGGGGCGGAGCCCCAGTTGTGGGAAGGGGCGGGGAGGGGAAAGCACCGATATGCGGCTCCGCCGCGTGGCCCGCCGCAGGCGGCAGGCGTCCCGATCGCCTACGGGCTTCACGGCAGCAGCCCGTGGTGCGGGAAGACCGCCCGGCGCGTCGCCAGGATCGCCTGGTCCAGCCGGTCCGCGGGGTCGTACCCGGCCTCGTGGAAGTCCTGCCAGTCCGGCTCCCGCCCGTCCGTCATCCGCCGCGGCGCGTCCATCCGGGTCCGCCGGTACACCTCCTGCCGCCACTCCTCCGGCACCGGCGTGGTGGCCTCCACCGGCCGCCCCGCCGCGATCGCGACCAGATGGGTCCAGGACCGCGGCACCACGTCCACCACCGCGTAGCCGCCACCCCCGAGCGCCACCCAGCGCCCGTCCGCGTGCTCGTGCGCCAGCCGGTGACAGCTCTCGGCGACCGCCCGCTGCGCGTCGACGGTCACCGCCAAGTGGGCCAGCGGGTCCTCGACATGGGTGTCCGCGCCGTGCTGGGTCACCAGCACCTGCGGGCGGAACGCCGCCACCAGCTCCGGCACCACCGCGTGGAAGGCCCGCAGCCAGCCCGCGTCCGAGGTTCCGGCCGGCAGCGCCAGATTGACCGCCGAGCCCTCGGCGCCCTCCCCGCCCGCCTCCTCCGGCCAGCCGGTCTGCGGGAACAGCGTCCGGGGGTGCTCATGCAGCGAGATCGTCAGCACCCGCGGATCGTCCCAGAACGCCGCCTGCACCCCGTCCCCGTGGTGGACGTCCACATCCACGTACGCGACCCGCTCGGCCCCCAGCTCCAGCAGCCGGGCGATCGCCAGCGCCGCGTCGTTGTAGATGCAGAACCCGGACGCGCCCCGGGGCATCGCGTGGTGCAGCCCGCCCGCGAAGTTCACCGCGTGCAGCGCCTCCCCGCGCCATACGTCCTCGGCCGCGCCCACCGACTGCCCGGCGATCAGCGCCGACGCCTCGTGCATGCCCGCGAAGGCCGGATCGTCGATCGTCCCGAGGCCGTACGAGCCGTCCGCCGCCTCCGGGGCGGCCGATGCGCGCCGTACCGCCTCGATGTACTCCTGCCCGTGGACCAGGCGCAGCGTCGACTCCCCGGCCGGCTTGGCGGCCACTACGCGCACCGCCCGGTCCAGCCCGTACGCCTGCACCAACCCCATGGTCAGCGCCAACCGCACCGGGTCCATCGGATGCCCGGCGCCGAAGTCGTATCCGGTTACTTCCTCATCCCACATCAACTGTGCGCGGCCGCTCATGCCCGTCACCGTATCCGGCTGGTGCAGGGCTGAACGACCTCGCGTACCGGATCGTCATCAGCACGAGCGCCATCGGCACCAGCATCGCCGCACGGTAGTTCCACGCCCCACCCAGCGCGCCGACCAGCGGGGAGCCGATGAGGAAGCCCACGTAGTTGAAGATGTTGAGGCGCGCGACAGCGGCGTCGGACGCCCCGGGGAAGAGCCGCCCCGCGGCCGCGAAGGTCTGCGGCACCAGCACGCACAACCCCAGCCCCAGCAGCGTGAACCCGGCCATCCCCGCCCAGGCGCCGGGCGCCGTCGCGACCACCGCGAAGCCGCCGCCCGCGAGCAGCGCCCCGGCCCGGACCACGGTGACCGCGCCGAAGCGCCGCACCCCGAGGTCGCCGAAGGACCGGCCGAGGAGCGTGGTGACCATATAGACGTTGTACGGGACCGTGGCCAGCTGCTCGGAGCTGTGCAGCACGTCCTCCAGGTACTTGGCGCTCCAGTTGGAGACGGTGGAGTCGCCGATGTAGGCGAAGGCCATGACGAGGCAGAGCGGCAGCAGCGCCCGCATGCCCACCGAGGGGCCGTCGCCCTGCGCGGGCTCGGCCGGGTCGGCCTGCTGAGCGGCATGGTCGACGTACCAGCGACCGGCGATCAGCGCGGCGGGCACCAGGATGGCCACCAGCGGCGCGTAGAGCGTGGGCAGCGGCAGATCCCAGTGCGCCCCCACCCAGGCGAGCGAGGCCCCGGCGATCCCGCCCAGGCTGTACGCGCCGTGGAAGCCGAGCATGATGCTGCGCCCGTACGCGCGCTGAAGGCTCACCCCGAGCATGTTCATCGACGCGTCGAGCGCCCCGACCGTCAGCCCGAACACCGCGAGCGCCACGGCGAGCTGCCACACCGTCGTCCCCGATCCGGCCGACAGCAGGGCGAGGGAGACGATGGGCTGCACCACGCGGAGGACCAGCCCCGGAAGCATCCGCTTGACGAGATGTTCGGTGCCGACGCTGCCCACCCCGGCGAGGATCGGCACGGCGGCCAGGAAGAGGGGCAGCAGCCCGTCGGATATCCCGTACCGGTCCTGGAGCGCGGGTATGCGCGTCACCAGCAGAGCGAAGATCGCGCCCTGGACGAAGAAGCTGATGGCCAATGAGGCCCGGCCTTGCCGGAGCCGGCGGCTCGGACGCGAATCCGTCATGGCCGTGGAGCGTACGGCCCCGGGCTACTTGTGGGTAGAGGTGAGCAGCCCTCGCAGTTCGGCCATCTCCATGAAGAGGCCACGGGCCGTGGAGAGTTTGGCGGCGGGTGTCATGGCCGTGTAGCCGTACACATCCATCCCGGCGGCCAGGGCGGCCTGGACCCCGAGCGGGCTGTCCTCGACGACGGCACAGCGCTCGGGCGCCACGCCCATGCGCTCGGCCGCGTGCAGAAACAGATCCGGGGCGGGCTTGCCCCGGCCCACGTCCTCGGAACTGAAGATGTGGTCCTCGCCGAAGAGGTCGTACAGCCCGGTCGTACGGAGGGCGACGCGGATGCGCTCATGGCTTCCGGAGGAGGCGACGCAGTACGGAACACCGTCGGCCCGCAGCTTCTCCAGGACCTCGGCCACCCCGGCCACCGGCCGCAACTCACGGCGGAAGGCATCGAAGACCCGGCCGTGGAAGGTGGTGTCGAAGTCGGGCGGCAGCCGCCGGCCCGAGCGCTCGAGGACCAGGTCGTGGATGCGATGCATGGCGGAGCCCATGTAGTCGCGTATGGAGTCCTCGTAGCTGGTGGGGTGCCCCAACTCCGTGAGGTAGGCGGCAAGCAGCCGATTGGAGATGGGCTCGCTGTCGACGAGCACCCCGTCGTTGTCGAAGATGACCAGGTCATAGCGCATGCGATCAGCCTACAAACAACCAGAAATGCGAAAAGCCCGGTTGCGAGCCAAAGCTCCCAACCGGGCTTTTCGTAAAATTTGTTCGGCGGCGTCCTACTCTCCCACAGGGTCCCCCCTGCAGTACCATCGGCGCTGAAAGGCTTAGCTTCCGGGTTCGGAATGTAACCGG
>NZ_BAAAIF010000201.1:0-3563 GCF_039525925.1 Streptomyces javensis | reverse complement strand
AACTCCTCCATCGCGGTCGGCAGCAACCCGGGCTCGGCGACCAGGCGTTCGCGGTCCTGCGGGTTCCCGGCCAGGTGCCACAGGGACGAGCCGATCGCGCTGTAGGTCGTGCTGATGCCGGCGATGAGCAGCAGCATGATGGTGCCGATGACGTGGTTCGGTTCGAGCTTGCGGCCGTGCAGCTCCGCGTTGAGGAGGTAGCTGATCAGGTCGTCACGCGGCTGCTCGACGTGCTTGTTGACCTCCGCGAGCAGATAGATGAACACCCGGCCCATGTGCTCCAGGCGCTCTTCCCGCGACTGCTTGCCCTCGCCCTCCAGGTTGGTGGCGAGCTCGTGGAACCGTTCCCGGTCCTCGGGGGGCAGGCCGAGCAGGTCGCCGATGACCCGGCTCGGGATCTGCTGCGCGTAGTCGTGTGCGGCGTCGACGACGTCGCGTCCCTTGAAGCCGTCGATGAGGGAGTGGCAGAACGCCCTCGTGCCCGGCTCCAGCTTGGCGACCGCGGTCTTGGTGAACGGCGGGAGCAGCAGCTTGCGCGCGCTGTGGTGGAACGGCGGGTCGGAGGTGATCGGCGGGGCCTCGCCGATCGGCGCCAGGTCCCGCGGCGGCCGGAACTCGCTCATGTTGGTTCCGAGCGAGGAGAACCGGTCGGTGTCGTAGGCGATCGCCGCGACGTCCTCGTACAGCGTTGGCAGCCACGCGCCGCCGAACCGCTCGGTGTGCGCGATCGGGCACCGCTGCCGCAGGTCGTCCATGATCGGGAAGGGATCCTCGGCCCACCGCGGATCCAGGTGCGAGAAGTCCGTCGCCCAGTCCGTCACCGGGCCGGTGATGATCTCGCCGCGCGAAGTGTGGAACCGATCCCGGTCGGCGTGCCGGAAGTCCTTGTTGAAGCGGTCGTCGGCGGCCACGTCACTCCCCCTCGGTCAGGGTGATCGCCCGCTCCGGGCAGCTCGCGACCGCGAGGCGTGCCTCGCGCTCGTCGCCCGGCGGCACCGAGCCGTCGCCGGGAACGCTCCCGTAGCCCTCGCCGTCCTCGCCGAACACCCTGGGGGCGATGTCGTAGCAGCGGCCGTGGCCCTGGCAACGTCCGGAGTCGATCTGTACTTTCACAGTGAACTGGCCCCTTGTCATAAGACTGATCCGCACGCCCGTTCGCATACCTCGTCGTGCCGGGCTCGTCGTGCCGTTCGATCAGCTCCATGCCGTGGCCCACGAGAGCACGGGGTCCTCACGGGGCGCGTGCGGCGGCGACCGGAACCCCCCGAAACCCGGCGGGTCCAGTGGGCCGGATGCCCACGAGCGGTCTCCTCAGCGTGCGACGTGCCGGGTGCCGACGCGGTCCATGCTTCCTGGCACCGAGCGGCACGGAAAGGGCGGTCGGCCATCGTCGGGCCATCGCGCGGTAATTGAGTGCCCATCGCGGCCCGTGGCGTGCGCCAGTTACCCCGCAGTGGCCGACCGATGGCCGACCGATGGCCGACCACCCTTTACGCCACCGCGCGGCGCCAGCAAGCATGAGAGCGCGACGGGCCTGGCAACGACGAAGAGATGGTGATCCTCAAGGGTCGGCCGGATACGAGCACACCGCCCTCTGACGACACATCCGCCTGCTGAAGTACGGTTCCGCGATACCGCGATACCGCGATACCGCGATACCGCGATACCGCGACACCGCGATACACAGAAGATGAAAAGGTGACAGTCAATGGGGTATGTGTTCTCGCTGGTTCTCAGCCGGGAGATTACCGAGGACGAGATGACCACCCTGAAGGCGGGTTGCGTCGGCGCCGTCGACTTCGGCACCGACGTGCTTCCGACCGACGCCGAGGTCACCGTCACGCGGATGGACTTCGATGACGCCGTCTCCCCGACGCTGGCCGACGCCATCGACGCCGCTCTCGCGGCGGTGACCGAGGTGTCCGACCTCAGCGTGTCCGAGCTCACCGTCCCGGCCCAGCCGGCGGGTGCCGAGGAGGGCGAGGCCGCCGCGGCCGAGGCCAAGGAGCCCGTGGCCGCCGGCGTCGGTACGGACTGACAGCGGGTCGGTCCTCGCGCCGCCAGAAACACGCCGTCCGACCAGTCGACGGCGTGTTTCTGCGTGTCGGCCCCGGCGGCCCCGGCGGCCCGGCCGGTCCCGCGGCCTCGGCCACGGACCCCGGGACGTCGTTCCCGGCAATGGGCACTCAGTTACCCCGCGATGGCCGAGCGATGGCCGACCGCCCTTTCGGCGGCCGTACGATGCCGGGCAGCATGAACACCGCAGGCATCCGGCTCGACCGCATGCTGGGGGGACCGCCCGTGGCCATGGGGCCCGTTCGCCCGTCGAACCCGCCTGACCGGGGCGTCATCGCCTTCCCGGAGACCTCCGCCGCCGCCGGCCTGCCGCGCAGGATGGCCGAACGGGGCCATGCGGATCAGCCTCATGACGAGTGGGACGGTTCACTGTGAAAGTACAGATCGACTCCGGACGTTGCCAGGGCCACGGCCGCTGCTACGACATCGCCCCCAGGGTGTTCGGCGAGGACGGCGAGGGCTACGGGAGCGTTCCCGGCGACGGCTCGGTGCCGCCGGGCGACGAGCGCGAGGCACGCCTCGCGGTCGCGAGCTGCCCGGAGCGGGCGATCACCCTGGCCGAGGGGGAGTGACGTGGCCGCCGACGACCGCTTCAACAAGGACTTCCGGGACCCGGACCGGGACCGCTACCACAACATCCGCAGCGAGAACATCACCGGCCCGGTCACCGACTGGGCGACGGACTTCTCGCACCTGGATCCGCGGTGGACCGAGGATCCCTTCCCGATCATGGACGACCTGCGGCAGCGGTGCCCGATCGCGCACACCGAGCGGTTCGGCGGCGCGTGGATCCCGACCCTGTACGAGGACATCGCGGCGATCGCCTACGACACCGAGCGCTTCTCCTCGCGGTCGGTGAACGTGGGCAACTTCCGGCCGCCGCGGGACCTGGCGCCGGTCGGTGAACTGCCGCCGATCACCTCCGACCCGCCGTTCCACCACGGCGCGCGCAAGCTGCTGCTGCCGGCGTTCACCAAGACCGCGGTCGCCAAGCTGGAGCCGGGCACGAGGGCGTTCTGCCACGCCCTCATCGACGGCTTCAAGGGGCGCGACGTCGTCGACGCGGCCGAGGAGTACGCGCAGCGGGTCCCCGAGCAGGTGATCGGTGACCTGCTCGGCATCCCGCAGCGGGACCGGAAGCTGTTCCGCGAGCTCATCGCGAACATCAACCGCGAGGACGCCCTGGACTCGCGGGACGAGCACGTCGAACAGCTGAGCAAGATGTTCGTCTTCCTGCTCGCGGAGATCAAGGAGCACGTCAAGAACCCGCGTGAGGACCTGATCACCTACCTCCTCAACGTGGAGCTCCGGGGCCGCAAGCTCGATCCCAACCACATCATCAGCATGATGCTGCTGCTCTTCGCGGCGGGGATCGGCACGACGACCAAGTCGATCGGCTCGTCCCTGTGGCACCTGGCCGGGAACCCGCAGGACCGCGAACGCCTGGTCGCCGAGCCCGGGTTGCTGCCGACCGCGATGGAGGAGTT
>NZ_BAAAIF010000200.1:0-3630 GCF_039525925.1 Streptomyces javensis | reverse complement strand
CGGCCAGTGCCTCAAGTCCCGCCACCAGTTCCTCGCGGTCCTGGCCGATGACCACGGCGCGGTGGTCGAAGAGCGTCCTGGACCGCAACAGGGACCACCCCACCTCCGAGGCGCTTATCTCGGGCTCGCCGATGATGTGCCCGGTCAGAGCCCGCGCCTGGCCTCGTAGCGCCACGTCGCTCTGTGCGGAGATCACCCAGGGCAACACACCGGCGGCGTCCGATACGGGAGCGGGCTCCATCGGCTCGGGGGCCTGCTCCAGGATGAGATGGGCGTTCGTACCGGAGATGCCGAAGGAGGAGATTCCGGCCCGGCGGGGTCGTTCGCCCTGGGGCCATGGGACGGGTTCGGTGAGCAGGCGCAGATCGCCCGCGCTCCAGTCGACATTCGGGGTCGGTTCATCGATGTGCAGTGAGGCGGGCAGCACCCCGTGGCGCATGGCCATCACCATCTTGATGACCCCGGCCACTCCGGCGGCGGCTTGCGTGTGGCCGATGTTGGACTTGATGGACCCCAGCCACAGCGGGCGCCCCTCGGGCCGCTCCTGGCCGTACGTGGCCAGCAGCGCCTGTGCCTCGATCGGATCGCCGAGGGTGGTCCCGGTGCCATGTGCCTCGACGGCGTCCACCTCGGACGCCGACAGCCGGGCGTTGGCGAGCGCCTGGCCGATCACTCGCTGCTGGGAGGGCCCGTTCGGCGCGGTCAGGCCGTTGCTCGTGCCGTCCTGGTTGACCGCGGAGCCCCGGATCACAGCCATCACCCGGTGGCCGTTGCGCCGCGCGTCCGACAGCCGTTCCAGCAGGACGAGACCGACGCCCTCGCCCCACACCATGCCGTCCGCCGCGGCCGCGAACGGTTTGCACCGTGCGTCGGGCGCCAGACCGCGCTGGCGGGAGAACTCGATGAACGCGCCCGGGGTGGCCATCACCGTCACCCCGCCGGCCAGCGCCATCGTGCATTCGCCCTGCCGTAGGGCCTGGGCGGCCAGATGCATGGCCACCAGCGAGGACGAGCAGGCGGTGTCCACCGTGACCGCCGGGCCTTCGAGGCCGAAGGAGTAGGCCACCCGGCCGGACACCACACTGCCGATATTGCCCGTGGCGACATAGCCTTCGACATCGCTCGCCGTATCGCCTGTGAGGGAGATGTAGTCCTGGGACGTCACCCCGGCGAACACGCCCGTGTCGCTGCCCGCGAGTGTGTCCCGGTCCAGGCCCGCGCTCTCGAAGGTCTCCCAAGCGGCTTCCAGGAGCAGCCGCTGCTGCGGGTCCATGGCCACCGCCTCGCGCGGGCTGATGCCGAAGAACCCGGGGTCGAACTCGGCCGCCTGGTAGAGGAATCCGCCCTCGCGGACGTAGCTCGTACCCGAGCGGTCGGGATCGGGGTCGTAGAGCGCGTCCAGATCCCAGTTGCGGTCGGTGGGCATCTCCGCGATGGCATCGCGGTGTGCCATGACCAGGTCCCACAGCTCCTTCGGGGAGTGTGCGTCGCCGGGGTAGCGGCAGGCCATGCCGACGATCGCGATCGGCTCGTCCTGGGCGGCCGTGGTGGTGGGGGTGTGAGCGGCGACGGCCATCTGCTGGCCGGTGAGTTCGGCGCGCAGATAGGTGGCGAGGGCGTTGGGCGTGGGGTGGTCGAAGACGAGCGCGGGTGCGAGGTCGATTCCGGTGGCGGTGGCGAGCTGGTTGCGCAGCTCCACGGCGGTCAGGGAGTCGAACCCGAGCTCCTGGAACGGCTGGCCGGGCGGAATGGCATCCGGTCCGGAATGCCCCAGGATCGAGGCGGCGAGGGACTGGATCCGCTCGAGGAGGAGCTGGTGCTGCTGCTCGGGGGCGGCGGCGGAGAGCCGCTGCTGGAGCGAGGTGCCGGCGGCAGCACCCGTGGACGCGCCGTTGGTTCGCTCGGTGGGGTACTCGGCGGCCGTGACCAGGTCGTCGAGCAGCGGGCTGGGGCGCTGCGCGGTGAACGCCGTCGGGAACTTCTTCCAGTCGATGTCCGCCACGGTGACCGTGGTGTCACGGTGGTCCAGGGCGTGCTGGAGCGATGCCACGGCCAGCTCAGGGCTGAGCGGGGACAGGCCACGCCGCCCGTAGAACGCGAGCGCGGTCTCGTCGGCGGCCATGCCCGCGTCGCCCCAGGGGCCCCAGGCGAGGCTGGTGGCGGGGAGTCCCCGGGCGCGGCGGTGCTCGGCGAGGGCGTCGAGATAGGTGTTCGCGGCGGCGTAGGCCCCTTGCCGACTGCCGCCCCACGCGGCCGCGCCGGACGAGAAGAGCACGAAGGCGCTGAGGTCGAGCCCCTGGGTCAGCTCATGCAGATGGGTGGCGGCCAGGGCCTTGGGCCCGAGCACATGCTGTAGCCGCTCCGGCCCCAGATCGGCGATGAGCTCGGTGTCCGACGTTCCGGCGGCGTGGATGACGGTGGTGAGGGGGTGTTCGGCGGGGATGGTGTCGAGGAGGCGCTGGAGTGCGGCCCGGTCGGAGGCGTCGCAGGCGGTGATGGTGACGGCCGTGCCCAGGTCGGTGAGTTCTTGGGCGAGCTCGGACGCGCCGGGGGCGTCGGGGCCGGAGCGGCTGATGAGGTGGAGACGGGGCGCGTCGTGGCGGGCGAGCCAGCGGGCGACATGGGCGCCGAGACCGCCGGTGCCGCCGGTGATGAGCGTGGTGCCCGTGGGCTGCCAGGTCCTGGGGGCAGTGGTGGGCGTATCGGCCCTACGGAGGCGCCGGGCGTAGCTGCCGGTGGCGCGGATGGCGGTCTGGTCCTCCGGCCCACCGGGGGTGAGCAGCGCGGCCAGACGGTCCGCGGTGCGGTGGTCGATGACGGTCGGGAGGTCGATCAGGCCACCCCAGCGGCGAGGGTGTTCCAGGGCCGCGGAGCGGCCGAGTCCCCAGGTCTGCGCCTGCCGCGGGCCGGGGAGCGGATCGCCGGGACCGGCGGCGACGGCGCCCTGCGTGAGGCACCACAGGGGCGCCGGGATCTCGGCGTCGCCGAGGGCCTGGACGAGCACGGTGGTCGCGGCCAGCCCGGAGGGCACGGCGGCGTATTGGGGGTGCGGCTCCTCGTCGAGGGCGAGCAGGCTCAGCACCCCGACGGGCTCGCCCTCCGTGGCCAGACGGGTGAGGTGGTCCGCCAGGGCGTCGCGATCGACGGTACGGGCCTCGAGCACATGGCGGAGCGGGGCGGCGCCGTGGCTGGTCAGGGCGTGCGCGGCGGTCGCCACGGCAGGCTGGTCGGAGTGACCGGCGGGGATGATCAGCAGCCAGGTGCCGGAGAGGTCCGGACGCGTGGCAGGAGTGGGAAGGCGCTTCCAAGTGGTTTGATAGCGCCAGGAATTGACGACCGACCGCTCCCGGTGCTGTCGCCGCCAGGCGGACAGCGTCGGGAGAACAGCGCCCAGCATGGGCTGCTGGTCCGCCGGTGAGTCGATGGTCGCCGCCAGGGCCTCCAGATCCTCGCGCTCCACCGCCTCCCAGAACTCCCTGTCGACCAGAGCCGCTGCCTCGGTGGGCTCCGGTCCTGAGGGGGAGGCGGACGACAGCCAGTAGTGCTGGTGGTGGAAGGCGTAGGTGGGGAGGTCGATGGTGCGGGGGGTGGGGGTGGTGGGGTACCAGCTGGTCCAGTCGATATCGATAC
>NZ_BAAAIF010000199.1:0-3668 GCF_039525925.1 Streptomyces javensis | reverse complement strand
ACCTCATCCCACACCGCAGCGAACACCGGATACGCCTCATACAACCCACGACCCATCCCCAACCGCTGCGACCCCTGCCCCGCAAACAACACACCCAGTCCGCCCGCCACCGGCACACCCACCACCGGAGCCCCCGCCAAAGCCCCCAACAACTCCTCACGATCCGCACCCACCACCACCGCACGATGCGACAACCCAGCACGACCAGTCGCCAAAGACCACCCCACATGCACCGGATCCAGACCCGGATTCCGGTCCGCGAAGGCCCGTAGCCGTACGGCCTGTGCCCGCAAACCCGCCTCGTCGGCGGCGGAGAACACCCAGGAAATCGCCGGTAGTTCGTTCCGCTCCGGTCCTTGCTCAGGTGCACCCGCCATGTCGGGGGCCTGCTCAAGAATCACATGGGCGTTGGTGCCGCTCGCCCCGAACGACGAGACACCCGCCCGGCGGGGCCGCCCGGCCTCCGGCCAGTCCGTGTGCTCACCCAGGAGCTCCACCGCGCCGGTGGACCAGTCCACATGAGGTGTCGGCTCATCGACATGCAGACTCTGTGGCAACACCCCATGCCGCATCGCCATCACCATCTTGATCACACCAGCCACACCCGCGGCCGCCTGCGTATGACCGATATTCGACTTCACCGACCCCAACCACAACGGCCGACCCACATCCCGACCCTGACCGTACGTGGCCAACAACGCCTGCGCCTCGATCGGATCACCCAGCGTCGTACCCGTACCGTGCGCCTCCACCGCATCCACATCCACCGCCGACAACCCCGCGCTCGCCAACGCCTGCCGGATCACCCGCTGCTGCGACGGACCATTCGGCGCCGTCAAACCATTCGACGCACCATCCTGATTCACCGCACTGCCACGCACCACCGCCAACACCTGGTGCCCATTCCGCTGGGCGTCCGACAGACGCTCCACCAACAGCAGCCCGACACCCTCCGACCAGCCCGTCCCGTCCGCACCGGCGGCGAAGGACTTGCACCGGCCGTCCGGTGCAAGTCCGCCCTGGCGTGTGAACTCCACGAAGACCTGCGGAGTCGCCAGTACGGTGACTCCGCCCGCGAGTGCCAGCGAGCACTCCCCGCGCCGCAGCGACTCAGCCGCCAGATGCAGCGCCACCAGTGATGAGGAGCAGGCGGTGTCGACCGTCAGGGCAGGCCCCTCCAGGCCGAACGTATAGGCGAGCCGCCCCGACGCCACACTGCCCGCGATGCCTGTGCCCAGATAGCCCTCGACGTCCTCCGGGACATCGGTGAGCCACGAGCCGTAGTCGTGGTACATCACGCCTGTGAAGACGCCTGTCCGACTGCCTTTGAGCGTGTCCGGGGCGATTCCGGCCCGCTCGAACACCTCCCAGGCCGCCTCGAGCAGCAGTCGCTGCTGCGGATCCATCGCGGTCGCCTCGCGCGGCGAGATCCCGAAGAATCCGGCGTCGAACTCAGCCGCGTCGTAGAGGAATCCACCGTCCCGGGCGTACGAGGCACCGGCGCCGCCCTTGGCACCGGACAAGGTGGCCAGGTCCCAGCCCCGGTCCGTGGGCAGCGCGGAGACCGCGTCGGTTGCCGAGTGGACCAGGTGCCAAAGGTCCTCGGGGGACTCGACGCCGCCGGGGAAGCGGCAGCTCATGCCCACGATCACGATCGGCTCGTCGTCGACAGCCGACACCGGCGCGATCGGGGCGGCGGTCGGCAGGGAGCCCGCTACCTCGGCCAGTACGCGCTCGGCCAGCAGCCGGGGGGTGGGGTGGTCGAAGACCACGGTGGCGGGCAGCCGTATGCCGGTGGCGGCGCTGATCCGGTTCCGCAGTTCCACAGCGGTCAGCGAGTCGAAGCCGATCTCCTGGAAGGTCCGCGAGGTGTCGACCGACTCCGCGGCGGCATGGCCCAGAACGCCGGCCACGTGTTCCTGCACCAGGCGCATGATCCGGTGGTGCCTTTCGGCCTCTGTCACCCCGGCGAGTTGCTGCCGCAGTCCGGCCGGAGTGCGCCCGGTGTCGGCTGCCCTGCGAACGGGAGCGGTGACCAGTCGGCTCAGGATCGAGGGCAGGGTGCCCGCGGCGGCCTGGTCGCGCAACGCGGGCAGGTTCAGCGGTGTGGCCAGCACCATCGGCTCGTCCGCGACGAGCGCCGCGTCGAACAGCTCCAGTCCTTGTGCGCTGCCGATGCTGGCCCCCACGGACCGGGAGATCCTCGACAGCTGCACCTCGGCCAGGTCGGCGGTCAGTTCGCTGCGTTCCTCCCAGAAGCCCCACGCGATCGACACCGCGGGCAGTCCCCGCCCCCGACGGTGAACCGCCAGCGCGTCCAGGAACCCATTCGCCGCCGCGTAACCGCCCTGGCCCGCGTTGCCCAACACACCCGCCGCCGACGAGAACAACACGAACGCCGACAGATCCAACTCACACGTCAGCTCATGCAGGTGCCAAGCACCCCACGCCTTCGCCCCCATCACCCCGGACAACCGTTCCGCGTCCAATGAACCGATCACTCCGTCATCCACCACACCCGCCGCATGCACCACCACCCGCAACCCCTCGATCGACCCCACCAACTCCGCCACCGCACCCCGATCGGCCACATCACACGCCACGACCCGCACCCGCGCACCCAACCCCTCCAACTCCCCCACCAAAGCCATCACACCCGGCGCACCCGGCCCCCGACGACTCACCAACACCAACTCATCCACCCCATACGCCGACACCAGATGGCGCGCCACCAACCCACCCAGCAGCCCCGTCCCACCCGTCACCAACGCCACACCCGAACCCAACCCTCCGCGCACCACATCGCCACCCACGCTCACACCCACATCCACCAGACGCGGCACCCACACCCGACCCCCACGCACCGCCACCTGCCACTCCCCCAGCCCCACCACATCCGGAACCACATCCATGTCCACATCGGCATCGGCGTCGGCATCCACCAGCACAAACCGCCCCGGATGCTCCGACTGCGCCGACCGCACCAACCCCCACACCGCGCCACCAGTCACGTCCTCCACACCCTCACCACCCACCGACACCGCACCCCTCGTCACCACCACCAGCCGCGAACCCTCGAACCGCTCCTCCGCCACCCACGCCCGCGAAACCTCCAACACACACGCCAGATCAGCCCCGGCCAACACCACACAATCGGGCACCACCCCACCAGCGGCCACCTCACCCCACTCCACGAACGACCCCACCGAACACACCCCGGCGTCCACCCACCGCACCCGATGAAGCACACCACGGTTGCCGACCCCGGCTTCGGCGAGCTGTCCCTCGGCAACCGGGCGGAGGACGAGGGAGTCCGCCGTCAGCACCGCCTGGCCCGCCTCATCGGTCACCCTCAGCGACACGGCGTCCGGCCCGGCGGGGGCCAGTGTCATCCGGACCGCGGACGCGCCGACCGCGTGCAGCCTGACCCCGCTCCAGGAGAACGGCAGGTACGCCCGGCCGTCGTCGCTGATCAGGCCGCCCAACCCGACGCCGTGCAGCCCTGCGTCGAGCAGTGCGGGATGGATGGCGCACCGCGCCGCATCGCCCCGCCCCTCCGGCGGTACCTCCGCCTCGACGAAGACTTCGTCCCCCCGGCGCCAGGCGTCCCGCAACCCCTGGAACACCGGCCCATACGCATACCCCCGCTCCGCCAACGCCTCATAAAC
>NZ_BAAAIF010000198.1:0-3713 GCF_039525925.1 Streptomyces javensis | reverse complement strand
GAAGCACCAACGGCCCCTCCAAAGTCAACTCCTCAACAACCCCGCACCCCCACCGCAACCCCGCCTGCAACACCAACTCCACAAACCCCGTACCCGGCAGCAACACCACACCGGAGAGGGCGTGATCGGCCAGCCAGGGGTGAGCGGCCAGGGACAGCCGACCGGTGAGCAGGCAACCGCCGGACTCGGGCAGCACGACCGTGGCCCCCAGCAGGGGATGGTCGAGTGCGCCAAGACCCAGGGCGGAGGCGTCACCCTGGCCGGGCCGCGGCGCCAGCCAGTAACGCTCCCGCTGGAAGGGGTAGGTCGGCAGCTCCACCCGCCGCGCCGCCCCGAAGGCCGCGGACCAGTCCACCCGTACTCCGTGCACATGCAGCCGCGCCACGGCCGAGTGGAACTGGTCGAGCCCGCCCTCGCCACGCCGCAGCGAGCCGGTGACCTCCACGGACTCGCCGGAGGCGTCCGCGGTGTCCTGGACCCCCATGGTCAGCGCGGGGTGGGTGCTCGATTCCACGAAGACGCGGTGGCCGTCGGCGAACAGCGCCCGGAGCGCGCCGAGAAAGTCGATCGGCTTACGGGCGTTCCAAAACCAGTAGTCCGCGTCGAGTTCGGTGGTGTCCAGGAGTCCGCCGGTCACCGTGGAGTAGAACGGAACGGTGGACCGGCGTGGCGCCACGTCGGCCAACAGCGTGAGCAGCCGCTCCCGCAGCGGTTCCACCTGCGGACCGTGGGAAGCCACGGTGGCGGGCACGACGCGGGCGCGTACGCCGTCCGCCACGCATGCGGCGACGAACTCCTCGAGGCTCTGGGGATCGCCGGCCACCGTGGCGGCCGCGGGCCCGTTCACCCCGGCCACCACGAGGCGCCGGCCCCAGGGCTCGATCCGGGTGGCCAGTTGTTCCGCCGACAGGGCGACCGAGGCGATGGCGCCGTTGCCCACCAGCGTTTCGGCGAAGAGGCGGCTGCGCAACACCACTACCTTGGCCGCGTCCTCCAGCGTCAGCGCCCCGGCCACACAGGCCGCCGCGATCTCGCCCTGGGAGTGGCCGACCACGGCCGATGGAGTGATCCCGTAGGAGGCCCACAGCTCGGCGAGGGACACCATCATGGTGAACAGGACCGGCTGGACGACCTCGATGAGGTCGAGCGAGGGCGCACCGGGCGCGGAGCGCACCACGTCCTCGATGGACCAGTCGAGGTGTGTCTCAAGGGCACGGGCGCATTCGGCGAACCGGCGGGCGAAGGCCGGGGAGGAGTCCAGCAGTTCCACGGCCATACCGGCCCACTGCGAGCCCTGCCCCGGGAAGACGAAGACCACGCCGGTGTCGGCCCCGGCCACGCCCTCCACGACGTTCGAGGCCGGCTCTCCGGCGGCCACCGCCGCGAGGCCGCTCCGCAGTTCCTCTGGTGTGGATCCGATCACCACCGCACGGTGCGGCAGCGCCGAGCGGGTGGTGGCCAGGGTCCATCCGAGGTCGCCGGGGTGCGCTTCGGTGGCCACGTCGGCGAGCCGGGCCGCGAACGCCCGCAGACCGGCCTCGCCCTGACCCGAGAGCACCCAGGGCACCGTCACCGGTTCGGTCCGGGGCGGCTCGACGGGCTCGGCCTCCGGCACCTGCTCCACGATCACATGGGCGTTGGTGCCGCTCACTCCGAACGCGGAGACGCCCGCCCTGCGCGGCCGGTCGGTCTCCGGCCACGGGGTCCGCTCGGTGAGCAGCCGCACCGCCCCGGCGGACCAGTCCACATGCGGGGTCGGTTCGTCCACGTGCAGAGTGCGCGGCAGCACACCGTGGCGCATGGCGAGCACCATCTTGATGACCCCGGCGACACCCGCGGCGGCCTGGGTGTGTCCCAGGTTCGACTTGACCGATCCCAGCCACAGCGGCCGGTCCCGGTCCTGGCCGTAGGTGTCCAGCAGGGCCTGCGCCTCGATCGGGTCGCCGAGCCGGGTGCCGGTGCCGTGTGCCTCCACCACGTCGACATCGCCCGTGGACAGCTGGGCGTTGGACAGCGCCGCGCGGATGACCCGGCGCTGGGAGGGCCCGTTGGGCGCGGTCAGCCCGTTCGACGCGCCGTCCTGGTTGGCGGCGGTGCCACGCACCACCGCGAGCACTGGGTGACCGTGCCGTTCGGCGTCGGACAGCCGCTCCACCAGCAGCATCCCGGCGCCCTCACCCCAGCCGGTGCCGTCCGCCGCCGCCGCGAACGCCTTGGACCGGCCGTCCGGCGCCAGCCCGCCCTGCTTGGACAGCTCGACGAAGGTGTTCGTCGTCGTCATCACCGTGACGCCGCCCGCGAGCGCCAGCTCGCACTCACCGTTGCGCAGCGCCTGGACGGCCAGGTGCAGGGCGATCAGCGAGGACGAGCACGCGGTGTCCACGGTGACCGTCGGCCCCTCGAGACCGAAGGTGTAGGCGACCCGTCCCGAGAGCACACTGGCCGCGCTGCCCGTGCCGAGATGGCCCTGCACATCGTCCCGGGCGGCGCTGAGCAGTGTCGCGTAGTCCTGGCCGTTGGTGCCGATGAACACCCCGGTCCGGCTGCCCCGCACCGCGTCACGGTTGACACCGGCCCGCTCGAACGCCTCCCAGGAGGTCTCCAGCATCAGCCGCTGCTGCGGGTCCATCGCGATGGCCTCACGGGGCGAGATCCCGAAGAGCGCGGCGTCGAAATCGGCGACGCCGCGCAGGAATCCGCCGTAGCGGGTGACCGACTTCCCGGAGCCGCCCGCGGGGTCGTAGAGGCCCTCCGTGTCCCATCCGCGGTCGGCCGGGAACTCCGACACCGCGTCGCCGCCCTCGCGCACCAGCTCCCACAGCGCTTCCGGCGTTGCGATGCCCCCGGGGAACCGGCAGCTCATGCCGACGATCGCGATGGGCTCGCGGCTCTTCGCCTCGACGTCCTGGAGGCGCTGGCGGGTCTGCCGCAGATCCTTCGTGACCTCTTTGAGGTAATGACGAAGTTTCTCTTCATTCTCCACAGGACGGCCCTCTCAACGCGGTGCTGGACTCACTCGGAGACGAACTCGACGGCAGGGTCACGAGATCCCGAACTCCTTGCCGAGGAGGTCGAACATCTCCTCGTCCGTCGCGGAATCCATGTCGATGTCACTGGTGGTGGCCGCTCCCCAGTGGGACAGCAGGCTCTTGATCTTCGCGGCGACCTCGGCACCGGCCACGTCGCTCGGGGACAGGTCGGACAGCACGGCTTCCAGCCTGGTCAGCTCGTCGAGCACGGACGTCGCGCCGCCCTCGTCGTTGTCCTTGTCCCTTTCCTTGTCCTTGTCCGGGACGAACCGGGCCCGGACATGGTCGGCGAGCGCCGCGGGAGTCGGATAGTCGAAAATGACGGATCCCGGGAACGGTACGCCGGTGGCGGTGGCCAGCCGGTTCCGCAGCTCCACCGCGGTCAGCGAGTCGAAGCCGACTTCCTGGAAGGTCCGCGAGGGGTCGACCGAAGCGGGCTTCGCATGCCCCAGCACGGCCGCCACTTGGGCACGGACCAGCTCCAGCACCGCCCGATCGCGCTCGATCCGCGACATGCCCCGCAACCGGGTGGCGAGTGCCTCGACCGGTTCCATCGGCGCGCTGGAGCGGGGCAGCAGTTCGCTCAGCAGCGGGCTGGGCCGTGTGGCGGTGAACCGGGAGGCGAAGTGCTCCCAGTCGATGTCCGCGATCATCACCGCGGTCTCGTCGTCGTCCAACGCCCGC
>NZ_BAAAIF010000197.1:0-3743 GCF_039525925.1 Streptomyces javensis | reverse complement strand
GAGCACCGTCGAGCACCTCATACGCCAGGGTCACACGGTGTTTGTCGAGGCCAGTCCGCATCCGGTGCTGACCGTCGGCATCCAGGACACCGCCGACGCCACCGACACCGACATCCTCGTCACCGGATCGCTGCGCCGTGATGATGGCACTGCCCAGCGGTTTCTGACCTCCCTGGCCGAGCTCCATGTGCGCGGTGTCCGGATCGACTGGGGCCCGCTCTTCGCCGGTGTCTCGCCCGTCGAGCTGCCGACGTACGCCTTCCAACGGGAACGGTTCTGGCTTGGGGCGGACATCGCCGAGTCCGCCGTGAACACGTGGCGATACCAGATCTCCTGGAAGCCGCTGCCGGACATGGACACCACGGCGCTCTCCGGCACCTGGCTGGCCGTGGTCCCCGAAGGGGACGCGTGGGCCATGGCGGGCGCACGGGCGCTGATCGAGTCGGGCACGGCCGACGTTCGTACCCTCCAGGTGACCTGCGACGCGGACCGCCGGACCCTGGCCGGGCCGCTGACGGCTGTGGCGGGATCCGAAGACATCGCCGGTGTCGTCTCGTTCCTGGCCGCCGACGAAGTTCCGCATCCGGCCCACCCCGCGCTGTCCCGGGGGATGGCGCACACGGTCGAGCTGCTGTGCTCGCTCACCGCTGCCGATATCGAGGCCCCGCTGTGGTGTGTCACCCGGGCGGCCGTCATGGCACTGCCCACGGACCCCGCGCCGGACCCGGGCCAGGCGGCGGTATGGGGATTCGGGCGGGTGGCCGGGCTGGAGCGATCCGAGTGTTGGGGCGGCCTGATTGACCTGCCCGACCACTGCGACGCACAGGTGTTGCGGCGGTTCGTCGCCGTACTCGCGCAGGCAGCCGGTGAGGACCAGGTGGCGGTGCGGTCATCGGCGGCCCTGGGCCGACGGTTGACACCGGCGCCCAGGACCGGACCGGCCGGCGCGTGGCGTCCGCACGGCACGGTGCTGATCACCGGTGGCACCGGCGTGCTGGGCGCACATGTGGCACGGTGGCTGGCGCGGTCCGGCGCGGAGCACCTGGTGTTGCTCAGCCGCCGTGGCCCGCGGGGCCCTGGGGCGCCCGTGCTCGAGGCCGAACTGACCGCGCTCGGCGCACGAGTGACCGTGACGGCCTGCGATGTGACCGACCGGGCCGCTCTCGCCCGGGTGCTGACATCTGTGCCGGACCTCACCGCCGTGGTCCATCTCGCGGGGACCGTGCGCTTCGGCCATTCCATCGACGCGGACCTCGACGAGTACGCGGGCGTCTTCGACGCCAAGGTCACCGGTGCCCTGCATCTGGACGAGCTCCTCGACCACTCGTCGCTGGAGGCTTTTGTTCTCTTCTCCTCGGCAGCGGCCGTCTGGGGCGGTGTCGGCCAGGCCGGTTACGCGGCGGCGAACGCCCTGCTCGACGCGGTGGCACAGCGGCGTCGCGCACGCGGTCTGCCGGCCACTTCGATCGGATGGGGCACCTGGGGCGGCAGCCTCGCGCCCGAGGACGAGGAGCGGCTGAGCCGCATCGGCCTGCGCCCGATGCGGCCGGAGGCGGCCGTCACCGAGCTGGGCCACGTCGTCGGGTCGGCCGAGCCCTGCCCGGCCATCGCGGACGTCGACTGGGAGACCTTCGGCCCCGCCTTCACGGCGGCCCGGCCCAGCCCCCTGCTCAGCGAGTTGCCGCAGCTGCGAAACACCTCCGGCTCCATGGCGATGACCGGCGACCACGCCGCACTGCGGAGGCGGCTGACCGGGGTGTCCGCAGCCGACCAGGTCCGGACGCTGGTGGACCTGGTACGTGAACATGCGGCCGGACTTCTGGGGCACCGCGGTCCGGCGGCGATCGACCCCACGGTGCCGTTCCGGCAACTGGGCTTCGACTCGCTGACGGCGGTAGAGCTGCGGACCCGGCTGAACGCGGCCACGGGACTGCGTCTCCCGGCCACCTTGCTGTTCGACCACCCGAGCTGCCGGGCGGTCGCCGATCTGCTGCGCTCGGAACTGCTCGGCGACCGGTCGGGCTCCCTCGCGGCGTCGTCCGATACGGAGGCTGTGCCCGTCGGCGTGGTGGCCTCCGACGAGCCGATCGCCATCGTCGCGATGAGCTGCCGCTTCCCGGGAGGCATCGAAACCCCCGAGGACTTGTGGCGAGTGGTCAGCGAGGGCCGGGACGTGCTCTCCGACTTCCCCGACGACCGCGGCTGGGACGTGGACGCGCTGTACGACCCGGACCCGGACCGGTCCGGCACCAGCTATGTGCGTACCGGCGGATTCCTCCATGACGCCGCGGAGTTCGACCCGGAACTCTTCGGGATCTCCCCGCGTGAGGCGCTGGCGATGGATCCCCAGCAGCGGCTGCTGCTGGAGTCGGCGTGGCAGGTCCTGGAGCGCGCCAGGATGGCGCCGACCTCCCTGCGATCCAGCAGGACCGGTGTCTTCATCGGTGGCTGGGGCCAGGGCTACCCCTCGGCCTCGGACGAGGGGTATGCCCTGACCGGCGCCGCGACCAGCGTGATGTCCGGTCGTATCGCCTATGCGCTGGGGCTGGAGGGTCCTGCCCTGACCGTGGACACGGCGTGTTCGTCCTCGCTGGTGGCGCTGCATCTGGCGAGCGAGGCGCTACGGCGCGGCGAGTGCTCGCTGGCGCTCGCCGGCGGCGTGACGGTGATGGCGACACCCAGCACCTTCGTGGAGTTCTCGCGCCAGCGCGGGCTGGCCCCGGACGGGCGCTGCAAGCCGTTCGCCGGGGCGGCGGACGGCACGGGGTGGGGCGAGGGCGTGGGCATGCTGCTGTTGGAGCGGTTGTCCGATGCGGAGCGTAATGGGCATCGGGTGTTGGCGGTGGTGCGTGGGTCGGCGGTGAATCAGGATGGTGCGTCGAATGGTTTGACGGCGCCGAATGGTCCGTCGCAGCAGCGGGTGATCCGGCAGGCGTTGGCGAGCGCGGGGTTGTCGGCGGTGGATGTGGATGCGGTGGAGGCGCACGGTACGGGTACGACGCTGGGTGATCCGATCGAGGCGCAGGCGCTGTTGGCCACGTACGGTCAGGGCCGGGATGCGGACCGGCCGTTGTGGTTGGGGTCGGTGAAGTCGAACATCGGTCATACGCAGGCGGCCGCGGGTGTGGCCGGTGTGATCAAGATGGTGATGGCTTTGCGGCACGGGGTGCTGCCGCGAACGCTGCACGTCGATGAGCCGACACCGAAGGTGGATTGGTCCGCCGGCGCGGTGGAACTGCTCACCGAGTCGGTCGAGTGGCCGCAGGAGGACCGACCGCGCCGAGCCGGGGTGTCGGCTTTTGGGGTGAGTGGCACCAACGCGCATGTGATCCTGGAACAGGCCCCGGAGCAGGCACCCGGGGTTGCGGTCGAAGGCAGGAAGGGGCGAGGCGAGCCTCCGGCGGTGCCCTGGGTGCTGTCGGGCGCGAGCGAGGCGGGTCTGCGGGCGCAAATCGAAGGCTTGCGGGCGTTCGCTGACGACAATCCCACGCTCGATCCGGTGGATGTGGGCTGGTCGTTGGCGTCTACACGTGCGCTTCTGCCGTATCGCACCGTCGTCGTGGGCGCCGACCTCGACGCGTTGCGGCGTGGGTTGGACGCGGCGGAGGTGGTGGGCGCGGCCGAACCGGACCGTGGCGCCGTGTTGGTGTTCCCGGGGCAGGGGTCGCAGTGGGTTGGGATGGCGTTGGAGTTGGTGGAGTTCTCGCCGGTGTTCGCGGGGCGGTTGGGTGAGTGTGCGGATG
>NZ_BAAAIF010000196.1:0-3769 GCF_039525925.1 Streptomyces javensis | reverse complement strand
GATGAGGTGTTCGCGGAGGTGGCGCTCGCGGAGGAGCAGCGGGCTGAGGCGGGTCGCTTCGGTCTGCATCCGGCTCTCCTCGACGCCGCCCTGCATATGGCCGGGGTGGGTCCGGAAGACGAGGAGACGGGCCCCGCGCGTTTGCCGTTCGCCTGGACAGGTGTCTCCCTGTACGCCACGGGTGCGACGGAGCTGCGGGTGCGCCTCTCGCCGTCGGGCGCCGAGGGGATCTCGGTGCTGGTGGCGGACACCGACGGGGTGCCGGTGGCTTCGGTCGACTCGCTTGTGGGGCGACCGGTGGCGGCCGAGCAGCTCACCGCGTCCTCGCAGGTGACCAGGGACTCGCTGTTCACCGTGGAATGGGATCGCGTGCCCCCGGAGGGCATGCGGGGAGCGGCATCTCAGGCTCAGTGGGCGATGGTCGGATCGGACGATCTCGGCCTCACCGCCGCCTTGGCGGAGGCGGGGCAGGACGTAGCGAGCGGCCCGGAGCTGGCCGCCCTGGCCGGCTCCCCGGATGCCGTCCTCGTGACATGCGCTTCCGAGTCGGACTCGGATGGGCAGGATCTTCCGTCCACCACGCGCCGCCTGGCCCACCGTGCTCTGGGCGTGGTGCGGGAGTGGCTGGCCGAGAAGCGGTTTGCCGGTTCGCGGTTGGTGGTGGTGACACGGGGTGCGGTGGCGGCCGTAGCGGGTGAGGATGTGCCGGATGTGGCGGCGGCCGCGGTATGGGGTCTGGTGCGGTCGGCGCAGGCTGAGCATCCGGATCGGTTCGTCCTGGTGGACGTGGATGACGTACCGGTGTCGTCCGGAGTGCTCCAAGCGGCGCTGGGGTGTGGGGAGCCGCAGGTGGCCGTGCGGTCCGGGGAGGTGCTGGCGCCCCGGCTTTCGCGTGCCGTTCCTGCTCCTGTGGCTTCCGCTGAGGGAGTTGGGTCGGGCTTTGCGTGGGATCCCGAGGGCACGGTGCTGTTGACCGGTGCGCTGGGCACGTTGGGGCGTTTGGTGGCGCGGCATTTGGTGGCCGAGCGTGGGGTGCGGCATCTGGTGCTGCTCTCCCGGCGGGGCCGGGAGGCCGCTGGTGCGGTGGAGTTGGAGGCCGAGCTGGCGGAGTTGGGTGCGTCGGTGACCGTGGTGGCCTGCGATGTCGCCGACCGTGAGGCGCTGGCGGGCGTGCTGGCGCGCATTCCGGCGGATCGTCCGTTGCGTGGTGTGGTGCATGCGGCCGGTGTGCTGGACGACGGTGTGGTCGACTCGTTGACGCCGGAGCGCATCGACGCTGTGTTGCGGCCGAAGGTCGATGCGGCGGTGCATCTGGATGAGTTGACGCGGGATCTGGAGCTGTCGGCGTTTGTGATGTTCTCGTCGGCCGCTGCGACTTTTGGTGCGGCGGGTCAGGGGAACTATGCGGCGGCGAATATGTTCCTGGACGCTCTGGCGGCGCGGCGTCGGGCGCGTGGGCTCGCGGGGGTGTCGTTGGCCTGGGGTTTCTGGGCCGAACGCAGCGGTATGACCGGCCACCTCGCCGACGCCGACGTCTCGCGGATGGAGCGCGGCGGTGTCATTCCGCTGTCGTCGGACGAGGGGCTTGCGCTCCTCGACGCGGCGAGCGCCATGGACGACCACTCGCTGCTGGTTCCCGTACGGATCGCCCCGGCAGCGCTCCGTGGTGGGGCCGGGGCCGTACCGCCGTTGCTCCGACGGCTGGTGCGTACCCCCTCACGGAGGGCCCTCGCGGACGCCGCGCCGGGCCTGGACACAGCCCCGCACGGTGACCTCGTCCGGCTCGCGGGGCTTTCCGAGGCCGAACAGGAGCAGACGCTGCTGGATCTCGTGCGTGGCGGAGTCGGCGCGGTGCTCGGCTACTCCGATGTGGAGCAGGTCGAGCCGGAGCGTGCGTTCAAGGAGCTCGGGTTCGACTCGCTGACCGCCGTGGAACTGCGCAACCGGCTGAACACGGCCACCGGGCTGCGCCTGCCCGCCACCCTGGTCTTCGACTACCCCTCGCCCCTGGCGCTCGCCCGCTACCTCCGTGGCGAACTGCTCGGCCGGAGTGGCGAAGTGGTTGCCGACCCAGGACGTCGGGTGTCGGTGGCCGCCTCCCCGGACGAGCCGATCGCCATCGTCGGCATGAGCTGTCGCTTCCCGGGTGGGGTGAAGTCCCCCGAGGATCTGTGGCGGCTTCTGGCCCGTGGCGGAGACGCCATCGCCGCCTTTCCGGACGATCGCGGCTGGGACCTGGAGGGTCTGTATCACCCGGATCCCGATCACCGGGGTACGGCGTATGCGCGTGAGGGTGGTTTCCTGTACGACGCGGGTGATTTCGATCCGGAGTTCTTCGGGATTTCGCCGCGTGAGGCGCTGGCGATGGATCCGCAGCAGCGGTTGCTGTTGGAGACGTCGTGGGAGGCGCTGGAGCGGGCCGGTATCGACCCGGCGTCGGTGCGCGGCAGCCAGACCGGTGTCTTCGCCGGAATCATGCACCACGACTACGGCTCGGCCACGGTGCCGGAGGGAGTCGAGGGATACATCGGCAACGGCACCGCCGGCAGCATCGCCTCGGGCCGCGTCTCCTACACCTTCGGGTTCGAAGGGCCCGCCGTGACGGTGGACACCGCCTGTTCGTCGTCCCTGGTGGCACTGCATCTCGCGGCCCAGTCGCTGCGCCAGGGGGAGTGCTCGCTCGCGCTCGCCGGTGGTGTGACGGTGATGTCGACCCCGGCCCTGTTCGTGGAGTTCAGTCGTCAGCGGGGTCTGTCGGCCGACGGGCGCTGCAAGGCGTTCGCGGGAGCGGCGGACGGTACGGGGTTCTCCGAGGGCGTCGGCGTGCTGCTCCTGGAACGGCTCTCGGACGCACGGCGCAATGGCCATCGGGTACTTGCCGTCGTCCGTGGGTCCGCCGTCAACCAGGACGGCGCGTCCAACGGGCTGACGGCCCCCAACGGCCCGTCGCAGCAGCGAGTGATCCGAGCGGCGCTGGCGAGCGCCGGGCTGTCGGCCGCCGAGGTGGACGCGGTCGAGGCACACGGTACGGGCACGACACTCGGCGACCCCATCGAGGCACAGGCGCTGCTGTCGACCTACGGGCGCGAGCGGGGCGCCGATGAGCGGCCGCTGTGGCTCGGGTCGATCAAGTCGAACATCGGTCATACGCAGGCGGCTGCCGGTGTGGCGGGTGTGATGAAGATGGTGCTGGCGATGCGGCACGGCGTACTGCCGAAGACGCTGCACGTCGATGAGCCGTCGCCGCATGTGGACTGGTCCGAGGGCGCGGTGCGGTTGCTCACGGATGCCACGGAATGGCCGGAGACGGGGCACCCGAGGCGTGCGGGTGTCTCCTCCTTCGGCGCCAGCGGGACCAATGCCCATGTGATCGTGGAGCAGGCCCCCGAGGAGCGGCGTGTCGCCCGGCCGGTGGGCGACGGATCCGCAGGGTCGGCGCTGGTGCCATGGGTGGTGTCGGCGAAGTCCGAGGATGCGTTGCGGGCGCAGGCGGAGCGATTGCTGTCGGCGGTGCGTGGGGAGCTGGGCACCGATGTGTCGGTCGCGGATGTGGCCTCTTCGCTGCTGACCAGGCGCTCGGTGTTCGAGGAGCGTGCGGTGGTGCTGGCCAATGACCGTCAGGGCTTCGTGGCCGGGCTGGAAGCGCTGGTGGATGACGTACCGGCGGCCGGTGTGGTCCAGGGCTCTGTGGTGTCGGGCAAGTTGGCGGTGTTGTTCTCGGGGCAGGGCAGTCAGCGGGTCGGGATGGGCCAGGGGCTGTGTGAGGCGT
>NZ_BAAAIF010000195.1:0-3793 GCF_039525925.1 Streptomyces javensis | reverse complement strand
GATGAGGTGTTCGCGGAGGTGGCGCTCGCGGAGGAGCAGCGGGCTGAGGCGGGTCGCTTCGGTCTGCATCCGGCTCTCCTCGACGCCGCCCTGCATACCGCGGCATTGGGAGGGGACGACTCGGAACAGGACCCGGCCCGCCCCGGCCCCGGACTACCGTTCGTCTGGAGCGGTGTGTCCCTCTACGCAACGGGCGCGGACACCCTGCGCGTACGGCTCGCTCCCGCCGGACCGGATGCGGTCTCGCTCCTCGTCGCCGACACCACCGGGGCGCCGGTGGCCTCGGTGGCGTCGCTGGTGACCCGTACGGTGACCCCTGAGCAGCTTCGGGCAACGCGGAACGTGACGCATGAGGCGCTGTTCCACACCACATGGCGTGAGGTTCCCACCCAGTATGAAGCTCCCGCGAACACGGGGCGGTGGGCGTTGCTCGGGAGAGTGGCGCCGCACCTTGACGCCTTGAGCGGGGCGGATGACACCACGTATCCGGAACTGGCGGATCTGAGCCAGGCCATGAACGACGGTACGGCCGCCCCCGACACCGTTCTGGTGTCCTTCGAGGCCGACTCCGGAGCCCGAACCGGCGACCCGGCCGAGGTACGGGGGATGGCCCACCGCGCACTGGGCGTGATGCGGGAGTGGTTGAGGGAGGAGCGGTTTGCCGGTTCGCGGTTGGTGGTGGTGACGCGGGGTGCGATGGCGGCCGTAGCGGGTGAGGATGTGCCGGATGTGCTGGATGTGGCGGCGGCCGCGGTATGGGGTCTGGTGCGGTCGGCGCAGGCTGAGCATCCGGATCGGTTCGTCCTGGTGGACGTGGATGACGTACCGGTGTCGTCCGACGTGCTCCAGGCGGTGCTGTCGTGTGCGGAACCTCAGGTGGCCGTCCGTTCGGGAAAGGTCCTGGCGCCTCGGCTGGCACGTGCCGCCGCTCCTGCGGATTCTGCTGGGGGAGTTGGGTCGGGCTTTGCCTGGGATCCCGACGGCACGGTCCTGTTGACCGGTGCCACCGGCACGCTGGGTGGTTTGGTGGCGCGGCATTTGGTGGCCGAGCGTGGTGTGCGGCATCTGGTGTTGCTCTCCCGGCGGGGCCGGGAGGCTGCTGGTGCGGTGGAGTTGGAGGCCGAGCTGGCGGAGTTGGGTGCGTCGGTGACCGTGGTGGCCTGCGATGTCGCCGACCGTGAGGCGCTGGCGGGCGTGCTGGCGCGCATTCCGGCGGATCGTCCGTTGCGTGGTGTGGTGCACGCGGCCGGTGTGCTGGACGACGGCGTCATCGAAACCCTGACTCCCGAGCGTGTCGACAAGGTGCTGCGCCCCAAGGTCGACGCCGCCTTCCACCTGCACGAGCTGACCCGCGATATGGACCTGGCGGCCTTCGTGGTGTTCTCCTCCGCGGCCGGCACGTTCGGCGGCGCCGGACAGGGCAACTACGCCGCGGCGAACGCTTACGTCGATGCCCTGGCGGCCCACCGACGCGCCCTCGGCCTGCCCGCCGTCTCGCTGGCCTGGGGGTTCTGGGCCGAGCGCAGTGGAATGACGGGCCACCTGGCCGACGAGGACGTACGGCGCATGCGGCGCGGCGGCATCGATCCGCTGACGTCGGAAGAGGGCCTTGAACTGTTCGACGTTTCCGGGACCATGGCGCAGCCCGTCCTGCTGCCCATACGCCTGGACCTCCCGGCGCTCCGCGCCCAGGCGGCGTCGGGTGCGATGCCCGCCCTGTTCCGCGATCTGCTGTCCATTCCCGCACGCCGCACGGTGCGGCCGTCCAGCGATGGCGCGGGCGGCGAGTCGGAACTGTGGCGACGGCTTGCGCCCCTGTCGGCGGACGAACAGGACGAAGCCCTGCTCAACCTGGTGTGTACGCATGTCGCCGAGGTGCTCGGACACGCGGGGGCGGACTCCATCGAGGTGGGGCGTGCGTTCAAGGAGCTCGGGTTCGACTCGCTGACCGCCGTCGAGCTGCGCAACCGGCTGAACACGGCCACCGGGCTGCGACTGCCCGCCACCCTCGTCTTCGACTACCCCACCCCCGTGGTGATCGCCCGCCATCTGCGCTCCGAGCTGGCCGAGGCGTACCAGGGCGCCACCCTGTCGGTCTCGCCGTCCGGCGCCGCCGGTACGGGCACGCTCACCACCCATGACGAGCCCATCGCGATCGTGGCGATGAGCTGCCGCTTCCCCGGCGGGGTGCGGACGCCGGAGCAGCTGTGGCAGCTCCTGGAGCGCGGTACGGACGCCATCTCCGCCTTCCCGGACGACCGCGGCTGGGATGTGGAGGGGCTGTACGACCCGGACCCGGACGCCGCTGGGAAGAGCTATGCGCGCGAGGGCGGCTTCCTCTACGACGCGGGCGACTTCGATCCGGCGTTCTTCGGAATCTCGCCGCGTGAGGCGCTGGCGATGGATCCGCAGCAGCGGCTGCTGCTGGAGACGTCGTGGGAGGCGCTGGAGCGGGCCGGTATCGACCCGGCGACCCTGCGTGGCACCCAGACCGGGGTCTTCGCCGGTGTGATGCACCACGACTACGGGCTGTTGCAGGGACCGGGCGGTGGCCCCGGTGCCCCCAGCGCGGGCAGCATCGTCTCGGGCCGGGTCTCCTATACCTTTGGCTTCGAGGGCCCGGCGGTCACGGTGGACACCGCTTGTTCCTCGTCGCTGGTGGCCTTGCACCTGGCGACGCAGGCGCTGCGGCGGGGCGAGTGCTCACTCGCGCTCGCGGGCGGTGTGACGGTGATGTCGACACCGGGGCTGTTCGTGGAGTTCAGCTGGCAGCGCGGGCTGTCGGCGGACGGGCGGTGCAGGGCCTTCGCGGGAGCGGCGGACGGCACCGGTTTCTCCGAGGGCGCGGGGGTGCTGCTGCTGGAGCGGCTGTCGGACGCGCGGCGAAACGGGCACCGGGTGCTGGCGGTGGTGCGTGGTTCCGCGGTGAATCAGGACGGTGCGAGCAATGGGCTGCCGGCGCCGAACGGTCCGTCGCAGCAGCGGGTGATCCGGGCCGCGTTGGAGAGTGCTCGGTTGTCGGCCGCCGAGGTGGACGCGGTGGAGGCGCACGGTACGGGTACCAGGCTTGGTGACCCGATCGAGGCGCAGGCGTTGCTGGCGACGTACGGGCAGGAGCGTGGCGCCGAGGAGCGACCGCTGTGGCTGGGCGCGATCAAGTCGAACATCGGCCATACGCAGGCGGCTGCCGGTGTCGCGGGTGTGATGAAGATGGTGCTGGCGATGCGGCACGGTGTGCTGCCGAAGACGCTGCACGTCGATGAGCCGTCGCCGCATGTGGATTGGTCGGCGGGTGCGGTGGAGTTGTTGACGGATGCGGTGGAGTGGCCGGAGACGGATCGTCCGCGGCGCGCGGGTGTGTCGTCGTTCGGCATCAGCGGCACCAACGCGCACGTCATTCTGGAGCAGGCGCCCATGGCGCTGCCGGATGCCGAAACCGTGGACGAGCCGCAGGCGTTGAAGTCCTCGGTGGTGCCGTGGGTGGTCTCGGGACGGTCCGAACCCGCGCTGCGGGCGCAGGCGAGTCGGTTGGCCTCGTTCGCGGGGGAGCGATCGGAGCTGCCGCTCGTGGATGTGGCGCTGTCGTTGGCGACGACGCGTAGTGCGTTTGAGCATCGTGCGGTGGTGCTGGCCGCTGACCGGGCCGGTCTTGTCGGGGGTTTGGAGGCGCTGTCGATCAGCGATCCGGCGCCGGGGGTGGTCCAGGGCTCTGTGGTGTCGGGCAAGTTGGCGGTGTTGTTCTCGGGGCAGGGCAGTCAGCGGGTCGGGATGGGGCTGGGGCTGTGTGAGGCGT
>NZ_BAAAIF010000194.1:0-3935 GCF_039525925.1 Streptomyces javensis | reverse complement strand
CTCCTCACCGGAGACCACCACCTGATCCGGCCCATTAACCGCCGCAACCTCCACCACACCCACAAGCCCACCAGCCCCAGCCCGAAGAACCTCCAGGCCCTGGCCCATTTCCTCTGCCGAGGCCTGGACCGAAGCCATCGCCCCACCAGCAGGCAGATCCTGCATCAGCCGCCCACGCGCCGCAACCAACGTGCAGGCATCCCCCAACGACCACACACCCGCCACATACGCCGCCACCACCTCACCGATCGAGTGACCGGCCAGAAAATCCACCCGCACCCCAAAAGACTCCATCAACCGGAACAGCGCCACCTCCAACGCAAACAACCCCGCCTGCGTAAACACCGTCCGATCCAACAACCCCTCACCACCAGGAGCAGCAGCATCGGCGAAGACGACCTCCTTCAACGGCCGCCCCAGCAGCCCATCGAAGCATCCACACACCTCATCAAAAGCTGATGCGAACACGGGGAAGGCCTCATACAAACCCCGCCCCATCCCCGCCCGCTGACTCCCCTGACCAGAAAACAACACCGCCACACGCCCCGACTGCACACGCCCCACCACCACACCACCGGCACCAGCGGTGGACTCGCTCTCCGCCAGCCCCGAGAGTCCAGCGGTCAGCTCCTCCACATCCGAGCCCAAAACCACGGCACGGTGCTCGAAGACCGCACGCGAGCCCACCAGGGCGCGTCCTACGCCTGCCACGTCCACGCCACCGTCGGCCTGGGCGGAACGCACGTACTCCAGCAGTCGGCCCGCCTGAGCCGCCAACGCCCCCGCACTACGCCCCGACACCACCCACGGCACCACACCCCCGCCACCGACAACCACCTCCACACTCGAGACCTCGTCCACCGGCGCTTCCTCGAGGATGACGTGAGCATTCGTCCCCGACACACCGAAGGAAGACACACCAGCCCGCCGCACCCGCTCCCCACGCGGCCAGGCAACAGCCTCAGTCAGCAGCTCCACCGCGCCCGCATCCCAGTCCACCTGCGAGGACGGCTGGTCCACATGCAACGTACGCGGCAGCATCCCCCGGTTCAGGGCCATGACCATCTTGATCACACCGGCCACACCCGCAGCCGCCTGCGTGTGCCCGATGTTCGACTTCAACGACCCCAACCACAACGGCCCACCGTCTTCCCGACCCTGCCCGTAGGTGGCCAGCAGCGCATGTGCCTCGATGGGATCGCCGAGCCTCGTGCCGGTGCCGTGGCCCTCGACCGCGTCCACGTCCGCCGCCGACAACCGGGCGTTGGCCAGCGCCTGCCGGATCACCCGTTCCTGCGAGGGACCATTCGGCGCCGTCAACCCATTCGACGCCCCGTCCTGATTCACCGCAGAACCGCGCACCACCGCCAACACCCGATGCCCTCGCGCCCGAGCATCCGAGAGCCGCTCCAGCAACAGCACACCAACACCCTCACCCCAGCCAGTGCCATCCGCCGCCTCGGCGAACGCCTTGCACCGACCATCGGCCGCCAGACCACGCTGACGCGAGAACTCCACGAATGCGATGGGTGTGGACATCACCGTCGCCCCACCGGCCAGGGCCATCGAGCACTCACCACTGCGGAGCGCGACACTCGCCTGATGCAGGGCCACCAGTGACGAGGAACACGCGGTGTCCACCGTCACCGCCGGCCCCTCGAGACCGAACACATAGGCAAGGCGGCCGGACATGGCACTGGCCGTGTTACCCGTCAGAAGATACCCATCACCGTCTTCGGCGTCGTCCTGGAACCGCGAAAGGTAATCCTGACCATTGGCTCCGATGAATACCCCGACTGGCGTTTCGCTCAATTCGGAAGGGTTGATCCCGGCAGCTTCTATTGCCTCCCAGGACGTCTCCAGCAGCAGCCGCTGCTGCGGATCCATCGCCAGCGCCTCACGCGGAGAAATGCCGAAGAACTCCGCATCGAAATCCGCCGCGTCATGCAGGAACCCGCCGCTCACGGCATAGGTCTTCCCAGGCCGACCCGGATCCGGATCGTACAGATCCTCCAACCCCCACCCACGATCGGCAGGGAATCCGGAGAGCACGTCCACACCGTTGGCCAGCAGAGTCCATAGCTCATCCGGCGACGCGGCATTCCCCGGATACCGGCAGGCCATGCCGACGATGGCGATCGGTTCGTGTGCACGGTCTTCCAACTCACGCAGACGCCCACGGGCATCGCGAAGGTCGGCCGTAGCACGCCGCAGATAATCGAGAGTCTTCTCGTCAACCGACATGGGTCTATCCCGCCTTCCTTTACGCCCGGAGATCCTTAACGTTCCAGCTCGCCGTCGAGAATGCTGAAAAGTTCATCAGCCGATGCAGTTCCGAGGTCTTCCGTATCCGACCCGGAACTCCTGCCCCACTTAGTGAGGAGCCCGCGTAGGCGCGTGGAAACGACGGCCGCCTCGGCATCGGCCCAGTCAATGCCGGCAAGGGCCGCTTCCAATTTGTCGATCTCGCTCACGATGCCCTGCGCAGTGGTCTGCGGAGCCCCATCGATCTGCTTGAGCAGAACCTTGGCAATGGCCGCTGGAGTCGGATGGTCGAAGACCAGAGTGGTTGGCAACCGTAGTCCGGTGATACTGCTGAGCTGGTTTCGGAGCTCGACCGCCGTGAGGGAGTCGAAGCCCAACTCCTTGAGCGCTCGCCTCTCCTCGATGCCGTACGGATCGGTTCGTCCCAGCACCGTGGCGACGTGGGTACGGACCAGGTCCAGCACCAGCCGCTCCCGTTCCTCCGGAACGACCATGGCGACCGAGTCGCGCCACTCGGTGCCCGGGCCACTGCCATTCCCGGCCGCTGCCTTCCGGACCGGCCTGCGTACCAGCTGACGCAGCACCGGCGGTACGGGCATCGACCGGTCCCCGAACGCCTTGAGGTCCAACCGCACCGGCAGCAGCGCAGCACGGTCCGCATGCGTCGACCGATCGAACAGCGCCAAGGCATCCTCTGTGGCCATTGGAATGATCCCCAACCTGTCCATGCGGGCGAGGTCGGTCTCGTTGAGGTTCTGGGTGATTCCGCTGGCCTGCGCCCACAGGCCCCAGGCGAGGGAGAGGGCGGGCAGGCCCTGGGCGTGGCGGTGCTGGGCCAGGGCGTCGAGGAAGGCGTTGGCCGCCGCGTAACTGCTCTGCCCACCGGCACCGAGGGTGGCCGCGACGGAGGAGTACAGCACGAACGCCTCCAACCCCATGTCCCGCGTCAGCTCATGCAGATGCCAGGCCCCATCCACCTTCGGAGCCAGCACCCGCTGGACACGCTCATCGCTCAGCCCCTCCACGACACCGTCATCCACCACCGCTGCGGTGTGGACCACACCCCGCAGCGGAAGCTGCGCCGGGACGGCCGCCAGCAGCTCACGCACGGCGTCACGGTCGCCCACATCACAGGCAGCCACGGTGACCGACGCCCCCGCCGCCTCCAGCTCAGCCACCAACTCGACCGTCCCCGGGGCCTCCGGACCCCTACGGCTGGCAAGAAGCAGATGCTCCACCCCGTGCTCAGCCACCAGATGCCGGGCCACCACACCCGCCAGCACACCTGATGCGCCCGTCACCAACACCGTGCCGCCGGAGACCAGCGGCGCAGGTACCTCGGGGGCTACTGCGGGCTTGGCCACCACGCGGGACATGCGCGGGACGAGGACGGTCCCGCCACGGACCGCCAGCTGGGACTCCTCATCCGCAGCGAGGACCCGCATCACTGCGTCCGCCGCAGTGGGGCTGATCTCGCTGCCGTGGTCGGGGTCGTGGTCCAGGAGGAGGAACCGGCCGGGATTCTCGGTCTGCACCGACCGCAACAGCCCCCACACCGGAGCCTGCACCAGGCCGGCCACATCCTCACCCGCCTCCGTAGCGACCGCACCACAGGTGGCCACCACCAGACGAGACCCCAACAAACGCTCCTCACCCAACCACCACCGCAC
>NZ_BAAAIF010000193.1:0-3958 GCF_039525925.1 Streptomyces javensis | reverse complement strand
GGCGGCCCTGGTGGAGCGGGAGCCGCGGGCCCGTCGGATCGCGGTGGACTACGCCTCGCACTCCCCGGCGGTCCAGGACCTTCGCGAGGAGCTGCTGAAGGCCCTGGCACCGATCACCCCCGGCGCGAGCACGGTCCCCGTCTACAGCTCGGTGACGGGTGGCCCGATCGACGGGTCGACCATGGACGCGGAGTACTGGTACACCAATCTGCGGCAGCCGGTGGACTTCCAGGGAGCGGTGTCGGCCCTGCTGGCCGACGGCTTCGGTGCGTTCGTCGAGCCCAGTCCCCACCCGGTGCTGACCACGGCCGTCGAACAGACCGCCGTAGACGCCGAGATCGCCGTCGTGGGCACGCTGCGCAGGCAGTCCGGTGGCATGGCGCAGATGCTGCGGGCCGCGGCGCAAGCCTGTGCCCTCGGAGTCGACGTGGACTGGAGCGCGGCGCACCCCACCGGCGTCCGGCAGGTGGACCTCCCCACCTATCCGTTCGCCGAAGAACGGTTCTGGCTGGACGGTGGCTCCGCCCGTGGTGAGGTGTCCGCGGTCGGTCTGGCACCGGTGGACCACGCACTGCTCGGCGCGAAGGCCGACATGGCGGCATCCGGCGAGGTCGTACTGTCCGGGTCGCTGTCGCTCGCCTCGCATCCATGGCTGGCCGACCACACAGTGCGCGGCTCGGTGATCCTTCCCGGGGCCGCCTTCGTCGAGCTGGTCGTCCGGGCGGGCGACGAGCTGGGCCGCCCGGCCGTCGAGGAACTCACCCTCCACACGCCGCTGGTCATCCCGGCGGACGGGCGGGTGGATGTGCAGGTGACGGTCGCCACCGAGGGTCACGTCCAGATCCACTCCCGGACGGCCGGATCGGACTGGACCCACCACGCGAGCGCCGTCGTCACCGACCGGCCGGGCGAGGCGCCGGTCTGGCGGAGCTGGCCGCCGGAACCGGCGGAAGCGGTGGACATCGAACGGTTCTACGAGACCCTGGAGGACAACGGCCTGGACTATGGACCGGCCTTCCGCGGTGTGCGGGCCATGTGGCGGTCAGCGGACGCGTACTACGCCGAGGTGGCGCTGCCGGACGAGGTGCCGGAGACCGCGTTCGTACTGCACCCCGCGCTGCTCGACTCCGCACTTCAGGTGATGGCCTTCGCGGCGGCTGAGCCCGGCCGCACCTCCCTCCCCTTCGCCTGGTCGGGGATCTCCGTGCACGCCTCGGGGGCCCGGTCGTTGCGCGTACGCGTCGCCGCGACACAGGCCGGGGACATCTCGGTGCTGGCCACCGATCCGGCGAACGCGCCCGTGGTCACCGTGGACCGGGTGCGCTCCCGCACGCTCGGCGCCGACCAGCTCGATCCCCCGCTGGCCGGTCTGCTCTCCCGCCTGGAGTGGACACCCGTGGAAGCCGGCCCGCCGGCCGTCGAACCAGGCCCCACCGTGCGGTACGAGTGCGAGGTGGCGGACTCGCCGGTCGAGGTGGCGAACCAGGTGCTGGAGGCCGTCCAGGAGTGGCTGCGGCACGAGGGACGGCCGGACTCCCGGCTGGTCGTGCTGACGCGTGGCGCGGTCTCGACCGGACCCGACGACCCGGTCTCCGCCCTCTGCCAGGCACCCGTGTGGGGACTGGTGCGCTCGGCGCAGGCCGAACACCCCGGGCGGTTGGTCATCGTCGACATCGACGACGGGTCCGACGACGCCCTCTGCGCCGCTCTCGCGACCGGTGAGCCACAACTCGCCCTGCGCCGCGGCGTGATCCTGGCCCCCCGGCTGGTGAGCGCACGGGGCGACGGTGACCTCCCGCGGATTCCGTCCGACGGAACGGTCCTGGTGACCGGTGGAACCAGCGGCCTCGGCGCCCTGGTGGCGCGCCATCTGGCCATGCGGCACGGGGTCCGCCACCTCGTACTCGTCAGCCGGTCCGGACCGCGGGCCGACGGCGCGGCCGAGCTGATCGCCGAACTGGGGGAACTGGGCGCCCGGGCCGAGGCGGTCGCCTGCGATGTCGCCGACCGGGACCAGGTCCGCGCGGTGCTCGAGGGCATCGAGGAGTTCCCGCTCGCCGGTGTCGTGCACGCCGCGGCCGTACTGGACGACGGTGCCATCACCTCGCTGACCCCCGACCGGCTGCGCACCGTCGCCGCACCGAAGGTCCACGGAGCGCTGCATCTGCACGAGCTCACCGAGGGCATGGACCTGCGGCTGTTCGCCTTGTTCTCCTCGGCGGCCGGAATCCTCGGCTCCCCGGGGCAGGCGAACTACGCGGCGGCCAACGCCTTCCTCGACGCACTGGCCACCCAGCGGCAGGCGGCCGGCCTCGCCGGGCACTCCCTCGCCTGGGGCCTGTGGGAGCAGACGACATCGCTGACCGCCCCGGTCAAGGCCACCCGCCGCGGGGCCACGGTCGGCGCCCTGTCCACGGCCGAGGGCCTCGCGCTGTTCGACCGTGCGCTGGCCGGCACCGACCCGGTGGCCGTGCCGGTCAGGATGGCGCCGGTCGCCCGTGGCCCGGTGCGACCGGTGGCCGCCGCCGTGGTCGCCGAGCCGGACTTCGCCGCGCGCGTGGCCGCGCTGGGCCCCGCCGAGCGCGGACGCGAACTGCTGAAGCTGGTGCGCGAGCAGGCCGCGGCGATCCTCGGGTTCGCCGGGCGTGAGGAGATCGACCCGCGGCAGCCGTTCCTGAAGTCCGGGTTCGACTCCCTCACGGCCGTCGAGCTGCGCAACCGGCTCAACACCATCACCGGTCTGCGGCTGCCGGCCACCACGACCTTCGACTTTCCGACCCCCGAGGCACTCGCCGGGAAACTGGCCGCGGAACTGGCCTCGGCCACCAGCCCCGAAGAGGCGCTGCTGGCCGCCCTGGACCACCTCGAATCGGTACTCGCCGCGCCCTCGACCGACGAGGCGCTGCGCACCGCCCTGGCCGACCGCGTGGCGAAGCTGCACGCGCGCGGCAACACCGAGGACCGGCATTCCACCGCGCGGCTGCGGGATGCCGGCGCCGACGAACTCTTCGACTTCATCCACAACGAGCTCGGCATGAAGTAGAGCCGTTCCCCGCCCCCTCAGACCCGTCTCACGGAGATCTCCCGCTTATGCCGAACGAGGATGAACTGCTCAACCACCTGCGCTGGGTCACGGCCGAACTACACGAGGCCCGCAAGCGCCTGAAGGAGCACGAGTCGGCCGCACGCGAGCCCCTCGCCATCGTGGGCATGGCCTGCCGGTACCCCGGCGGGATCAGCTCACCCGAGGAGCTGTGGCAACTCGTCGCCGACGAGCGCGACGCCATCACACCGCTGCCCACCGACCGGGGCTGGACCCTGGACGGGCTCCTGGACGACGACCCCGCGAGCCGTGGCAAGTCCTACGCGGGACACGGTGGTTTCCTCACCGACGGCGACTGGTTCGACGCCGAGCACTTCGGCATCTCGCCCAGGGAGGCGCTGGCCACCGACCCGCAACACCGTGTGCTCCTGGAACTGGCCTGGGAGGCCCTGGAACGGTCGGGCATCGCCCCGGACTCGCTGCGCGGCAGCCGGACCGGCGTGTTCACCGGGGTCATGTACCACAACTACGTCGACCGCCTCACCAGCGTCCCCGACGAGCTGGAGGGATACCTCGGCACCGGCAACTCCGGTGGCGTCGCCTCCGGCCGCATCGCCTACACCCTGGGCCTGGAAGGGCCCGCCATGACCCTCGACACCACATGCTCGTCCTCGCTGGTGGCGTTGCACCTGGCGGGCGAGTCCCTGCGCCGCGGGGAGTGCGATCTCGCGGTCGCCGGCGGAGCGACGCAGATGTTCACGCCCGCCGCCTTCGTGGAGTTTTCGCGGCAGCGGGGGTTGGCGGTCGATGGTCGGTGCAAGTCGTTTGGTGAGGGTGCGGATGGGACGGGGTTTTCTGAGGGTGCGGGGTTGGTGGTGTTGGAGCGGTTGTCGGATGCGGTGGCGTCCGGGCGTC
>NZ_BAAAIF010000192.1:0-3978 GCF_039525925.1 Streptomyces javensis | reverse complement strand
AACCACGCACCTTGACCTGGTCATCCACACGGCCACCGAAGACAAGTTGGCCATCCGCGGTCCACTTGGCGAGGTCACCCGTGCGATACATCCGCCCACCCGTGAAGGGGCATGCGACGAAGCGCTCCGCCGTCAGCCCGGGACGTCCGAGATAGCCACGTGCGAGGCCCGGACCCGCGACATACAACTCACCCAGCACACCCGCGGGGACAGGGTGGAGACGCTCATCGAGGACGAATGCCCGGGTGTTGGTGATGGGCCGCCCGATGGGCACCGGGCCCGAGCCGGACGCCTTCAGAGGCTCGCTCATCGTCGCGCACACGGTGACCTCGGTCGGCCCGTACGCATTGACCATCCGCCGCCCGGGCGCCCACCGCTCGACCAACGACGGCGGGCACACCTCGCTCGCCACGACCACCGTGCCCAAGCCCTCGGGCAACTCCTCCACCGTGGCCAGCACCGACGGCGACACCGTCACATGCGTGACGCCGAACTCCGCCGCCACCTCGCTCAACGACCCATTGGGCGGGAGCGCGTCCCGGTCCGCCATCACCAGGGCGGCGCCCGAGAGCAGCGCCATGAACAGCTCCCACACCGAAGCGTCAAAGCTCAGCGAGGCCAGCTGCAACACCCGCGCGTTCGGACCCACCTCGAACCGCTCGATCTGCGCGCTGACGAGGTTCCCGATGCCGCGATGCGTCACCGCCACGCCCTTGGGACGGCCCGTCGAGCCCGATGTGTAGATCACATACGCCACATCGTCGACATCCACCGAGATCGCGGGCGCGGACCCCGCCACCACATCCGACGGATCCCACACCCAGCACTCCACCCCGGCCGGAACCAACCCCCGAGTCCCCCCGGAGCACACGACGAGCGCGGGCGCCGAATCCTCGACCATCCACCCGACCCGCTCCACCGGATACGCCGGATCCACCGGTACGAACCCCGCCCCGGCCTTGGCGATCCCCAGCAGCACCGCCACCACATCCGCCGACCGCTCCAACACCACAGCAACCAGATCACCGCGCCCCACACCCCGCGCGGCCAGCACCCCGGCCACCCGGTCCGACCGCTCCCGCAGCTCCGCGTACGACCACTCCTCACCGCCCGCACCCACCACCGCCACCGCATCCGGGGAGTCGGCCACGCGCTGATCGAAAAGCTCACCCAACGGCCGTACGGGAACCACTCGCTCGGTGGCGTTCCACTCCACCAGCACCCGCGCCCGCTCGCCCGGGCCCAGCACCGCTACCTCACTCACCCGAGCCGCAGGATCCGAGGCGACCTGCTCCAACACCCGCACCAGCCGCTCGGCGAGCACCTCCACCGTCCGTTCGTCAAAGAGGTCGGTGGCATAGAGGAACGCACCACGGATCCCGCCCGGATTGCCGTCGCCATCACGATGCTCAGCCAGGTCCAGGGCCAGATCCACCCGTGCCGAAGCCTCCGTCCCCGACTCAACCGGACGCACCCGCAACCCCGGCAGATCCCACAACCGCCCCTCACCCACAGGCGCGCCCTGAACACCCAACGACACCTGGAACAGCGGATTACGCCCTAACGACCGAGCGGGATTGAGATCCTCCACCAACCGCTCAAACGGCACATCCTGATGCGCATACGCATCCAGATCCACCTCCCGCACCCGCGACAACAACTCCACGAACGTCGGGTCGCCACTCACATCACTCCGCAACACCAACGTGTTCACGAAGAACCCCACCAGCCCGTCCAAGGCCGCATCCCCACGCCCCGCCACCGCCGTACCGACCGGAATGTCCCTCCCCGCACCCATCCGCGACAGCAGCAGCGCCAGCGCCGCCTGGACGACCATGAACATCGTGGCCCGCCCGCGCTGGGCGAGTGCCACCAGCCGGGCGTGGACCTGCGGGCTCACCCGGACCGGCACGGATCGGCCACGGAAGGAGGAGACGGCGGGCCGGGGTCGGTCGGCGGGCAGGACGAGCTCCTCCGGCACACCCGCCAGCGCCTCACGCCAGTAGCCGAGCTGGCCACTGATCACACTGCCCGGATCCTCGAGCCTCCCCAGCACCTCACGCTGCCACAGCGCATAATCCGCGTACTGCACCGGCAACGGCTCCCACCCCGGCGCACGACCCGCCCGCCGAGCCGCATACGCCACCCCGATCTCCCGACCCAACACACCCATCGACCAACCATCAACCGCGATGTGATGCGCCACGATCAGCAACACATACTCCGATGGACCCGTCTTCAACAGCCGCGCACGCCACGGCAGATCAACGCTCAGATCAAAGCCCCGGGCGGAGTGCGACCCCAGGGCCTGCGGCAACTCCTGCTCCGTCGTTTCCACGACAACGAGCGACGGTCGGCCGGCGCCCCCCGCCAGCACGTGCTGACGCGGTTCGCCATCGTTCTCGGGAAAGACCGTACGTAGACTCTCGTGCCGATCGGCGACATCCCCGAGCGCCGCTTCCAGAGCAACCCTGTTCAGCTCGCCCGAAAGGCGGAGCGCCAGCGGCAGGTTGTAGCCCGCGCCTTCCCCCGCGCCTTCGAGACGGTTGAGGAACCACATCCGCTGCTGGGCGTACGACAGGGGTACGGAGTCCGGCCGGGGGCACGGCGCCAGCGCGGGCCGGGCCCGGCCCTCCGCGTTGCCTTCTTCCTCGATACGACGGGAGAGGAGGGCGACCGTGGTGGCGGTGAAGAGCTCGCGGATGGTGATCCGGGTGTCGAGCACCGCCCGAACCCTGGCAATGAGCCGCATCGCCAGGAGTGAGTCACCGCCGAGCTCGAAGAACGAGGCATCGGCACTCACCCGCTCCACGCCGAGCACCTCGGCGAACAGCCCGCAGAGGATCTCTTCGGTGGGGGTGGCCGGGTCCCGGCCCGCCACGGTGGCCGTGGCATCGGGCGCCGGAAGCTTCGCGCGGTCCAGCTTGCCGTTGACGGTCAGCGGCAGCGCATCCAGCACGACGACGGTCGGGACCATGTACTCCGGCAACCGGTCCGCGGCGAACTCCCGTACGGCCGCCACGTCCAGCTCCCCGTCGGGGACCACGTACGCGACCAGCCGCTTGTCCCCCGGCCCGTCCTCCCGGACCACCACCGCGACCTGCGCCACGCCCTCACAGGCGGCCACCACCGCCTCGATCTCACCCGGCTCCACACGGAAACCACGGACCTTGACCTGCTCATCGACCCGCCCCGCGAAGACCAGCTCACCCTCGGCGGTCCACTTCGCCAGGTCGCCACTGCGATACATCCGCCCACCCGGGACGGCGAACGGACAGGCCACAAACCGCTCTGCCGAAAGCCCCGGCCGACCGATATAGCCCCGGGCCAGACCCGCACCCGCGATATAGACCTCGCCGACCACGCCAACCGGCACCGGCCGAAGGAACGGATCCAGTACGAACACCTTGTTGTTGGGCAGCGGCCGACCGATAGGGGGCGCAGCCTCCAACCCGGCCTTCAGTGCGGTCGCGGTAGCGGTGGTGATGACGGTGGCCTCGGTCGGCCCGTACGTGTTCCACACCCGAGCACCCACCGACCACCGACCCGCCAGCTCCGCACTCAACCGCTCCGCGCCCAGCACCCAGTTCCGCACACCCTGGACGGCATCCGGGTCCAGCACCCCCAACAACGACGGCACCACACTCGCCACCCGCACCCCACACCGGCCGATCATCTCCGCCAACGCACGCGGATCCTTACGCTCCTCCGCACTCGCCACCGCCAAAGTCCCACCACCGGCAAGAGTGACCACGACATCGAGAACAGCGGCGTCAAAGCTGAACGACGCGAACTGCAACGCCACCACACCCGCATCCATCCCCAACACCGGCCGCATCGCCTCAGCCAGATTCGCCACCCCACCATGGGCAACGGCCACACCCTTCGGCCGCCCCGTCGAACCCGACGTATACATCACATACGCCAACTGCCCCGGGACGACGACCGCCCCCAGCGGCTCCGCCGAGAAGGCATCCG
>NZ_BAAAIF010000191.1:0-3980 GCF_039525925.1 Streptomyces javensis | reverse complement strand
GCCCGGCCGCGGGCCCGCGGCCGGACGCTGCGGCATCATGCCCGGGTTCGGACGCGCGCCACCGGGACCCGGACGCGGGCCGCCGCCCTGGGCGCCCTGCGGACGGGGCATCTGGCCCGGAGTGGGCCGGGGACCGCCGGGACCGCCCTGGCCACGGCCCGGACCGCCCTGGCCGCCGCCCTGCGGACGCGGACCGCCGCCGGGCTGGCCGCCGTGACGCGGGGCGCCGCCGGGACGGGGCGCCTGCGGGCGCGCCATACCGGTGGAGCCGCCGGAGGTGAAGGGGTTGTTACCGGGACGGGGACCGGCCGGACGGGGACCACCCGGACGCGGACGCTCCTGACCCGGACGCGGGCCACCACGGCCACCCTGGCCGCCGTCGCGCTGACCACCCTCGCGCTGGCCACCCTGGCCCTGGCCCGGTGCGCCCGGACGGGCGCCGGGGCGCGGACCGGGAGTGGCACCCGGCGTGGGACGCGGGCCCGGCGTGGGCGCCGCGGAGGGGGTGCCGCGCTGGCCCTCGGGGGCACCGGCCGGCTTGGGGCCGGGCGCCGGGGGCTTGGGGGCGGCCGGACGGGCCGCCGCCGCCGGACCAGGGGTCGGCGGCTTGGGCGTCGCCTTGCGCGGCGCCGAAGGCTTACCGGCGGCGCGGCCGGAGCCGTTGCCACCCTGGAAAGCGTCAGTCAACTTGCGCACAACCGGCGCCTCGATCGTCGAGGACGCCGAACGTACAAATTCACCGAGTTCCTGGAGCTTGGCCATGACGACCTTGCTCTCAACTCCGAACTCCTTGGCGAGTTCGTATACCCGGACCTTAGCCACTTCGCTCCTTTTAGGTCCGGGTTGTCGCCGGACCGTCGCTACTTCATGGGCGTACTCATCGCGTACTCATCGAGTGCTCATCGCAATCTCGACCTACTTCCGACTCGCGAGGTACCTGACCGCACGGTGTCCCGTGCCGTTCCTTCAACTACTCAGGGCGTCGCCTGTTCACCCTGCTCGACAAACCGGCGGAGCGCCGTGGTGTCGAGCGCTCCCGGCCCCCTGAAGGCCCGGGAAAAGGCCCGGCGGCGGACCGCCAGGTCAAGGCAGACCCGTGTGGGGTGAACATAAGCACCCCGACCGGGGAGCGTACCGCGCCGATCGGGGACACAAACACCCTCGATCAACACGATGCGCAGCAGATCGTTCTTGGCCGCCCGATCCCGGCATCCCACACAGGTTCTCTCAGGGCAGGCACCAGCTCGCGTGCGGCCAGACACTGCTTAAGTCTACCTCCCCGTACCGACCTCACCCCCTGGGGGGAGTGATCGAACCATCACTCGATTTGGCCCGGATCCCGAGGAATCCGGCCTGAATCAGCCTTGATCACCCGACTGCTCGGTGTCCGGCCGGATGTCGATCCGCCAGCCGGTCAGCCGCGCCGCCAGCCGGGCGTTCTGCCCTTCCTTGCCGATGGCGAGCGACAGCTGGTAGTCCGGCACGGTGACCCGCGCCGAGCGGGCCGCCAGGTCCACCACCTCGACCTTGCTCACCCGCGCGGGTGACAGCGCGTTCGCCACGAGCTCAGCGGGGTCGTCCGACCAGTCGACGATGTCGATCTTCTCGCCGTGCAGCTCGGCCATCACGCTGCGCACCCGCCCACCCATCGGGCCGATGCACGCACCCTTGGCGTTCAGCCCCGCACGGGTGGACCGGACCGCGATCTTGGTGCGGTGGCCCGCCTCGCGGGCGATCGCCGCGATCTCCACCGAGCCATCGGCGATCTCCGGCACCTCGAGCGCGAAGAGCTTCTTGACCAGATTGGGATGCGTACGCGAAAGGGTCACCGACGGTCCGCGCACACCCTTGACGACTCGTACAACGTACGTACGCAGCCGGGTGCCGTGGGCGTAGTCCTCGCCCGGGACCTGCTCCTGCACCGGCAGGATCGCCTCGAGACGGCCGATGTCCACCAGCACGTTCTTGGGGTCCTTGCCCTGCTGGACGACGCCCGCGACGACATCGCCCTCCCGCCCCGCGTACTCGCCGAAGGTGATCTCCTCCTCGGCGTCCCGCAGCCGCTGGAGGATGACCTGCTTCGCGGTCATCGCGGCGATCCGGCCGAAACCAGAGGGGGTGTCGTCGAACTCCTGGGGCTCCTGCCCCTCCGTCAGGTCCTCGTCGTCCTCGCGGGCCCAGACGGTCACATGGCCGGTGTCGCGGTTGAGCTCCACGCGGGCCCGGCGGCGGCTTCCCTCGGTGCGGTGATAGGCGATGAGGAGGGCCGATTCGATCGCCTCGACCAGCAGGTCGAAGGAGATCTCCTTCTCTCGCACCAGACCCCGCAGGGCACTCATGTCGATGTCCACGGCTACGCCTCCTCCTTGCTCTCGTCGTCCTCGCCCGCGGCCTGGTCCGCGGGCTTGCGGTTGAACTCGATCTCCACCCGGGCCTTGGAGATCTCCTCGAAGGCCAGCCGCCTGGCGGTGGGCTTGCGCCCCTTCACACCGGGAACTTCCAGATCGAGGCCCTCGTCGTCCACCGAGACGATCCGGGCCACCAGCTCGTCGCCGTCGGCGAGGCGCGCTCGCATGAGGCGGCCGGTGGCGCGGCGGTAGTGGCGCGGCTCGGTCAGGGGGCGCTCGGCGCCGGGAGAGGTGACCTCGAGGACGTACGCGGTCTGGCCCATGGCGTCCGTGTCGTCGAGGGTCTTGGAGATGTCCCGGCTCAGCTCCGCACACGTGTCCAGCTGGACGCCGTCGTCGGAGTCCACGACCACTCTCAGCACGCGCCGCCGCCCGGCCGGTGTCACCTCGACCTCTTCCAGATCCAGGTCTCGCGCGCTGACGAGCGGTTCCAGCAGTCCGCGCAGCCTCTCGCTCTGGGTGGTGCTCATCCGGGTGACTCCTCGGCCGCGTGTGCTGTTGTGGGAAGGTCGCGTGTCAGGTCAAAGCCTATCTGTTCCGGCGGCGGGCTGACGATTCGGTGGCCGCTGCCGGGCAGACGGCCTCGGCGCGGGTACGCTCGCCTGCTGTGATCACTACCGGCGGCCGGGAGCGGCCGCAGCCCGGAAAGAGGAACGTGTCGATCACCACTCCCCCGCCCCGTGCCACGGCCGCGCCTGACGCGGTGTCCGCGGTCCCCGCCACGTCCGCCGAGTCCGCTCTGTCCGCCGCGTCCGCTCTGTCTGCCGCGTCCGCCGCCTCCCCGGCCCGCGCCGCGCCGGTGACCCGGCGGCGGAGTCTGCTGCTGGGCGGCGGGGCGCTGGGGGCCGTCGCGCTGCTGAGCGGCTGCTCCGACGACCGCGAGTCCCGGCGCGAGGCGGACGGCGGGGCGGACGTCGCGCTGCTGCGGGCGCGGGGCGCGCGGGACTCCACGGCACTCCTCGCGCGCTACGACGCGACCGTGGACGCGCACCCCGCCCTCGCGGAGCGGCTGGCCCCGTTGCGGGAGGAGACGGCCCGGCATGTCGCGGTCTTCACCGCCAAGGGCCGGTCCCCCTCCCCCTCCGCGACCGTGTCGCGCTCGCCCTCGGCGGGCGGGCAGCGGATGCCGAAGGTCCCCGAGGACGAGAAGCAGGCACTCTCCGCCCTCGTCCAGGCCGAGCGCCGGACCGCCGACACCCGCACCGCCGCGCTCGCCACCGCGCCGCCCGAGCTGGCCCGGCTGCTGGCCTCCGTCGCGGCCTGCGGCGCCGCCCACGTGTATCTCCTCACGCAGCGCGACACGGACTCGTGATCACGCTCGGGACCACCGGGAAGGGGTACTGACATGGCCGCTCGAGCAGACCGCCCGGCCGTCGGCGAACGCGCCGCGGCGCTCAGGGCCGCGCAGGCGGCGCTCGCCGCCGAGCACGCCGCGGTGTACGGCTACGGCGTCGTCGGCGGGCGGATCGGCGACGACCGGCTCGCGGAGGCGCGCGAGGGCTACGCCGCGCACCGCGCGCGCCGGGACGACCTCGCCCGCACCGTGCGCGGCCTCGGCGGCCGCCCCACCAG
>NZ_BAAAIF010000190.1:0-4017 GCF_039525925.1 Streptomyces javensis | reverse complement strand
CGCACACCTCGTCGAAGGCTTCGGTGAAGACGGGGAAGCGGTCGTAGAGTTCGGCGCCCATGCCGGGGCGTTGGCTGCCCTGCCCGCTGAACAGGAAGACGGTCTGACCGGTGGCCTCGGCGGCCCCGCCGGGGTGTACCAGGCTCGGATGTGGTTCTCCGGCGGCCAGTGCCTCAAGTCCCGCCACCAGTTCCTCGCGGTCCTGGCCGATGACCACGGCGCGGTGGTCGAAGAGCGTCCTGGACCGCAACAGGGACCAGCCCACCTCGGCGGCACTCACCTCGGGATCGGCGTTCACCCGTGCCACCAGCGCCCGCGCCTGGCCCCGTAGCGCCTCCGCACCGCGCGCCGACACCACCCACGGCACCGGCCCACCCATCAGCTCCGCCGAGCCCGCCGAGTCCGCCGGTCCTGCCTCGACGGCGCCGACCGCCGCCACTGGCTCCTCAGGCGCCTGCTCCACGATGACGTGTGCATTGGTCCCGCTGATGCCGAAGGACGAGACCCCCGCGCGGCGTGGACGCTCGCCCCGCGGCCACTCCCGGGCCTCGGTCAGCAGACGGACATCGCCCGCGTTCCAGTCGACATTCGGGGTCGGTTCGTCGATGTGCAGTGAGGTGGGCAGCACCCCGTGGCGCATGGCCATCACCATCTTGATGACCCCGGCCACTCCGGCGGCGGCCTGGGTGTGGCCGATGTTGGACTTGATGGACCCCAGCCACAGCGGGCGCCCCTCGGGCCGCTCCTGGCCGTACGTGGCCAGCAGCGCCTGCGCCTCGATCGGATCGCCGAGCGTGGTGCCGGTGCCATGTCCCTCCACCACGTCGACCTCTGCCGGTGACAGCCGTGCGTTGGCGAGCGCCTGGCCGATCACTCGCTGCTGGGAGGGCCCGTTCGGCGCGGTCAGACCGTTGCTCGTGCCGTCCTGGTTGACCGCGGAGCCCCGGATCACAGCCATCACCCGGTGGCCGTTGCGCCGCGCGTCCGACAGCCGTTCCAGCAGCAGTAGCCCGGCGCCCTCGCCCCAGCCGGTGCCGTCCGCCGCCGACGCGAACGGCTTGCACCGGCCGTCGGCCGCCAGACCGCGCTGGCGGGAGAACTCGATGAAGGTGGTCGGCGTGGCCATCACCGTTACGCCACCCGCCAGCGCCATCGTGCATTCGCCCTGCCGCAGTGCCTGGGCCGCCAGATGCATCGCCACCAGCGACGACGAACACGCCGTGTCCACCGTCACCGCGGGGCCCTCGAGGCCGAAGGCATACGCCACCCGGCCGGACATGACACTCGGCGTACCGCCCGCGAGCAGATATCCCTCGACCTCCCGCGCCGAGGAGTTGCCGGAGGCTCCGTAGCCCTGATAGGTGCCGCCCGCGAAGACGCCGGTGGTGCTCCCGGCGAGTGTGTCCCGGTCCAGGCCCGCGCTCTCGAAGGTCTCCCAGGCGGTTTCCAGGAGCAGCCGCTGCTGCGGGTCCATGGCGAGCGCCTCGCGCGGGCTGATGCCGAAGAACGCCGCGTCGAACCCGGCCGCGTCGTGGAGGAAACCGCCCTCGCGCGCATAGCTGGTGCCCAGGCGCTCGGGGTCGGGATCGAAGAGCGTGTTCAGGTCCCAGTCGCGGTCGGCGGGCATCTCGCCGATGGCGTCCCGGCCCGCGACGACCAGTTCCCACAGCTCCTCCGGAGAGCGCACGCCGCCCGGGTAGCGGCAGGCCATGCCGACGATCGCGATCGGCTCGTCGTCGGCGGTCGCGGTCGGCGTGTGGGTGGTGACGGCGGCCTTCTGCCCCGTGAGTTCGGCGCCCAGATACGTGGCGAGCGCGTTCGGCGTCGGATGGTCGAAGACCAGCGCCGGAGCGAGGGCGAGGCCGGTCGTGGCGGCGAGCTGATTGCGCAGCTCGACCGCGGTGAGGGAGTCGAAGCCCAGCTCCTGGAAGGGCTGCCCCGGGGGAACCGCGTCCAGACCGGAGTGGCCGAGGATCGTCGCGGCCAGAGTCTGGACATGGCGGACCAGCAACTGATGGCGCTGGGCGGCGGGCGCCGCGCTGAGCTGTTGCCGCAGCGGATTGTCATCGGCCGCGATGGCCGTGGACGTGGCGGGCTCCGCGCTCGACGGCATCAGACGGGTGAGGAACGGACTCGGGCGCTGCGCGGTGAACGTACGGCCGAACCTCTCCCAGTCGACGTCCGCGATCGTGACGGCTGTGTCGTCGTGTGTCAGCGCGTGCTGAAGTGACGCGATGGCGAGGTCGGTCGGGAGAGGGGAGAGACCCCGCCGCTCGAGGTGGGAGAGCGTGTGCTGGTCGGCGGCCATGCCCGCCTCGCCCCACGGCCCCCAGGCGAGGCTGGTGGCGGGCAGACCCCGGGCCCGGCGGTGTTCGGCGAGCGCGTCCAGGTAGCTGTTCGCGGCGGCGTAGGCGGCCTGTTGCCCGCTGCCCCAAGTCGCGGCGTTCGACGAGAAGAGAACGAAGGCCGCGAGACCGAGGTCCTGGGTGAGGTCGTGCAGATGCGCGGCGGTCAGGGCCTTGGACCGCAGAACGGGCTGCAACCGCCCGGGGTCCAGCTCGCCGATCTGCCCCAGTTCCATCGTGCCGGCGGTGTGGATGACCGCGGTGAGGGGGTGTTCGGCGGGGACGGTGTCGATGAGCCGCCGGAGCGCGGCGTGGTCGGAGACATCGCAGGCGGTGATGGTGACATCGGTCCCCAGCGCGGTGAGCTCCTCGCCGAGCTCGGACGCGCCGGGCGCGTCGGGCCCGGAACGGCTGACGAGGTGGAGACGCGGTGCGCCCCGGCCGGCCAGCCAGCGGGCGACCTGAGCGCCGAGACCCCCGGTGCCACCGGTGATGAGCGTGGTGCCCGACGGCTCCCAGGGAGCGGGAGCGGTGTCGGCGGCGGGCACACGGGTGAGGCGGCGTGCGTACGTACCGGTGGTGCGGACGGCGACCTGGTCCTCGGACTGCCCGGGGACGAGAAGGGCCGCCAGCCGACCCGCGGTGTGGTGGGTCATGGTGGCGGGCAGATCGATGAGACCGCCCCAGCGCTGCGGATGCTCCAGCGCGGCCACGCGGCCGAAACCCCAGATCTGCGACTGCTCGGGGTGGGGGAGGAGGTCGCTGCGGCCGGTGGCGACGGCGCCCTGCGTGACACACCACAGCGGCGCGCTGATTCCGGCGTCGTCGAGAGCCTGGAGGAGGGCCGTGGTGGCGCCGAGCCCGGCGGACACCGCGGAGTGGTCGGCGAGCGGTTCCTTGTCGAGGGCGAGCAGGCTGACGACCCCGGCGGGCTGGAACTCCTCGGTCAGCCGGTCGAGGTGTTCGCGGAACGCGGCGCGATCGATGTGATGAGCGTCGACCGCGCACGGGAGTGCCGTGGCGCCGTGCGCCCGCAGCGCCTGGAGGGTGACCTGGACCGTGATGTGCTCCTCCTGCCCGGCGGGGACGACCACCAGCCAGGTGCCCGTCAGGGCCGGTGCGGTCGGGTCGGGGAGCTGCTGCCACGTGGCCCGGTAGCGCCAGGAGTCGATGGTGGAGCGTTCACGGTGCTGCCGCCGCCAGGCGGACAGTACGGGGAGCGCGGGCAGCAGCGCGTCGATGCCCGGGCTGTCCTTGTCCAGCTGGAGTGTGCTGGTGAGGGCGTCGACGTCGAGCTCCTCGATGGCATGCCAGAGCTGCGCCTCGGCCGGGTCCCCGGCAGTGCCCTCGAAGCTCGCAGGGGCGGCGGGCGGAGCCAGCCAGAAGCGCTGGTGCTGGAAGGCATACGTCGGCAACCCGACGACCTGGGGGGCCGGGTCGGCGGGGAACCAACTGGCCCAGTCGACATCGACACCGGCGGTGTGCAGCCGGGCGAGGGTGTGGGTGACGGCCTGCGCCTCGGGCTGCTGACGAGTGAGGGTGGAGGTGATGAGGGGGGTGGGTTGGTTGGTTTGCGTGGTGTGGTGGTGGAGGGTGTGGTGGGTGGCGGTGGCGAGGGTGGGGTCGGGGCCGAGTTCGAGGTAGAGGCTGGTGTGGGGTGTGGTGTGGGTGA
>NZ_BAAAIF010000189.1:0-4105 GCF_039525925.1 Streptomyces javensis | reverse complement strand
CGACCCGCGAACACCGGCGACGACTCCAGCAACTCCACCGCCATCCCCACCCACTGCGACCCCTGCCCCGGAAACACGAACACCGGACGGGCATCGGCCGCCGTGACTCCCTCGCCGCGCACCACACGCGGGGACTCGCCGCCCGACGCCAGCGCGCCCAGTGCGTCGATCAGTTCGTCGCGGTCGCCGCCCAGGACCAGCGCCCTGTGGTCGAACCGGCCACGGGTGGTGGCGAGCGAGTGGCCGACGTCGGCCGGGGACAGCCCGGGGCGCGCGGTGACATGCGTCAGCAGCCGCTCGGCCTGCGCCCGCAGACCCGCCGCGCTCTTCGCCGACAGCACCCACGGCACCACTCCCCGGCCCACCGGGGCGTCCCCCTCGGCCGCGGTCTCCGAAGGCTCCTCCTCGGGCGCCTCCTCGAGAATGGTGTGCACATTGGTGCCACTGGCCCCGAAGGCCGAGATGGCGGCCCGGCGGGGCTCCTCGCCGCGCGGCCACTCCCTGGCCTCGGTCAGCAGTTCCACCGCCCCCGCCGACCAGTCGATCCGCGAGGAGCGCTCCTCGGCGTGGAGTGTCCTGGGCAGCAGGCCGTGGCGCATGGCCTGCACCATCTTGATGACACCGCCGACCCCGCCGGCGGCCTGCGGATGGCCGATGTTGGACTTCAGCGAGCCGATCAGCACGGGCCGGTCCGCCGCGCGGTCCTTCCCATACGTGGCGAGCAGCGCGCCCGCCTCGATCGGGTCGCCCAGCGGGGTGCCGGTGCCATGGGCCTCGACCGCGTCGATCTGCTCCGCCGTGAGCGCGGCGTTGGCGAGCGCCTGGCGGATCACCCGCTGCTGGGAGCGGCCGTTGGGGGCGGTGAGGCCGTTGCTGGCGCCGTCCTGGTTGACGGCCGAGCCGCGCACCACGGCCAGCACCTTGTGGCCGTTGCGCCGCGCGTCCGAAAGCCGTTCCAGCAGCAGCATGCCGACGCCCTCGCCGAGGCCCATGCCGTCGGCCCCCTCGGCGAACGCCTTGCAGCGGCCGTCCTGCGCCAGTCCGCGCTGCCGGGCGAAGCCGATGAGCCCCATCGGGGCGCCCATCACGGCGGCGCCGCCCGCGAGCGCGAGCGAGCAGTCGCCCTGGCGCAGCGACTGGCAGGCCAGGTGGAGGGCGACCAGCGAGGACGAGCAGGCGGTGTCGATGGTGACGGCCGGGCCCTCCAGGCCCAGGGTGTAGGCGACGCGGCCGGACATGATGCTCGCGGAGATGCCCGTGACCAGGTGGCCCTCGAGCCCCTCGGGCATATGGGGCCAGTCGGGGATGTAGCCCTGGTAGGCGGCGCCCACGAAGACGCCGGTCCTGCTGCCGCGCAGCGCCGCCGGGTCGATTCCGGCGCGCTCGAACGCCTCCCAGGAGGTCTCCAGCAGCAGCCGCTGCTGCGGGTCCATCACGGTGGCCTCGCGGGGCGAGATGCCGAAGAACGCGGGGTCGAACTGGTCGGCGTCGTGGAGGAATCCGCCCTCGGTGGCGTAGACGGTGCCCTGCCGGTCGGGGTCCGGATCGTAGAGGTTCTCCAGGTCCCAGCCGCGGTTGCCGGGGAATCCGGAGATGGCGTCGCGCCCGCCGGTGACCAGCTCCCACAGGTCCTCGGGGCCGCGCACATCGCCGGGGTAGCGGCAGCTCATCGCCACGATGGCGATGGGTTCCCGGGAGGCGGCGGTGAGTTGCTGATTGACCCGGCGCAGCCGTTCGGTCTCCTTCAGAGACTCCCGCAGCGCGCCAACGATCTTGTCGGTTGGGTTTGCCATTGTCAGCTCCGCAGTCGAGTCTCGTCAGAGGTCGTTCTTGTCGTAGGCCATGCGCACGAGGTCATCCACGTCCAGGTCGTCGATGGACTCGGCGGGCTCCTCGTCCGCCGGTGCGGTGGCGGGGTCCTGGGAACCGGCGAGCCGCAGCAGCTCGTCCAGCAGTCCGGATTCGCGGAGCCGGAGCAGCGGGATGGAGGTCAACGCCTTGCGGACGTCGGCCTCTTCGGGGTCGAGAGCGGTGGCGGCGGTGTCGTCGGGGAAGAGTTCGGCGCCGATGTGTCCGGCGAGCTCCTCCGCGCTCGGGTAGTCGAAGACGACGGTGACGGGGAAGCGGAGCCCGGTGGCGGTGCCCAGGCGGTTGCGCAGGTCGACGGCGCTCAGGGAGTCGAAGCCCAGCTCGCGGAAGGCGCGCGTGGCGTCGACGGCCTCGGGGCCGGAGTAGCCGAGGACGGTGGCGATCTGCGAGCGCACCAGCGACAGCACGGCCGCCTGCCGGTCCGCCGGGGCCAACTCGGCCAGCCGGTCGCGCAGCGAGGAGGACTCGCCGGCCGCGTCCGCCCGGGTGTCGGCGTCGGCCGCGAGGATCCGCGCCACGTCGGGCACCTGGCCGATGAGCGGGCTGGGCCGGGCCGAGGTGAAGACGGGGACGAACCGCTCCCAGTCCACGTCGGCGACCACGACCACGGTTTCGTCCCGCTCCATCACCTGCCAGAACGCGTCGATGGCGAGCCGGGGGGACATGAACGGGATGCCCCGGCCGCGCAGTTGCTCCTCGGCGAGGTTGGCGGCCATCCCACCCTCCTCGGGGCTCCAGATGCCCCACACCACCGAGGTGGCGGTGAGGCCGCGGGCCCGGCGGCGCTCGGCGAGCCCGTCGAGGTAGGCGTTGGCGGCGGCGTACGCGCCGTGTTCACCACTGCCCCAGACGGCCGAGATGGAGGAGAAGAGCACGAAGGAGTCGAGCGTGTCCCGGTCGAAGAGGGCGTCCAGGTTGGCCGCGCCCGCGACCTTGGCCTCCGCCGTGTCCGCGAACTCGTCCAGATCGGTGTCGGCGAGCGGGACGAGCACACCGGCACCGGCGATGTGCAGTACGGAACGGATCGGCGGGCCCTCGGCCTCCACCTTCCGTACGAGCTCCTCCAGCGCGGCGCGGTCGGCCACATCGCACGCGGCCACGGTGACCTCGGCGCCGAGCTCGGTCAGTTCGGCCTTGAGCTTGTCCGCGCCGGGTGCCTCGGGGCCACGGCGGCTGGTGAGCACGAGGTGCTCGGCACCGGCCTGGGCCAGCCGGCGGGCGATCTGGGCTCCGACGCCACCGGTGCCACCGGTGAGCAGCACGGTGCCCTCGGGGTTCCAGGCCGGGCCGCTGTCCCGGTGCTCCGCTGCCCGTACCAGCCGCCGGACGAACACCCCGGAGGGCCGCAGGGCCAGCTGGTCCTCGTCGTCGACGCGGCCCGCGAGCACACCGCACAGCCGGGTGGTCACCCGGCCGTCGACGGTGTCCGGCAGGTCGACCATGCCGCCCCAGCGCTGGGGGTGTTCCAGGGCGGCGACCCGGCCGAGTCCCCATACGGCCGCCTGGGCGGGGCTGTCGAGGGCGTCGGTGCCGCCGACGGACACGCCGCCACGGGTGGCCAGCCACAGCGGGGCGTCCACCCCGGTGTCGCCGAGGGCCTGGACGAGGGCGAGGGTGAGCGCGAGTCCCATGGGCACGCCCGCGTGTGCGGGGTGCGGTGCGTCGGGGAGCCCGAGCAGGGAGAGCACCCCGGCCGGGGTGACCCCGGCGGTGGCCTCGGCGAGCCGCGCGGCGACCGCGCCGCGGTCGGCCTCGGCCACCTCGACGGTGACGACCGTGGCGCCATGGGTCTCCAGGCCACCGCGTACGGCGTCGACGAGCTCGGTGCCGGGGTGTCCGCCGGGGTTTGTGGCCGGGACCGCGAGCAGCCAGGTGCCGGTCAGGGCCGCCGAGGCCGGGTCCGGCACCCGGTTCCAGGTGACGTGGTAGCGCCAGGAGTCGAGTACGGACCGCTCGCGGCGGCCGCGCCGCCAGGAGGACAGCGCCGGGAGCACGGTCCGCAGCGAGGACCGCTCCTCGTCGGCGTCCACCTCCAGCGCGGCGGTCAGCGCGGCCAGGTCCTCGCGCTCCACGGCGTCCCAGAACTCGGCGTCCACCGGGTCGCCCCCGGTGGCGGCCGCCCGCGCCGCGGGCCGCTCCAGCCAGTAGCGCTGCCGCTGGAAGGCGTACGTGGGCAGCTCCACCACGGACGCGCCCAGCCCGGCGAACACCGCGGCCCAGTCGACGGCGACACCAC
>NZ_BAAAIF010000188.1:0-4120 GCF_039525925.1 Streptomyces javensis | reverse complement strand
CGGAGCCTGAGGCTGAAGGTGTGGTGTTGCCTGCTGTGCCGTGGGTGGTGTCGGGTGCGGGTGAGGCGGCGGTGCGGGCGCAGGTGGAGCGGCTGCGGGCTTTCGTGGACCGGAATCCGGGTCTGGATCCGGTGGATGTGGGGTGGTCTTTGGCGACTGGGCGTGCTGGGTTGTCGCATCGTGCGGTGGTGGTGGGTGCGGATCGTGAGGAGTTGCTGGGTGGGTTGGGTTCGGTGGTGGTGGGTGTGCCGGTGTCGGGTGGGTTGGGTGTGTTGTTTGCGGGGCAGGGGTCGCAGCGGTTGGGGATGGGACGTGGGTTGTATGAGGCGTATCCGGTGTTCGCTGCGGCGTGGGATGAGGTGTGCGCCCAGCTGGATCGGCATGTGGATAGGCCGGTGGGCGAGGTGGTGTGGGGTGATGATGCCGGGCTGGTTGGGGAGACGGCGTATACGCAGGCGGGGTTGTTCGCGCTTGAGGTGGCGCTGTATCGGCTGGTCACTTCGTGGGGTGTGAGGCCGGATTATCTGTTGGGTCATTCGATTGGTGAGTTGGCTGCGGCGTATGTGGCGGGTGTGTGGTCGTTGGAGGACGCGGCCAAGGTGGTGGCGGCGCGGGGTCGTTTGATGCAGGCGTTGCCGTCGGGTGGCGCGATGGTCGCGGTGGCGGCGTCGGAGGATGAGGTGCGGGCGCTGCTGGGCGAGGGTGTGGTGGTTGCGGCGGTGAATGGTCCTGAGTCGGTGGTGGTCTCGGGTGATGAGGATGCGGTTCAGGCGGTTGTGGATGTGTTGGCTGGGCGTGGGGTGCGGACGCGGCGGTTGCGGGTGAGTCATGCGTTTCATTCGGCTCGTATGGACGGCATGCTCGCGGAGTTCGGCGAGGTGCTTCGAGGCGTGGAGTTCCGCGCCCCGTGCGTGCCCGTCGTATCGAACGTGTCCGGTGTGGTGGCCGGTGAAGAGCTCTGCTCGCCGGAGTACTGGGTGCGGCATGTGCGGGAGACGGTCCGATTCGCCGATGGGCTGAACACCCTGCGCGAGCTGCGAGTTGGCTCGTTCCTGGAGCTGGGGCCGGACGGAACGTTGACCGCACTGGTCGACGGCGATGGCGTGTCGGTGCTGCGCCGGGACCGTCCGGAACCGGCTGCGGTTATGGCGGCTTTGGGTGGTTTGTATGTCCGTGGTGTTGAGGTGGACTGGGATGCGGTGTTTCCGGGTGCTCGGCGGGTTGATTTGCCGACGTATGCCTTCCAGCGTGAGCGGTTCTGGTTGGAACCGGCCGCTGAGCAGTCTGCGACGAGTGCGGTGGACACGGCGTTCTGGGATGCGGTCGAGCGGGGTGATGCGGAGGCTCTTGGGGTTGATGCTGAGCAGTCGTTGAGTGCCGCGTTGCCCGCATTGGCGTCGTGGCGGAGGGCACGGCAGGAGCAGTCTGCTATCGATGGCTGGCGTTACCGGCTCGGCTGGACGCCGATCCCGGCGGTGTCCGGCGCGCCGGGCCTGACCGGTACTTGGCTGGTTGTGGTCGAACCTGGTGCGGACGGTGCCGATGTGGCTGCTGCGCTGCGGTCGGCCGGGGCCGGTGTCGAGGTCGTGACGTCGGCGGAGCTGAGCGCGGGGCCGGTCGCTGGTGTGGTGTCGTTGCTGTCGGTCGAGGCGACGGTGGCGCTGGTGCAGACTCTCGGGAGGGTCGGGATCGATGCGCCGTTGTGGTGTGTGACGCGGGGTGCGGTCTGTGTGGTGGACGGGGATGCGGTGGATCCGTATGCGTCGGCCGTCTGGGGTTTGGGCCGTGTGATCGGGCTGGAGCATCCGGACCGTTGGGGTGGGCTGATCGATCTGCCCACGGAGGCGGATGCGCGTGTGGGTGCGTGGTTGGCCGGGGTTCTCGCCGGGCGCACCGGGGAGGATCAGGTGGCGATCCGGGCCGCCGGGGCGTGGGGTGCCCGGTTGACCCGGGCGACACCGATGGCGGACACGTCCGCCGGGTGGCGTGGGCGGGGATCCGCCCTGATCACCGGGGGTACGGGTGCGCTGGGCGGCCATGTGGCGCGCTGGCTGGCGGGGACCGGGGTGGAGCGCATCGTGCTGACGAGTCGCCGGGGGATCGAGACCCCGGGGTCGGCCGAGCTGGTGACCGAGTTGGAGGAGTTCGGGGTCCAGGTGACGGTGGTCGCGTGCGATGTCGCCGATCGGGAGGCGGTCGCGACGCTGCTGGCCACCATCCCCGATCTCCGGGTCGTCGTACACGCCGCAGGGGTGCCGAGCTGGGGTGCGGTGGACAGCCTGACACCCGAGGAGTTCGAGGAGAGCTCGCGGTCGAAGGTTGCCGGGGCGGCGAACCTGGACGCGCTCCTGGCGGAGGCCGAGCTGGATGCCTTTGTGTTGTTCTCGTCGGTGGCGGGGGTGTGGGGGAGCGGTAGTCAGTCGGCGTATGCGGCGGCGAACGCGTTCTTGGATGGGTTGGCGTGGCGGCGTCGTGGTGTTGGGTTGGTGGCGACGTCGGTGGCGTGGGGGATGTGGGGTGGCGGTGGTATGGCCGTTGGGGGTGAGGAGTTCCTGGTTGAGCGTGGTGTGTCGGGGATGGCTCCGGGGTCGGCGGTCGCTGCGTTGGGGCGGGCTTTGGGTGATGGTGAGACGGCGCTTGTGGTGGCGGATGTGGACTGGGAGCGGTTCGGGTCGAGGTTCACCGCGTTGCGTCCGAGCCCGCTGCTGAGCGAGCTGATCCCCGACGCGTCCGAACCACTCACGTCAACGGTGGGTGAATTCGCGGTCGAGCTGCGCGGGTTGCCGCGTGAGGAGCGGGACCGTGCGGTCGTGGAGCTCGTACGGACGCATGCCGCCGAGGTGTTGGGCCACCAGAACCCGACTGCGATCGGCCTCGACCGGACGTTCCAGGAGCTGGGCTTTGACTCGCTGACCGCCGTGGAATTGCGGGACCGGCTCGGCACGGCTACTCAGCTGCGCTTCCCGGCGTCCGTGATTTTCGACTATCCGACTCCGGCGGCACTCGCCGAGCATGTGTGCGGGGCGGCGCTCGGACTGGCCGAAGAGGTACAGGTACCGCACACGCCGAGTGCGGTGGCCGACGATCCGATCGTGATCATCGGCATGAGCTGCCGATTCCCGGGCGGTGTGGACTCTCCGGAGGCGCTGTGGCGGCTGGTCAGCGGCGGTGGCGACGCCGTATCGTCCTTCCCGTCCGACCGTGGCTGGGACCTGGCCGGTGTGTACGACGCCGACGCCACTCGCCCGGGCCGGTCGTACGTCCGCTCGGGTGGATTCCTCCATGACGCGGCCGAGTTCGACGCCGGATTCTTCGGTATTTCACCGCGTGAGGCGCTGGCGATGGATCCGCAGCAGCGGCTGCTGCTGGAGGCGTCCTGGGAGGCGTTCGAGCGGGCCGGTATCCCGGCCTCGACGCTCAAGGGCAGCCAGACCGGCGTGTTCGTGGGCGCGTCCGCGCAGGGCTACGGTGGCGGGGACGGCCAGGCCACGGAAGGATCCGAAGGTTATCTTCTGACCGGCAACGCGGGCAGTGTGGTGTCGGGCCGGGTGGCCTATACGTTTGGGCTGGAGGGCCCGGCGGTCACCGTGGACACGGCGTGTTCGTCCTCGCTGGTGGCGCTGCACTGGGCGGTGCGGGCCCTTCGGTCGGGCGAGTGCTCCCTCGCGCTCGCCGGCGGAGTGACGGTGATGGCGACACCCGCCACCTTTGTGGAGTTCTCGCGTCAGCGTGGACTGGCCGCCGATGGCCGCTGCAAGTCCTTCGCCGCCGGTGCGGACGGGACGGGCTGGTCGGAGGGTGTCGGGCTACTACTGGTGGAGCGACTGTCGGACGCCGAGCGGAACGGGCATCCGGTGCTGGCCGTTGTCTCCGGCTCCGCAGTGAATCAAGACGGTGCGTCGAATGGTTTGACGGCGCCGAATGGTCCGTCGCAGCAGCGGGTGATCCGTCAGGCGTTGGCGAGCGCGGGGTTGTCGGCGGTGGATGTGGATGCGGTGGAGGCGCATGGTACGGGTACGGCGTTGGGTGATCCGATCGAGGCGCAGGCGTTGTTGGCCACGTACGGTCAGGGTCGGGATGTGGGTCGGCCGTTGTGGTTGGGGTCGGTGAAGTCGAATAT
>NZ_BAAAIF010000187.1:0-4170 GCF_039525925.1 Streptomyces javensis | reverse complement strand
GCACAACAACCGCGCCAACCGATTCGCCCGCCGATCCAACTCCCCATACGACAGAGCCTCACCACCACACCGCACCGCCACCACATCCGGCGCCGCCCCGACCCACCCCTCAAACCGCTCCACCATCGAACCGCCAGACAATGTGGTCTCAGTGGCATTCCACTCCGCCACCACCCGCGACCACTCCACCTCCCCCACCACATCCAGTCGACCGACCAACGTCTCCGGATCGGCCGCCATCCGCCCCAGCACCCGGAGCACCTGGTCGACCAGCCCCTGCGCCGTCTCCTCGCCGAACAGGTCCGGCCGGTAGCTCAGCCGCATGCCCAAGCCGCCGCTCGGGCCGACCACCAGGCCGAGCGGGTAGTTGATCGACTCCCGGAGTCCATGCTCGGTGAACTTCAGACCGCCCGGTCCGCGCCGCTCGACCTCATCGCCCGATGGCTTGTCACCCGGCGGCTTCCGCGCGTTCGTGCCCGAGGGGAAGCTCTCGAACGCCATGATGGTGTCGAACGTGGCCCCGGGCCCGGCCTGCCGCTGGATATCGCTGAGACTCAGGTACTGGTAGTCCACCAGCGCCGCCTGCTCGGCCTGGAGCTCTGTCAGCAGTTCGGCCACCGACTGCGCCGGGTCGAAGCGCACACGTACGGGCACGGTGTTGATGAAGAGCCCCAGCATGCTCTCCATGCCCGGCAGGTCCAGCGGACGCCCGGCCACGCTGGCGCCGAACACCACATCCCGTCGGCCGGTCAGCTTGCCGATGACGAGAGCCCAGGCGGCCTGAACGACGGTGTTCAGGGTGAGGCCGTGGAAGCGGCGCGTCAGGTCGCGGAGCGCCTGGTCCAGCTCCTTGCTCGCCTTGGCGGACACCATGGCGGAGTGCGCCGGCGCCCCGTTGTACTCGGCGGGGGCCACCAGCGTCGGCTCATCCGCCCCGGCCAGCGTCTTCCGCCAGGCCGCCATGGCTTCTTCCTTGTTCTGGCGGGCGAGCCAGGCGAGGTAATCACGGTACGGGGTCACGGGCGGCAGACCCCGTGCGCTGCCCCCGGCCTCGTAACACGCCCACAACTCCCGCATCAACACCGGCAGCGACCAGCCGTCCAGCAGGATGTGATGCAACGTCACCATCATCCGGTACTCATCCGGCCCGACCTTGACCAGCAACACCTTCAGCAACGGCGGCACCGCCAGGTCGAAACGCCGCTCCCGCTCCTCGATCCCCAGCCGCTCCGACTCCGCACGGGCCGCATCCGCGTCCAGCCCGGACAGGTCCTCCTCCCGCCACGGCAGGGTCACCCGGCGCATGACGAGCTGGACCGGGGCTCCGGAGGCGCGCCGCTGGAAGCCCGCGCGCAGGCTCTCGTGGCGGTCGAGCAGCGCCTGCCAGGACGCCCGCAGGACCGCGGAGTCCAGCTTGCCCTCCAGGCCGGTGATCATCTGCTCGACGTAGACGTCGATGCCCTCCTCGTCGTACACCGCATGGAACAGCAGGCCCTCCTGTAGCGGCGACAGCGGCCATACCCCCACCAGAGCGGAGTCGGTCATCTCAAGCTCCTTCGTCCATCTGCTGCGCTGTCGCTTCGAACTCGTCCAACTCGCTCTGGCTGATGTCCACCAACGGGAAGTCGGAGGGGGTGTGGCCACCGATACCGGTGTCGGCGTCGATGTCCGCGGTGTGCGTGGCCAGTCCGGTGAGCGTCGCGGCCCAGCCGTCCAGCAGGCTCCGGGCAGCCGACTCCGCCAGCAGTTCGGACGGCCAGGACACGATGAGGGTGAGCTGCGGGCCGTCGAGGAGGTCGTGGACGACGCCCATGACCTCCAGGGCGTGCATGACCGGGATCCGGTCGTTGGCGCCGCCACCTCGGCCACCGTCACCGGCGGTCTGCCAGGCATGTTGCTCGACGGGCTGCTGCCCCTGTTCGCTCTCGTTCCGCCGGCCGGGGAAACGACCCAGGTAGTTGAAGCCGATCTGGGCGGTGGGCAGCGCCGCAAGGGCGGGCGCGGCCTCGGGGTTGAGGTACCGGAGCATCCCGTAGCCGAGCCCGTCGCCCGGGACCGCGCGGAGCTGTTCCTTGATGCGCTTGATGGCCCGTCCCGCCGCGGCCCCGCCGGAGCGCAGCTCCCTGGCGTCGACGACGCCGACGTCGAGCCGCACCGGGTAGCTGCTGGTGAACCAGCCCACCGTACGCGTCAGATCCACGCCCTCCGCCAACGGCACCCGGCCATGGCCCTCGAGGTCCAGCAGGACCCCGGGCGTGTCCTCCTGGCCCTGACGGCGCCGCCACTCGGCCAACGCCGCGGTCAGGCCGGTCAGCAGTACGTCGTCGACGCCCGCGTGGAACGCCGTCGGCACGGTGGTCAACAGCGCCGATGTGACCTCCCTGGACACCTTCACCGACAGCTGCCGGACAGTGGCGCCGAGGTCCCGCCCCGGGTCCACGGGGCGCGAGGTGAGGAGGGGGTCGTCGCCGGCCAATAGCTCGGTCCAGGCGCGGAGTTCGGCGAGCCGTGGCCGACCGGTGGCTTCGGTCCGCAGGGCGCGGGCCCAGTGCCGGAAGGAGGTGGGCACCGGCTCCAGCACGACCTCACGACCGGCGGCCAGCTCCGTATACGCCTCGGCCAGGTCGGGCACGAGGACGCGCCAGGAAACGCCGTCCACGACGAGGTGGTTGAGGAGGATCAGCAACCGGCCCGGGGTGTCCGGGCCGAGGTCGAACCAGACCACCTGCGCCATCACCCCGGCCAGCGGATCGAGCCGATCCGCGGCGGCCCGCGACTGCTCGGCGATCAGGCGCTCGAGGTCTCCCCCGGCCGCACTCACATCGATGCGGTGCACCCACGGGGCCACGGATGCGGTCGGGGGGACGAGCAGGCGAGCCTCGGGCTCGGTCTCCAGCCGCGCCCGCAGAATGTCATGGTGATCGACCACCGCCTGCACGGCGCCGGTCAGCGTCTCGAGCCGCATCCCCGCCGGAGCCACCACCACCGTGGACTGGAACACCGCGCCTATACGCTCTGCTCCGGCCCGGTCCAGCAGCTCATGCATGACGGGGGTCAACGGCACCTCGCCCGTGCCCGGGTCGCCGCTCCCCTCCGGGCCGCCCGGAGCGGAGGCATCACCGGCCACCAGCGCCAGCTCCGCCGGCGTCCGTCGCTCGAAGACCTGCCGTGCGCTCACCACCAGACCGGCCTTACGCGCCCTCGACACCAGCAGCATCGACATGATCGAGTCACCGCCGAGCTCGAAGAACGACGCATCGGCACTCACCTCATCGAGGCCGAGCACCTCGGCGAAAAGCCCACAGAGGATCTCTTCGGTCGGGGTGGCCGGAGCACGGCCCGCCACGGTGACTGCCACATCGGGGGTGGGGAGCGCGGCACGGTCCAGCTTGCCGTTGACGGTGAGCGGCAGCGCGTCCAGCACGACGATCGCCGGGATCATGTACTCGGGCAGCCGGTCGGCGGCGAACGCGCGTACCGCCGCAAGGTCGAGCTCCCCGTTGGGAACCACGTACGCGACCAGCCGCTTGTCCCCCGGCCCGTCCTCCCGGACCACCACCGCGACCTGCGCCACACCCTCGCAGGCGGCCACCACCGCCTCGATCTCACCGGGCTCCACGCGGAAGCCACGGACCTTGACCTGCTCATCGACCCGCCCCGCGAAGACCAGCTCACCCTCGGCGGTCCACTTCGCCAGGTCGCCACTGCGATACATCCGACCGCCCGGGACGGCGAACGGACAGGCCACAAACCGCTCGGCCGAAAGTCCCGGCCGACCGATATAGCCCCGGGCCAGACCCGCACCGGCGATGTACACCTCGCCCGTAACGCCTACGGGGACCGGCTTGAGGAAGGTGTCCAGCACATAGACGCGGGCGTTGGGGAGGGGGCGGCCTATGGGCGGGGCCTCCTCCAGCGTGGCCTCCAGCGGAGTGGCAGTGGCGGTGGTGATGACGGTGGCCTCGGTCGGCCCGTACGTGTTCCACACCCGAGCACCCGCCGACCACCGCCCGGCCAGCTCCGCACTCAGCCGCTCGGCGCCCAGCACCCAATTGCTCACACCCGGCACGGCCTCCGGGTCCAGCACCCCCAGCAACGACGGCACCACACTCGCCACCCGCACCCCACACCGGCCGATCATCTCCGCCAGCGCCCGCGGATCCTTACGCT
>NZ_BAAAIF010000186.1:0-4184 GCF_039525925.1 Streptomyces javensis | reverse complement strand
CCAAGCGCGGCGCGGCCAAGCGCGGCGCGGCCGAGCGCGGCGAGGAGCGCTGAGGCTCCGCGCCTGGCCCCCGTGCCTCGTTCAGGCGTGCCAGCGCAGCACCGCGCCCAGGCCCCCGGCCGGCCCCTGGAGTCCCTCGGGCACCACCAGCACCTCCGTGTCGGCCACTGTCGCGGAGCGCATCAGCGCGTCGTCCGCGCGGGCGGGCTCGGGTGTTCTGACGCCCATGGCGCGCGCCTGGGAGCGCTGCACGGCCACCTGATCGGCGTCAGGGCCGATCCACACCTCATGGCGCATATCGCCGCCCGTGTGCCCCAGCAGCAGCGTGGCGGCCTGGTGGCGGCGCATAACCTCCACCACCGCCGGTACGCCCTCGGCCGCACCGCTGCTCGGCGGCCCGGTGCCGTCGTGTCCGCTCAGGGCCGGTCCGCCGGGGCGGCCCCGCCCGGCGCGGAAGAGGTCGAGGACCGTCTCGAGATGGGCGCGGGCGTACTCCGCCCGGGCGTGGTCGATCTCGGCGTTCAGCTGCTCTGAGCAACCGGCGGCCCTGCTGCCGTGGCGGGTCTCCTCCGTCCTGGCCCGCAGCGGCTCGGGCAGCCGGTCGCGCACGGCCCGGCGCTCGCGCGGGTCACCGGCCAGGATCAGCAGGTCGGCGTCGGTGTCCGTCCACTGCCGTATCAGCTCGTCGGCCACGCGGTCGGCGGTCTGCTCCCAGGTGTTCCCGACCCGGTTGGCGTAGTGCCACTCGTAGCGGTCGGCGGGCACCGACCGGTGGCCCCGGCCATGCGCTCTCCGGCCCCCGGCGCGCCCCGCGGATCGGGCACCGGTGTCGTCCCGCAGCTCCAGATCGGCCCCCGCCTGGTCGACGAAGGCCACCAGACAGGCCGGCCACTCACCGCGGAACACGGCCAGCGGCGCCACTCGCGGCAGCATCGACCAGGACGTGACCACATCGATCGGGGATGTGGCCAGCGGCAGGTCGAGCACCACCTCGCCGTCCGTGGCGAACAGCGCCCGCCCCGCGGACGTTCTGGCCCATTGCTCACCGGCCAGCCGCTCGATCACCGCGTCACAGGTGGCGCGGTCGGCGCCCTGGCCGGTCAGCTGATCCGCCACGAACCGCTCCCGCAGCCTGCGCCGCCTGGGCGCGTCCTCCGTGCTGCGGGAAGTGTCCATGTACACGCCCGCCCATGGACCGGGGCGGTCGAACAACGGCTTCAGGAATCCAACGTCCATGACCTCCCCCAAACCCGGGGAAACATACGGAGGAAACCGGTCGACCCGACTCGCGCGGACCGCCGTTTCGCTCCTGACACCAGGATCCCTCCACCTCACCGGGATCGCCAGAGCCGACTAAAATCGCTGTCATGGCTCGCTCCAACGAGGAGGTCGAAGCCCTCCTGCGCGAATACGCCGATCTGCTCCTGATCACGGGCGGGGACGCGTACCGGGCGCGTGCGTACGAGAAGGCGGCCCGGGCGATCGGCGGCCACGCGGCCGACATCTCGCAGTTCGACGCGAAGGCGCTGCGGGACATCCCGAACGTGGGCCGGTCGATCGCCGACAAGGTGGTCGAGTATCTGCGCACCGGGACCATGCCCGCCGTCGAGGAGGCGCGCGCCGCGATCCCGGCCGGGGTGCGGGAGCTGACCGCCATCCCGGCACTCGGGCCGAAGAAGGCCATGATCCTCTACGAGGAGCTGGAGATCTCCTCGATCGACCAGTTGGCCCAGGCCATCGAGGACCACCAGCTGCGCGATCTCAAGGGCTTCGGGCCGAAGTCCGAGGAGAACATCCTGCACGGCATCGGGCTGATGCGCGCCGCGGGCAACCGCATCCCGCTCGACGAGGCCATGGACGTGGCCGATGACATCGTCTCCGCCCTGTCCAAGGTGCCCGGCTGCCGCCGGTGTGCCTACGCCGGGTCGCTGCGCCGGATGCGGGAGACCGTGGGCGATGTGGACATCCTGGTGGCGGCGGAGGAATCCGGCCCGTTCATGGAGGCGTTCACCCGGCTGCCGCTCACCTCCGAGGTGATCGCCCACGGCCAGAAGAAGACCTCGATCCGCACCACGAAGGGGCTCCAGGTGGATCTGCGGGTCCTGCCGCTGGACTCCTGGGGCGCGGGACTGCTCTACTTCACCGGCTCCAAGGCGCACAACATCCGCATCCGCGCGATCGCGGTGCGCCATGGCCTCAAGCTCTCCGAGTACGGCCTCTTCGAGACCAAGAGCGGCAAGACCATCGCCTCGCGGAGCGAGGAGGACGTCTACGCCCGGCTCGGCATGGACTGGATCCCGCCGACGCTGCGCGAGGACCGGGGCGAGGTCAAGGCGGCCCTCGAAGGCCAACTCCCCCGGCTGGTCGAGGAGTCCGACCTCCGGGGCGATCTGCACACCCACACCAACCTCACCGACGGTCTTGAATCGCTGGAGGACATGATCGCCAAGGCGGAGCGGCGCGGCTACGCGTACTACGCCATCACCGATCACGCGCCCAAGCTGTACATGCAGCAGATGACCGAGGAGAAGATGCTGGCCCAGCGGGAGCGGGTGCGGGCGCTCGACCGGGGGCGCCGCCGCGGGGACACCCGGCTGCTGCACGGTGTGGAGCTGAACATCGACGTTGACGGGGACGTGGACTGGCCGCCCGACTTCCTCGAGGACTTCGATCTGTGCGTGGCCTCGGTGCACACCCAGTTCGGCATGGACCGCAAGGCCATGACGCGGCGGCTGGTGAGGGCCTGTGAGAACCCGCACGTGCATGTCATCGGCCATCCGACCACCCGGCTGATCGGCAAGCGGCCCGGGATCGACGCCGACTTGGACGAGGTGTTCGCCACCTGCGCCCGCACCGGCACCGCACTGGAGATCAACGCACATCCGGACCGGCTCGATCTGTCGGACGAGAACATCCTGCGGGCCAAGTCGCACGGGGTGGTGTTCGCCCTGGACAGCGACGCCCACTCGACGCGGGATCTGGACAACATGCGGTACGGGGTGGGCATGGCCCAGCGGGGCTGGCTGACCCCGGACGACGTCATCAACACCTGGTCGCTCACCCGGCTGCGGCGTTTCCTGCGCAAGGACACGGGGCACCAGCCCCCAACATGACGACCTCCGAACCCGACCGCTCCTACCCCGCCCGCCAGGCCCCCGGCGCCGAAACCCTCGCCGAGCTGGACGCACGGGTCATCGACTGCCGCGCCTGCCCCCGGCTGGTCCAGTGGCGGGAGGAGGCCGCCCGCACCAAGCGCAGGGCCTACGCCGACTGGGAGTACTGGGGGCGGCCGGTCCCCGGGTTCGGGCCGCCGGACGCCGGGGTCGCGATCGTGGGGCTCGCACCGGCCGCCCACGGTGGAAACCGCACGGGCCGGATGTTCACCGGCGACCGCGCGGGCGACTTCCTCTACGCGGCGCTGTACGACCTGGGGCTGGCCAGCCAGCCGACCGCCACCCACCGCGGTGACGGTCTGGAGCTGTACGGGGTCAGGATCACCTCGCCGGTGCACTGCGCCCCGCCCGCCAACCGGCCCACCCCCGAGGAGCGGGACACCTGCCGCTCGTGGCTGGCCCGGGAGCTGCGGCTGCTGCGGCCGACACTGCGGACCGCGGTGGTGCTCGGCGCCTTCGGCTGGCAGGCCGTGCTGCCCGCCCTGGAGGCGGGCGGCTGGGCCGTGCCCCGGCCACGGCCGGTGTTCGGACACGGCGCGCGGGCCACGCTGCGGGCGGCCGACGACGGGCCGCCACTCACGCTCTTCGGCTGCTACCACGTGAGCCAGCAGAACACCTTCACCGGGCGGCTCACCCCGGCCATGCTGCGCGAGGTGCTCGGCGCGGCGGCGGAGGCGGCGGGACTTCCGGTCTCCAGCTAGGGCCGCGGAGGGCAGTCGTGGAGCCGGAGGGCAGTTGTGGAAGAGGGAGGCCCCGGGCACTGGGGCAGGAGGGCGCCCGGGACCTCGTTCATGGGGTGGGCCGGATCAGTTGAGACCCTGGCCCGCATCGCCGCCGGTGTCACCGGCCCCGGCGGCCGCGCCCGCGTCGCCGGTGCCCGAGTCGCCGGCACCCGCGTCACCGGCTCCGGCGCTGCCCGCGCCCGCGGCGTCACCGGCACCACCAGCCGCGTCACCGGCGCCGCCCGCCGCATCACCCGCGCCACCAGCCCCGTCCCCAGCGCCCCCCCCC
>NZ_BAAAIF010000185.1:0-4229 GCF_039525925.1 Streptomyces javensis | reverse complement strand
CGCATTCGGTGCGGGTGGAGGGGGTCCGGGAGGGGCTGGCGGAGGCGTTGGCTCCGGTCCGGCCGCGTACGGGTGAGGTGCCGTTCTATTCGACGGTAACGGGACAGTTGATGGACACCGTTGAGTTGGATGCGGAGTACTGGTTCCGGAATCTGCGTGAGACGGTGGAGTTCCAGAGCACCGTCGAGCACCTCATACGCCAGGGTCACACGGTGTTTGTCGAGGCCAGTCCGCATCCGGTGCTGACCGTCGGCATCCAGGACACCGCCGACACCACCGACACCGACATCCTCGTCACCGGATCGCTGCGCCGCGATGATGGCACTGCCCAGCGGTTTCTGACCTCCCTGGCCGAGGTGTCCGTGCGCGGTGTCGAGGTTAACTGGCAGACGGCATTCGATGGCACTGGCGCTCGGCGAGTCGACTTGCCCACCTACGCGTTCCAGCGCGAGCGGTTCTGGCTGGCGCCATCGACGGGCGCGAGCGACGCGTCCGGGCTGGGCCTGGGCGCCGTCGACCATCCGCTGCTGGGCGCGGCGGTGCCCCTCCCGGACGCGGACGGCTGTGTGCTGACCGGCGCGCTGTCGCTGGCCGGGCAGCCATGGCTGGCCGACCACTCCGTACTCGGCATGGTCCTTCTGCCGGGCACCGCGTTCGTCGAGCTCGCGTTGCAGGCGGGGGCGCGGTTCGGCTGCGACACACTGGACGAGCTGACGCTGCATGAGCCGCTCGTCCTGCCCGAGCGGGAGACCGTGCAGCTCCAGGTGTCGGTCGGAGGCTCGGACGACCTCGGAGGCCGTCCCTTCACGGTGTTCTCCCGCTGTGCGGGTGACTGGATACGCCACGCCGGAGGCACCCTGCGGGTGGGCGAGCGTGGCGACCCGCCCGGGAACCCGTCGGCCTGGCCACCGGCCGATGCCCGGCCCGTCGATGTCGCCGAGTCGCACACGACGATGGCCGAGCGGGGCTATCAGTACGGCCCTGCCTTCCAGGGCCTGCGGAAGGCTTGGATCCGGGACCGCGAAGTCTTTCTCGACGTCGCGTTGCCCGAGCAGGTGCGGGGCGACGCCGCCCGCTGCGGAGTGCATCCCGCGTTGCTGGACGCGGCCCTGCAAGGCATCGGCCTCGGTGCCTTCGTCAGCGAACCGGACCAGGCCCATCTCCCCTTCTCCTGGAGCGGGGTGACCCTGCACGCCGTGGGTGCCACTACCGTGCGGGTGACGCTCAGCCCGGCCGGACCGGACACGGTGGCCATCCGGATGGCGGACATCACCGGGGCGCCCGTGCTGTCCATCGACGCGCTGGCGATGCGTCCGCTCGCGGAGCAGCGACTGCTCGAGGCGGGCGGCAGCCGCGGCGATGCGCTGTTCCGGCTGGAGTGGAAGGAGCTTCCCGTTCCCACGGGGGCCACCGGCCTGCGGGCCCTGTCCTGGGGGCTGCTGGGCGGCCACCACGAGCCGCGGCTGCCCGCGGCGCTGACCGCGGCCGGTGTGCCGCCACAGCGCCATCGGGACCTCGCCTCCATCGACCAGGTGCCGGATGTGCTGGTCCTGTCGTGTCCGCCCGAGGCGGATGGCGGCCCTGTCCCGGAAGCGACCTTGTCCGTCCTCCGCCGAGTGCTGGGAGTGGTGCGGGAGTGGCTCGGGGACACGCGGTACACCGACGCCCGTCTGATGGTGCTCACCCGCCGCGCGGTGGCCACATCCACCGGTGACGACGTGGAGGATGTGGCGGCGGCCGCCGTACGGGGGCTCCTGCGCGCCGCACAGCAGGAGAACCCCGGCCGACTCGTCGTGATCGACCATGACGACTCGGACCTTGAGGTGCTCCCCGCGGTGCTCGCGACAGGGGAACCCGAGGCTGCCATCCGGGCCGGTACGGTGCTGGTGCCCAGGCTGGTCAATGCGCCCGCACCGGACGGGAAAGCCCCCGCCTGGGACTCCGGCACCGTGTTGATCACAGGCGGGACGGGGACACTCGGCGGCCTGGTCGCCCGCCATCTGGTGAGCACCCATGGCGCGCGTGACCTGGTGCTCGTCAGTCGCGGTGGGGCCACCGCGCCCGGCGCGGTGGAACTGACCACCGAACTGGAGGCGCTCGGCGCCCGCATCCGCGTCGCCGCCTGCGATGTGGCCGATCGTGCCCAGCTGACCGCGCTGCTCGACACTATTCCGGCGCTGCGCGCAGTCGTCCACACCGCCGGTGTGGTGGACGACGGTGTCATCGGCTCGATGACCGCCGAACGCGTGGAGAGCGTCCTACGGCCGAAGGCGGACGCGGCGTGGCACCTGCACGAGCTGACCCGCCGACTGGACCTGGACGCGTTCGTACTGTTCTCCTCCGCCACCGGAGTGCTGGGCAGCGCGGGACAGGGCAACTACGCCGCGGCCAACGCCTTCCTCGACGCGCTGGCCGTGCACCGGCGGGCCCAGGGGCTCCCCGCGGTATCGGTGGCGTGGGGCCTGTGGGAGCGGCGCAGTGGGCTGACCGCACATCTTTCGGAGCAGGACATGGCCCGTATGACCAGCACGGGCGCCGTTCCCCTCTCCGACGAACGCGGTCTCGAGCTGTTCGATGCCGCGTGCCGGAGTGGCGAACCCGTACTCGTGGCCACCCCGTTGCGCCTTCGAGCGGTGGCGGCCACCGGAACGGTGCCGCCCGTGCTCAGCGTGCTGGCACCGGCCCCGCCACGCCGGGCCGTCGAGGCCGGTGACGGTGGGGTGGCTCTACGGCAGAGCCTTGCCGAGATGTTGGGCGCGGAACAGAGCCAGACCGTACTGGGGCTGGTACGCGGGCAGGTCGCCGCCGTGCTGCGGCACCCGGATCCGTCGGCGATCGACACGGCGCGGACGTTCCAGGAGATCGGCTTCGACTCGCTGACCGCGGTGGAGCTGCGCAACCGGCTGGGTGCCGCCACCGGGATCAGGCTGGCCGCGACCGCCATCTTCGACTATCCGACACCTGCCAGGCTGGCGGAGCACCTGCTCGCCGAGATTGTGCCGGAGGCGGCCGACCCGATCGCGGCCCGGCTCGGCGAGCTGGACAAGGTGGCCGTCATGATCTCGGCGATGGCCGAGGACGACACCCTGCGCGAGCAGCTGTCCTCGCGGATGGAAACCATCGTCGCGATGTGGACCGACCTGCACCGTCCGGAGCGCACGGGCACGGTTGAGCGGGACCTCGAATCGGCCTCGCTCGACGACATGTTCGGAATCATCGACCAGGAACTCGATGGGTCATGAGCAGCGAGAACATCCGACCGGAAATCGAGGGGACTGGCACGCGGATGTCGAACGACGAAAAGGTACTCGAGTACCTCAAGAAGCTCACCGCCGATCTGCGCCAGACGCGTCAGCGTCTCCAGGACGTCGAGGCCAAGAGCCGCGAGCCGATCGCGATCGTCGGTATGAGCTGCCGCTTCCCGGGTGGGGTGAGCTCCCCGGAAGACCTGTGGCGCCTCACTGAGTCGGCGGTGGACGCGGTCTCCGGTTTCCCCACCGACCGAGGCTGGGACCTGGACGGCCTGTACGACCCCGATCCGGATCGTGCGGGCCGGTCGTACGCCCGCGAGGGCGCGTTCATCCCCGATGCCGGCCACTTCGACCCCGGTCTCTTCGGTATTTCACCGCGAGAGGCGCTGGCGATGGATCCGCAGCAGCGGCTGCTGCTGGAGGCATCGTGGGAGGCCCTGGAACGGGCGGGTATCCCCACCGATTCCCTGAAGGGCAGCCGGACCGGCGTGTTCGCCGGACTGATGTCCTCCGACTACGTCTCGCGGCTGTCCGCGGTCCCGGACGAGCTCGAGGGGTACGTCGGGATCGGAAGCGCGGCGAGCGTGGCCTCCGGCCGCGTGTCGTACACGCTGGGACTTGAGGGTCCGGCGGTCACGGTGGATACGGCGTGTTCGTCGTCGTTGGTGGCGTTGCACCTGGCGGTGCAGGCGTTGCGGTCGGGTGAGTGCTCGTTGGCGCTCGCGGGCGGTGTCACGGTCATGGCGACACCCGGCACCTTCGTCCAGTTCTCCCGTCAGCGCGGCCTGGCCGCCGACGGCCGGTGCAAGGCGTTCGCGGCGGGGGCGGACGGCACCGGTTGGGGTGAAGGCGTCGGCATGCTGGTGGTGGAGCGGTTGTCGGATGCGGAGCGGTTTGGGCATCGGGTGTTGGCGGTGGTGCGGGGTAGTGCGGTGAATCAGGATGGTGCGTCGAATGGTTTGACGGCGCCGAATGGTC
>NZ_BAAAIF010000184.1:0-4267 GCF_039525925.1 Streptomyces javensis | reverse complement strand
GGCCCAAGCCCGTCACCGGGCGCGGCGACGCCTCGTCGATCGGCTTGCAGCGCGACGCGCACCCGTTGCTGGCGGCGGCGGTGTGGCTGGCCGAGGGCGATGGGCTGGTGCTGACGGGTCAGCTGTCGCTGTCGGCGATGCCGTGGCTGGCCGATCATGCGGTGCACGGCACGGTTCTGCTGCCTGGTACGGCGTTCGTGGACCTGGCGGTCCACGCCGGTGACCTGGCCGGTTGTGGCGTGCTGGAGGAGTTGACCTTGCAGGAGCCGCTGCTCCTGCCCGGCTCCGGTGGCGTGCAGCTACAGGTCCGCGTCACCGACGGCGAGGACGGTCCGCGAACGGTCACGATCTCCTCCCGCGAGGGGGACGGCGACTGGGTTCGGCACGCCGTCGGCGTACTGGCCCCCGCCGGCCGTGAGTCGGCCCCCGCCCCGCTGGCCGTCTGGCCTCCGGAGGGTGCGGAGTCGGTACCGGTCGACGACGCCTACGAGAAGCTGGCTCGGCGTGGTTACGGCTACGGGCCGGCCTTTCAGGGTCTGCGTCAGGTCTGGCGCGCCGGGGACACCGTCTACGCCGAGGTCGAGCTGCCCGAGGCCGCGGAAGCGGATGTCGCTGGGTTCGGCCTGCACCCCGCGCTGCTCGACGCTGCCCTGCACGGCCTCCTGGCCGCTGGCACTGGCACTGGCACTGGCAATGGCAATGGCAGTGGCGGGGGGACGGGGCTGCCGTTCGCCTGGTCGGGCGTTCGACTGCTGGCCGGCGGTGCGCGCCAGCTGCGGGTGGTGCTGGCCGGTGAGTCGGGCGGCGTCTCGGTGACCGCGTTCGACAGTGCCGGTCAGCCGGTTCTGGAGGCCCGGTCGCTGGCAATGCGTGAGGTTCTGGCGGGTCAGCTCACCGGGTCGGGTCGTCAGGTGCGCCAGTCGCTGTTCACGGTGGACTGGGTCCCGCTGCCGGTGCAGGCTGCGGCCGTCGCAGGACAGTGGGCGCGGCACGGCCAGCCGACCGGCTCCGAGCCGGCGCCGGTGGTCGTTGCTACGGTTCCGGTCCCCCCGTTCGGGGTTTCGGCGCCGGAGGCGGCCCAGCAGGCTGCTGCGACGGTGCTGGGTTGGGTGCAGGAGTGGCTGGCCGACCCCGCAACCGAGAGTTCGCGGTTGGTGATCTGGACCCAGGGCGTGGCCGTCGGCCAGGACCTGGTCGGCGCGGCGGTGGCGGGTCTGGTGCGCTCGGCGCAGTCCGAGCACCCGGGTCGTCTGCTGCTGGTCGACGTCGACCCGTCGGCGGCCCTCTACCCCGCCTACGACATCGCCGTGGAGACCGTCCTGGCTGCGGTGCTGGCTGTGGACGAGCCCGAGGTCCGCATCCGTCCCGCGGCTGACGGTGAGGGTGTGGTGGCGTTCGGCCGACGGCTGGCCCGGGCCGGGACGGAGGAGCCCGGAGCTGTGCCCGCCGAGTGGGACCCGCAGGGCACCGTCCTGGTGACCGGTGGAACCGGGACGCTGGGCGCGGAGTTGGCCCGGCACCTGGTGGATGTCCGTGGGATGCGGCACCTGGCGCTGATGTCCCGTCGCGGTCCGGATGCGCCCGGAGTCGCCCGCCTGGTCGCCGAGTTGGCGCAGTCGGGCGCGAGCGTGCGGGTGCAGGCCGGTGATGCCGCCGACCGCGACGGCCTCGCGTCGGTGGTGGCGCGGATCGCGGCTGAGCGGCCGCTGACCGCGGTGGTGCACGCCGCGGGTGTGATCGACGACGCCACCGTGGAGTCGCTGACTCCGCAGCGGATGGCGCCGGTGCTGGCGGCCAAGGCCGACGCGGCGTGGAACCTGCACGAGCTGACCGAGGGCGCGGGCCTGGCCGGCTTCGTCCTGTACTCCTCCGCCGCGGCTGTCATGGGCAGCCCGGGGCAGGGGAGTTACGCCGCCGCCAACGCCTTCCTGGACACGCTGGCCGCCTACCGCTGCGAGCGGAACCTGGCCGGCCAGTCGCTGGCCTGGGGTCTGTGGGCCCAGGCCTCGGAGATGACGGGGCACCTGGAGGGCGCGGGTCTGACCCGGCTGCGCCGCAGCGGCATCCAGCCACTGACGACCGAGCAGGGCCTGGCCCTGTTCGACGCCGCCACCACGCTTGGCACACCGTTGGCGGTTCCGGCTCTGCTGGACCTGACCGCGCTGTCACGCCCTGGACGTCAACTGCCCGCGCTGTTGCACGGCTTGGTGGCCGGTGCGCCCGCCCGCCCGACCGCGGCCGTGGCTGCGGCCGCGAACGCCGGTGGCCTGGCGGGCCGGTTGGCCGCGCTCAGCTCCGCCGAGCGCGAGCAGGAGGTGCTGGAGCTCGTCCGGGCGACTGTCGCCGACGTTCTGGGCCATGCCAGCCCTGGGGACATCGATCCCCAGCGGGCCTTCCGCGAGATGGGCATCGACTCCTTGACCGCGTTGGAGCTCCGCAACCGACTGGTTGCGGAGACCGGCCTGATCCTGCCCGCCACCCTGGTGTTCGACTACCCCGTCCCCCTTGACCTCGCCCGGCACCTGGTGACCGAGGCGTGCGGGACTGCCGAGGCCGTCGGGGAGACCGCTGTGCCGGCCGTCCGTGTCGGCACGGACGAGCCGGTGGCGATCGTGGGAATCGGCTGCCGTTTCCCGGGCGGAGCCGAGGGCCCGGAGGGCTTCTGGCAGCTGGTCGCCGGAGGCTCCGACGCGATGACGGGTTTCCCGTCGAACCGCGGCTGGGACGTGACGGGTCTGTCCGACCTCGATTCCGGTGATGATGAGGGCGCGGGTTATGCCCGGGTGGGTGGCTTCCTGGATGGCGCCGGTGACTTCGATGCGGAGTTCTTCGGGATCAGTCCGCGTGAGGCGCTGGGCATGGACCCCCAGCAGCGGCTGCTGCTGGAGACCTGCTGGGAGGCACTGGAGGACGCCGGCATCGAGCCGGGTTCGCTGCGGGGCACCGACACGGGTGTCTACGCGGGCATCATCACCTCCGGCTACCGAGTCGGGGGACAGTACGGTGCCGGCGGTTACGGGATGACCGGGACCACGGCGAGCGTGGCCTCGGGCCGGGTGGCGTACTCGCTGGGGCTGCAAGGTCCGGCCGTATCGATCGACACGGCGTGTTCGTCCTCGCTGACGGCGATTCACCTGGCGGCGCAGGCGCTGCGCTCCGGCGAATGCGGGATCGCGCTGGCCGGCGGCGTCACCGTCATGGCCACCCCCGGTGCGTACCTGGAGTTCGCGCGGCAGCGAGGCCTTGCTGCCGACGGTCGGTGCAAGCCGTTCGCGGACGCCGCTGACGGGACCGGGTGGGGCGAAGGCGTCGGCGTAGTGGTTCTGGAGCGCCTGTCGGATGCCCGCGCTCGCGGGCGCCAGGTGCTGGCGGTCGTGGCAGGCAGTGCGATCAACCAGGACGGTGCGAGCAATGGTCTGTCGGCGCCGAATGGTCCGTCGCAGCAGCGGGTGATCCGGGCTGCGCTGGCCAGCGCCGGGCTGCGGGCGAGTGATGTCGATGTCGTGGAGGCGCACGGCACCGGCACCTCGCTCGGTGACCCGATCGAGGCGCAGGCGCTGCTGGCGACCTACGGCCAGGATCGGCCTGAGGGTCGGCCGCTGCTGCTGGGTTCGGTGAAGTCGAACATCGGGCACACCCAGGCTGCTGCCGGTGTGGCCAGCGTGATCAAGATGGTGCAGGCGATGCGGCACGGGATGCTGCCCGAGACCCTGCACGTGGACGCCCCGTCCACGCATGTGGACTGGTCGGCCGGTGCGGTGGAGTTGCTGACCGAGCCGCGCGAGTGGCCGGCCGGTTCGGGACCGCGTCGTGCGGGTGTGTCGGCGTTCGGGATCAGCGGCACCAACGTGCACCTGATCCTTGAGCAGCCTGCCCAGGACGCCGATGTCCGGGAGGAGTCCGAGTCTTCGGGTCCGGTGGCGTGGGTGCTGTCGGCGCGGTCCGGTGCGGCGCTGGCCGCGCAGGCGGGTCGGCTGGCGGAGTTCGTGGCGGCGCGTCCGGAGGTGGCGGCCAAGGACCTGGCGTTCTCCCTGGCGGTGACGCGGACCACGGCGTTCTCCCACCGCCTGGCCGTGGTCGGCGACGACCGCGAGCAGCTGGTGGCGGGTCTGGCAGCGGCTGCGGCGGGCCGGGAGGCGCCGGGTGTGGTGAGCGGGAGTGTTGGTTCGGTGTCGGGGTTGCGGCCGGTGTTTGTGTTCGCGGGGCAGGGTGCGCAGTGGGTTGGTATGGGCTTGAGGTTGTGGGAGCAGGAGCCGGTGTTCGCGGC
>NZ_BAAAIF010000183.1:0-4312 GCF_039525925.1 Streptomyces javensis | reverse complement strand
ACCGCCGCCGTGCCGCCGAGCCGCCCGCGCCGCCGTGCCGCCCGTGCCGCCGTGCCGCCCGCCCCGCGCGTGGGCGCACAATTCGTTTGCCGTAGTGCGGCATCCGGACGCATCCTGACCCGATGTTGATCCGACGAGAGACCCGCTCCGACATCGACGCCGTACGGGCTGTCACCTCGGCCGCGTTCGCCAAGTCGGACACCTCGGACACCGTGAACAGCTCATCTCCACCGCCGCCGGTTGAGGCCACGCTGCTGGACGAGCTCCGGATCAGTGACGGCTGGTTGCCCGCGCTGTCGTTCGTCGCCACCGGCGACCGCGGCGAGGTGATCGGACATGTCGTCTGCACCCGCGGCCATGTCGGCTCCGACCTGGCCCTCGCCCTCGGCCTCGGCCCGCTCAGCGTGCACCCCGCCCATCAGGGCCGCGGCGTGGGCCTCGCGCTCGTCCACGCGGTGCTCGGCGCCGCGGACGCGTTCGGCGAATCGCTGGTCGCCCTGCTGGGCAGCCCCGCGTACTACGGCCGGTTCGGCTTCCGCCCGGCGACCGAGTACGGCATCACGGCCCCGGATCCGGCCTGGGGCGAGTACTTCCAGGTCCGGACCCTGACCGCCTACCAGCCGAGCGTCAAGGGGCCCTTCAAGTACGCCGAGCCGTTCGACCACGTCTGACGCGGCAGGAGCCCGTGACGCGGCAGGAGCCCGTGACGCGGCAGGAGCCGATGAGGCGGCAAGAGCCGATGAGGCGGCAAGAGCCGAGGCTCACTGAAGCGGCGCGTCGGGCGGCGGCAGCCGGACGATCCGCTCCCGGTCCACCGACTCCACCCCGTCCACCGCCGCCAGCACCGGGATCCGGTCCTCCGCGATCGTCCCGGACAGCGAGCCCAGGATCGGCTGCTCACCGGTGACCGTCAGCCCGACCCGGCGCGCGGCCTCCACCACCTGGGCGAACCGGTCCGGGTCGACCGAGAGGATGACCCCGACCGGCCCGGACCGTGTTGTCCGCCCCATGGCGCCGCCGCTCACGGGGCCTGGAGCAGACCGGCGCCGATGTCCGCGCCCGGCTGCGCCAGCGGATGGGCGCCGGACAGCAGACGGGTGCTCAGGTCCGCCGCCGAGGCGTCCGGATGCGCCTGCGCCAGCAGCGTGGCCACACCGGCGGCATGGGGCGTCGCCATGCTCGTACCGCTCATCGTCTGGTACGTCCCGTCGGGCGCGGCCGAGAAGATGTCGACCCCGGGCGCCGCGATATTGACCTCCCCGCCGGCGCCGTTGATGGCGCTGCAGGAGAAGAACGCGGTCCCCAGGTCCTTGCCGAGTGCCGCCACCGCCAGGATGGACGGGCAGTTGGCGGGCCGCCCCACCGGCGCCACGAAGCCGGGCCGCCGGCTCTCGTTGCCTGCCGCGGCCACGATCACCGTGCCACGCCGCAGCGCGCGCCGCGCCACGTTCTCGTACGTCTGCGGGAACAGCTCGCCCGGCTCCACCGGAGCCCCGAGCGACATGGAGACCACCCGGGCGCCCTGGGCGACCGCCCAGGCCATCCCCGCCAGGATCTCGCCGTCGGAGCCCACGCCCTGGTCGCTGAGCACCTTGCCGACCAGCACCCGGGCCTCACCGGCCACGCCGTACCGCGGCGCGTGCCCCGGCTTGGCCGGACCGGCGACGGTGCCGACGCAGTGGGTGCCGTGGCCATGGCCGTCCTCGACGCTCGCCCCGGACACGAAGGAGGCCGTCGCCTCGACGCATCCGGTCAGATCCGGGTGGTCGGTGTCCACACCGGTGTCCAGCACGGCGACCTTCACCCCGCTGCCCGTCAGATGCGACCAGTTGGCGCGGATCCCCTGGAGACCCCAGGTGGTGTTCTGCTCGTCCCACGCCGGTCCCAGCGAGGTGGCGAGCTCGGCCCGGGTGTGCCGGGACACCTCGTCATCGTCGCTGCGGTACGTCGGGAAGAAGCCGGTCAGCGTGCGCCGCGGCTCCGTGATCACCGACGCGTACACCACGCGCTCCGGCTCCGTCGCGATGATCGTCGGCTCCGTCTCCGCCGTGGTGACCAGCGCATGGCGCTGGTCCGGCTGCACATCGACGACGGCGACGCCGAGTTCGTCGAAGACCACCGACACATCGGCGCGCCCCAGCAGCTCCGCCGCCCCGGGTTCGGCCCCGCGGACGCGCTCCACGGACGAGATCCCCACGGACGAGCGCAACGCCTCCATACCGCGGTCGGGCTCCTCTTGATCGAGCAGGACCACATACCGCCCGGTGTACTCGGTCTGCTGCGCCCCCAGCGGCATCCCGGCCCGCTGCTGCGGCCGCTCCCCGTTCGGCCCCTTACCCATGGGCCCCACGGGCCCAGGTCCGTTCGTCATTGCCTTTCTCCGCTCCTGTGCGCGGTCAGTGCTCTCCCCGGAATGTCTCTCCCCGGAATGTCTCTCCCCGGGATGTCTCTCCCCGGGATGTCTCTTCCCGGGGATGTCTCACCCGCCCCCACAGCCCCCGAGCCCCCATGTCCCCCTTATGCCCACCGTCACCCCCCGCGTGGGGGCCCGCAACTCGGGGTCGGGCCCCCGCGCACATCGATTGACCCGAAGCGTCCGGCACGTCACCCGAAGCGCCCGTTACGCGCTCCGAAGCGCCCGTTACGCCCCGCTCGGCGCCGCGCGCCGCTCCAGCACCCGCGAGACGGCGCGGGCGATGCTCTCGTCGATGCCTTCGCCGAAGGTGGCCTCCGCGAACCGGGCGAAGCGCGCGACCACCGCGGGCCCCGCGCCCTCGGGGGAACCGGCGTCGAAGGGCGGCCGCGGGTCGTACTCCATGGCCAGCTGGGAGAGTTTCGCGGCGTCCTCGCCGAGGACGCGCGCCACGAGGGCGAGCCCGAAGTCGATGCCCGCGGTCACCCCGCCGCCGGTCATCCTGTTCCGGTCGACGCACACGCGCTCGCTCGACACCTCGACGCCGAACCGCGCCAGCTGATCCCGGGCGGCCCAGTGCGTCGCCGCCCGGTAGCCGTCGAGCAGACCCGCCGCGGCGAGCACCAGCGAGCCGGTGCAGACCGAGGTGACGTACGAGGCCCTGCGCCCGTGGTGCGCGAGGAACTCGACCCTGGCGCGGTCGAGCAGCACCTCGTCGACGCGTCCACCGGGGACGAACAGGATGTCCAGGTCGCCGGGGCAGCTGTCGAGGGTGACGGTCGGCAGGACGGCCAGCCCGGTGTCGGACACCACTGGGTCCAGTGAGTCCGACACCAGGTGGACCCGCATGCCCGCACTGGCGAAGGCCAGGTGCGGACCGACGAAGTCGAGCGCGGTGTGACCCCCGTACAGCACCGTGCCGACTTCCATCGGACGCGCGGCGTCCGTCCCCCGGCCGTTCTCCCGCGTCGTTTCGCCTGCCAACTCGAGCCTCCGTGGTGTGCCTGCCGAACGCGTGGGAATCACGCTTTTTCGGCAGGTTAGAGACCGGTCACGGCATCAACCACGAGCGTTTCTGCCGACCCTCCACGGATTCTCGCCAGCGCCTCGCGGGAGGACGCCGGGCCTCAGCCGAACTGGCCGGGCTGGTAGTCGCCGGCGGGCTGCTGGACGATGACGTTCAGCCGGTTGTAGGTGTTGATGACGGCGATGATGGAGACCAGGGCGGCGAGCTGCTCCTCGTCGTAGTACTTGGCGGCGTTCGCCCACGCCTCGTCCGTGACACCACCGGCCGCGTCGGCGATGCGGGTGCCCTGCTCGGCCAGCTCCAGGGCGGCGCGCTCGGCGTCGGTGAACACCGTGGCCTCCCGCCAGACCGCGACCAGGTTCAGGCGCGTCGAGGTCTCCCCGGCCTTCGCGGCGTCCTTGGTGTGCATGTCGGTGCAGAAGCCGCAGCCGTTGATCTGGCTGGCGCGGATCTTCACCAGCTCCTGCGTCGCGGCAGGCAGCGACGAGTCGCCGATCACCTTGCCCGCGGAGTTGAGGTGCTTGAGGAACGTGCCGAGGAGCGGGTTGCCGAAGAGGTTCAAGCGAGCGTCCATGATGGGCTCTCCTATGCGGTTGCCGTGGTGACACCTCCCTGACGGAACGGCTCGGAGAGATGTGACAGGGCTGGATGTGACCTGCGTCTCCCTCGGCCGGGGCGCCGCTCAGGGCGTGGGCGAACGGATCGGCCGCCGTCCCCGGAGCCCGGGGGCGGCGGCTTCTCGGCCTCGCCGACGCGCTGCGGGCCCCGTGGGGGCCTAGTTGTGTTGTCCGGGGAGGTTGGTGACGGGCGACGCGCCGTGAGGGGTGCTTGAACGGGGCGAGGGCCTCTGGTTTCGGTGTGGATTGCGAGTC
>NZ_BAAAIF010000182.1:0-4318 GCF_039525925.1 Streptomyces javensis | reverse complement strand
CGCCTCCAGCCCGGCCACCCGGCCCATCCCCCACACCGCCGCCTGCTCCACACCCGACGGGATCTCCGAACCGCTCACCGCCACCGCACCCCGCGTCACACACCACACACGGCCACCCACGCCCGCATCCCCGATCCCCTGGAGCAGGGACAAGGTCAGCGCCAGACCCAACGGCACCGACCCGTACTCACCGTGCCGCCCCTCCGCCAGCGCCAGCAGCGACACCACACCTGCGGCGTCAGAGACTTCGGCCTCCTCCAGGGCCCGGCGCAGCCGGACCGCCATCACCGCACGGTCGGTGTCGTTCTGCCCCAGCTCGACCACGACAGGCCGGGCACCGCGCCCCGCCAGCGCGGCCACACAGTCCGCAACCCACTCATCCCCGGCCGACCCCGCCGGGACCGCCATCAGCCACGTGCCCGTCAGCGCAGCACCCACCACGTCCGAAACGGGCGCCCACGACACCTGATAGCGCCGGGGATCAGCCGCCCGCGTCAGCGCCGGGGCCGTGCCGCCGCGGACCGGCTCCAGCCAGAAGCGCTCCCGCTGGAACGCGTACGTCGGCAACTCCGCGCGACGGGGGCGGGTCGGCGCCAACAGGGCTGACCAGTCGACCTGCCGCCCTCGTACGTAGATCTCGGCGAGGGCACCTTGCAGGGAAGGGACCTCAGACCGGCCGGCGCGCAGCACCGATGCGAAGACCGCGTCGGAGACGCACTCCTGCCCCATCCCGGACAGCACCCCGTCCGGACCCAGCTCCAGGAAGGTGGTGACTCCCGCGTCCGCCAGACTCCGTACCCCGTCCGCGAACCGGACGGCCTCACGCACATGCCGCACCCAGTACTCGGCGGAGCACAGCGCCTCGACGTCCGCGACCAGGCCCGTCACGTTCGACACGACGGGGATACGCGGAGGCGCGTACGACAGCCCCTCGGCCACCCGCCGGAACTCCGCCAGCATCAGCTCCATCAGGGGTGAATGGAAGGCGTGCGAGACACGCAGCCGCTTGGTCTTGACCCCCTCGACCTCCAGCAACCCGGCGACCTCCACCACCGCCGCCTCAGCACCGGAGATCACGGTCGAGTACGGACCATTGACCGCCGCCACACTCACCTCGGCCTCACGACCGGCCAGCAACGGCAGTACATCGCTCTCGGCGGCCTGCACCGACACCATCACCCCACCCGACGGCAACCCCTGCATCAACCGCCCACGAGCCGCCACCAACACACACGCATCCGCAAGCGACAACACCCCCGCCACATACGCCGCCACCAACTCACCAATCGAATGCCCCGCCACGAAATCCGGCCGCACACCCCACGACTCCACCAACCGGAACAACGCCACCTCCACCGCGAACAACCCACACTGCGTATACGCGGTCTCATCCAGACCATCCGCATCCCCACGGATCACCTCCCGCAGCGAACGCTCCAACACCCCGTCGAACCGCCCACACACCTCATCGAACGCCTCCGCGAACACCGGAAACGCCTCACACAGCCCCAGCCCCATCCCGACCCGCTGACTGCCCTGACCCGAGAACAACACCGCCAACTTCCCCGGCACCACAGAACCCCGCACCACACCCGCCGCCGGTACGCCATCCACCAGCGCTTCCAGCCCAGCCACAAACCCCTCACGCTCACCGGCCAGCACCACCGCCCGGTGCTCGAACACCGACCGCGTGGTCACCAGCGACGACGCCACATCCACGACCGACACATCGGTGCCCAGCTCCCCGCGCACAGCCGACAGCAACCGCTCCGCCTGCGCCCGCAACGCACCCTCGGACTTCGCCGACACCACCCACGGCACCGACGCCGGGGCCTCCCGCCCCTCGTCAACCGGCTGGGCAACACCCGCCTCAGCGGGAGCCTGCTCCACAATGACATGGGCATTCGTCCCGCTGATGCCGAACGACGACACACCCGCACGCCACGACCGGCCCGTCTCCGGCCACGCCACCGCATCCGTCAACAACTCCACCGCACCCGCCGACCAATCCACATGCGGCGACGGCTCATCGACATGCAGCGACTTGGGCAGCACCCCATGCCGCATCGCCAGCACCATCTTCATCACGCCCGCGACACCAGCCGCCGCCTGCGTATGACCGATGTTGGACTTCACCGACCCCAGCCACAGCGGCCGGTCCTCGGCGCTCCGCTCCCGCCCATAGGTCGCGAGCAACGCCTCGGCCTCGATCGGGTCGCCCAGGGCCGTGCCCGTGCCATGCGCTTCGACCGCATCCACGTCGGCGGGCGAAAGTCCCGCGTTCGCCAACGCCGCTCGGATCACCCGCTGTTGGGAGGGCCCGTTCGGCGCGGTCAGGCCGTTTGACGCACCGTCCTGGTTGATGGCGCTGCCCCGCACCACCGCGAGCACCTGGTGACCGTTGCGCCGAGCGTCCGACAGCCGCTCCAGCAGCAGCATCCCGGCGCCCTCGGCCCAGCCCGTGCCGTCCGCCGCCGACGCGAACGGCTTGCACCGCCCGTCCGGGGCCAGCCCCTGCTGCCTGCTGAACTCCACGAACAGACCCGGTGTCGGCATCACCGTCACACCACCGGCGAGTGCGAGCGCGCACTCGCCCTGGCGCAGCGACTGGACCGCCAGATGCAGGGCCACCAAGGAGGACGAGCAGGCGGTGTCCACCGTCATCGCCGGGCCCTCGAAGCCCATGGTGTAGGAGATACGGCCGGAAGCGGCGCTGACGGTGTTGCCGGTGAGCAGGTACCCCTGCAACTCATCCGAGGCGTCGTGCATCCGTGGGCCGTAGTCCTGGGACATCGCGCCCACGAAGACACCGGTCCGGCTCTTCTCCCGCCCGGCCGGGTCGATCCCCGCGCGTTCGAAGACCTCCCAGGAGGTCTCCAGCAAGAGCCGCTGCTGCGGGTCCATCGCCAGCGCCTCGCGCGGCGAGATCCCGAAGAAGGAGGCATCGAAGTCCCCGGCGTCGTAGAGGAAGCCACCTTCGCGGGTGTACGTCGTCCCGGCTCGTCCGGGGTCGGCGTCGTACAGCCCGGACAGGTCCCAGCCCCGGTCCGCGGGGAAGCCTCCGATGGCGTCACCACCGGAGGCGATCAGCTGCCACAGCTCCTCGGGCGACCGCACACCACCGGGGTAGCGGCAGCTCATGCCCACGATCGCGATCGGCTCGTCCGGGGCCACCCCGACCGGTGCCGACGCGGTCTCCTCTCGCCCGTCGTCGCCCAGGAGCCTGTCCCGCAGATGGCGTACGAGGGCCCGGGGCGTGGGGTGGTCGAACAGCAGCGTGGTCGACAGGCGCAGTCCGGTCGTGGTGTTCAGACGGTTGCGGAAATCGACGGCGCCGAGCGAATCGAAGCCCAGTTCCTTGAAGGTCCGACCCGGATCGACGGCTTCCGGCTCTTCGTGCCCCAGCGCGGTGGCGACCTGATCACGCACCAGTTCCGCCAGCATCTCCGCTCGCTGGGCGTCGTTCAGCGGGGCGAGACGCGCGCGCAGGAGCGATGCCGCATCGGTCGCCGATGAGTAGTGGTCCGCGCTGCCATCGTCGGGGGCGATGGCATCGGCCTCGGTGAGCGGGCCCGGCTGCGGCAGGGCCCGCACGTCCAGCCAGTGCCGCTTGCGCTGGAAGGCGTACGTGGGCAGCTCGATCCGGGACGCGCCCGTCCCCGCGAACGTCCCCGTCCAGTCGACGGACGCCCCGCCCACATATGCCTCGGCCACGGAAGTCAGGAAGCGGTCCAGGCCGCCCTCGTCACGGCGCAGCGAACCGACGGCCGCCACGTCGGAGCCATGCTGCTCGGCGGTCTGCTCCACCCCCACCGTGAGCACCGGATGGGCGCTGGCCTCGATGAACACCTGGAAACCATCCGCCAGCAGGGCGCGTACGGTCTCGTCAAAGCGCACCGTCTGACGCAGATTGCGGTACCAGTACCCGGCGTCGAGTTCCTCGGTGTCCAGCACGCCACCGGTCACCGTCGAATAGAACGGCACCGACGACGACCGAGGACGGACCCCCGCGAGAGCCTGCCGAAGCTCCTCCTCAATGGCCTCCACATGAGCGCAATGCGAGGCGTAATCCACCGGAACACGCCGCGCCCGGACCCCCTCCGCCTCACACTCGGCCAACAACTCAACCAACGCATCCGCATCACCGGAGACCACAACCGCCGAAGGCCCATTCACCGCCGCCACCGACAACCGCCCACCCCACCGGCCCAACCGCTCCCCCACCGACTCCACCGGCAACGACACCGACACCATCCCACCGAGCCCCGACAACGCCCGCAACGCCCTACTCCGCAACGCCACCACACGCGCCGCATCC
>NZ_BAAAIF010000181.1:0-4360 GCF_039525925.1 Streptomyces javensis | reverse complement strand
CGGAGTTCCCGTCGGACCGTGGCTGGGATCTGGCGGGGCTGTACGACCCGGATCCGGATCGTCAGGGGACGTCGTACACGCGTGAGGGCGGTTTCCTCTACGACGCCGGGGACTTCGACGCCTCGTTCTTCGGCATCTCGCCGCGTGAGGCGTTGGCGATGGACCCGCAGCAGCGGTTGCTGCTGGAGACCTCCTGGGAGGCGTTCGAGCGGGCCGGGATCGACCCCGCCACGCTGCGGGGCAGCCGTACCGGTGTCTTCGCGGGCACCAACGGCCAGGACTACGCCGGGCTCGTCGCCACCCCGCCCGAGGGCCTGGAGGGCCATCTGGGCACGGGCAACGCGGCGAGCGTGGTGTCCGGGCGGGTCGCCTACACCTTCGGTCTGGAGGGCCCGGCGGTCACGGTCGACACGGCGTGTTCCTCGTCGCTGGTGGCCCTGCACATGGCGGTGCAGGCGCTGCGCGGCGGTGAGTGCACGATGGCGCTCGCGGGTGGCGTCACGGTGATGTCCACGCCCGAGGCGTTCGTGGACTTCAGCCGTCAGCGCGGACTCGCGGAGGACGGCCGGATCAAGGCGTTCGCGGCCGGTGCGGACGGCACCGGCTGGGGCGAGGGCGTCGGCATGCTGCTCGTGGAGCGGCTGTCGGACGCGGAGAAGAACGGCCACCCGGTGCTGGCCATCGTGCGGGGCAGCGCGATCAACCAGGACGGTGCCAGCAATGGCCTGACCGCGCCGAACGGTCCCTCGCAGCAGCGGGTGATCCGGCAGGCGCTGGCCGGTGCGGGGCTGTCGGCCGGGGATGTGGACGCGGTCGAGGCGCACGGTACGGGTACGACGCTGGGTGACCCGATCGAGGCGCAGGCGCTGCTGGCCACGTACGGGCAGGAGCGTGCCCCGGAGCGGCCGTTGTGGCTGGGGTCCATCAAGTCCAACATCGGTCATACGCAGGCGGCGGCCGGTGTCGCGGGCATCATCAAGATGGTCCTCGCCATGCGGCACGGTGTGTTGCCGCAGACGTTGCATGTGGATGAGCCGTCGCCGCATGTGGACTGGTCGGCGGGGGCCGTCGCGCTGCTGAGCGAGCGGGTGGAGTGGCCGGAGACGGGCCGTCCGCGCCGCGCGGGCGTGTCGTCCTTCGGGCTCAGCGGCACCAACGCGCACACCATCATCGAGCAGGCCCCGGCCGTTCCGGCCCTTCCGGCCGCCCCGGGCGAGCAGCCCACGCCGCGTGAGCTGACCGCGCTGCCGTGGCTGCTGTCGGCGAAGGACGGGCAGGCGCTGCGCGCCCAGGCCGCACAGCTGGCCACCCATCTCCGCACCCACCCCGAGCTGAGCGCGGCCGACCTCGCCTTCTCGCTCGCCACCAGCCGCGCCGCGCTGGAGCGGCGCGCCGCCCTCGTCACCACGGACCGCGAGACGTTCCTGGCGGGCCTGGACGCGCTGGTTCGGGGCGAGTCCGTCCCGGGGGTGGTCGAGGGGACGGTCACCGAGGGCAAGGTGGCGTTCCTGTTCACGGGGCAGGGGAGTCAGCGGCTGGGGATGGGCCGTGAGCTCTACGATGCGTTCCCCGTGTTCGCGGATGCGCTGGATGAGGTGTGTGCGCATCTGGATCTGCATCTTGAGCGGCCGTTGCGGGATGTGTTGTTCGGGGATGACGCGGCGGTACTGGATCGGACGGGGTTCACTCAGCCCGCGTTGTTCGCGGTTGAGGTGGCGTTGTTCCGGCTCGTTGAGGCGTGGGGTCTGACGCCGGACTTCCTCTCCGGGCATTCGATCGGTGAGCTGGCCGCCGCGCATGTGGCGGGTGTGTTCTCGCTCGCCGATGCGGCGAAGTTGGTGGCCGCCCGTGGGCGGTTGATGCAGGAGCTGCCCACCGGCGGCGCGATGATCGCCATCCAGGCGTCCGAGGACGAGGTCGCGCCGCTGCTGACCGAGCGGGTGTCGATCGCCGCCCTGAACGGCCCGACGTCCGTGGTCATCGCGGGCGACGAGGACGCGGCTGTCGCGATCGCCACGTCGTTCGAGGCCCAGGGCCGTAAGACCAAGCGGCTCACCGTGAGCCACGCGTTCCACTCCCCGCGCATGGACGGGATGCTGGAGGCGTTCCGCGAGGTGGCGCAGGGGCTCACCTACGAATCCCCGCGCATCCCGATCGTCTCCAACCTGACCGGTGGCGTGGTGTCCGCCGAGGAGATCACCAGCCCGGACTTCTGGCTGCGCCATGTCCGCGAGGCCGTCCGCTTCCTCGACGGTGTGCGGACGCTGGAGGCGGAGGGTGTGACGACCTTCGTCGAGCTCGGCCCCGATGGCGTTCTCTCGGCGATGGCGCAGGAGTGTGTGACCGGCGAGGACGCCGCGTTCGCCGCCACGCTGCGGAAGGGGCGTACCGAGGTCGAGTCGGTGACCGCCGCGCTCGCCCTGCTGCACGTCCGGGGCCAGTCCCCGGACTGGGGCGGCTACTTCGAGGGCACCGGGGCCCGGCGCGTCGAGCTGCCGACCTACGCCTTCCAGCGCACCCGGTACTGGTGGGAGGAGACCCCGGCGGCGTCGGAGGTCGCGCCGGGCGGTGCCGTCGACGGGCGGTTCTGGGATGTGGTGGAGCGCGGTGATGTGGCCGCGCTGGCGGCGGAGCTCGCGGTGGATCCGGGGCTTTCGCTGGGTGAGGCGCTGCCCGCGCTGTCGTCGTGGCGGCGGCAGGAGTCGGTGCGTTCGGCGGTGGACGGCTGGCGATACCGGGTGTCGTGGCAGCCGGTGACGGAGCGGTTGGCCACCGGGGTGCTGGGTGGCTGCTGGCTGGTCGTCGTCCCGGCGGACGAGGCCGAGGGTGTCTGGGCCACGGGCGTGGTGCGGATGCTGGCCGGGCGTAGTGTGGATGTGCGCGTGGTCGAGTCGGACGCGGTGGACCGTGCCGGGCTGGCGGAGGAGCTGCGGACGGCGGTCGTGGGCGGTTCGGTGGCGGGGGTGTTCTCCCTGCTGGCGGTGGAGTCCGAGGCGGGGCTGTTGCGTACGGCCGCGTTGGTGCAGGCGTTGGGTGATGTGGGTGTGGGTGCGCCGTTGTGGGTGGCGACGCGGGGTGCGGTGTCGGTGGGGCGTTCCGATGGTGTGGTGAGCCCGGTGCAGGCGTTGGTGTGGGGGCTCGGCCGGGTGGCGGCGTTGGAGCTGCCGGAGCGGTGGGGTGGTCTGGTCGACCTTCCCGAGACGGCCGACGAGCGGGCGCTGGGGCGGCTGGCGGGTGTGCTGGCCGGTGCCGGTGCCGGTGCCGGTGCTGGTGCTGGTGCCGGTGCTGGGGCTGGTGGCTCGGGCGAGGATCAGGTCGCGGTGCGCGCCTCAGGCGTCTTCGGGCGTCGGCTGACGGAGGCTTCCGGGTCCCGGACATCCGGTGACGAGGGTTGGCGGGCGTCCGGTTCGGTGCTGGTGACGGGCGGTACGGGTGCGCTGGGCGCGCATGTGGCCCGTTGGCTGGTGGCGAACGGTGCCGAGCATGTCGTGCTCACCAGCCGCCGGGGGCCCGACGCCCCGGGCGCGGCGGAGCTGCGCGATGAGCTCGTGGCGTCGGGTGCTCGGGTGACGGTGGCCGCGTGTGATGTGGCGGACCGGGACGCGCTCGCCGAGCTGCTGGCGTCCATACCGGCCGAGCTACCGCTGACCGCCGTCGTCCACGCGGCCGGTGTGCTGGACGACGGTCTCGTGGACACGCTGGACGCCGAGCGGCTGGAGCGCGTGGTGCGCGCCAAGGCCACCTCCGCGCAGAACCTCCATGAGCTGACCCGTGACCTGGACCTTTCGGCGTTCGTCCTCTTCTCCTCGCTCGCCGGGTCGGTGGGCGCGGCCGGACAGGCCAACTACGCGGCGGCCAACGCCTACTTGGACGCGCTGGCCGAGCGGCGGCGCGCCCAGGGTCTGCCCGCCACCTCGATCGCCTGGGGCCCGTGGGCCGAGGGCGGCATGGCCGCCGACGGGGCGCTGGAGCGCCGGATGCGCCGCGACGGAGTGCCGCCGATGGCGCCCGAGTCGGCGCTCACCGCGCTGCGGCAGGCGCTGGACCTCGATGACACCGCCGTGACGGTCGCGGACCTCGACTGGGACCGGTTCCTCGCCGAGTTCACCGCCGTACGGCCGAGCGCGCTGTTCGGCGAGGTGCGGGCCGCGCGCCCGGCGCCGGCCGCCGAGGGCGCGCCGCGCCCGGCCGTCACCGCAGGGACCGGCACCGGCACACTCGTGGAGCGGCTGTCCGGGCTGACGGAGAACGAGCGCGCACAGACGCTGCTGGAGTTGGTGCGTGCGCAGGTCGCGTCGGTGCTGGGGCACGGCGGGGCCGAGGCGGTCGAGGCCGGGCGCGCCTTCAAGGAGCTGGGCTT
>NZ_BAAAIF010000180.1:0-4385 GCF_039525925.1 Streptomyces javensis | reverse complement strand
GGGCTTGTTGGCATTCGGCGACGCGGGTGGCGAAGGCGGGTGAGGTGTTCAGGAGTCCGGCGCCCATGCCGAGCCATTGGGAGCCTTGGCCGGGGAATACCAGGACTGGTCCGGTGCCGCCGCTGGTGGTGGTGGTTGGTTGGATGATGGTGGGGTGGGTGTCGCCGGTGGCCAGGGCGTTGAGTCCGGTCAGGAGTTCGTGGCGGTGTTGGGCGACGATGACGGCGCGGTGGTCGAAGACGGACCGGGTGGTGATCAGCGACCAGCCGATGTCCGTCGGTGTTGCGTCGGGGTTGGCGGTCACTCGTTCGGCCAGTGCGCGTGCCTGACCGCGCAAGGCCTCGGTGCCGCGCCCGGAGACCACCCACGGGACCACACCACCCACCGGGGCACCGTCGCTGTCGGTGTCGGTCGGCACCATCGGGGCGGATGGCGTTTCGGCGGGTTCGGGTGCCTGCTCCAGGATCAGATGGGCATTCGTACCGGAGATCCCGAACGCGGACACACCGGCCCGGCGCGGACGCTCCCCACGCGGCCAGGGAACCGGCTCGGTCAGCAGCCGCACCGCACCCGACGCCCAGTCGGCGTGCGGCGTCGGTTCGTCGATGTGCAGCGAGGCGGGCAGCAGCTCATGCCGCATCGCCATCACCATCTTGATCACACTGGCCGCACCGGCGGCGGCCTGGGTGTGCCCCAGGTTGGACTTGATGGAGCCCAGCCACAGCGGCCGGTTCTCCGGCCTGCCCTGGCCATACGTGGCCAGCAGCGCCTGCGCCTCGATCGGATCGCCGAGAGTCGTCCCGGTGCCGTGTCCGTCGACCACGTCCACCTCGGCGGTGGACAGCTGCGCGTTGGCCAGGGCCTGCCGGATCACCCGCTGCTGCGACGGCCCGTTCGGCGCCGTGAGACCGTTGCTGGCCCCGTCCTGGTTGACTGCGGACCCCCGAATCACCCCGAGGACACGGCGGTTGCGGCGCCGCGCCTCACACAGGCGCTCCAGGACGATCAACCCGGCACCCTCGCCCCACCCGGTGCCATCGGCGGCCGCCGCGAACGGCTTGCAGCGGCCGTCCGGGGCCATGCCGCGCTGACGGGAGAACTCGATGAACGCGCCGGGCGTCGCCATCACGGCCACCCCACCGGCCAGGGCCAGATCGCATTCGCCGTTGCGCAGCGCCTGGCACGCCAGATGGATGGCGACCAGCGACGAGGAACACGCGGTGTCCACCGTGACCGCGGGCCCCTCCAGCCCGAGCGAGTACGCCACCCGCCCGGACACCACACTGCCGAGGTTCCCGGGGCCGACATAGCCCTCCACCTCGCTGGTGATGTCGCCGATGACCGACAGGTAGTCATGCGAACCCACCCCGGCGAACACCCCGGTGTTGCTGCCGCCCAGCGACGCCCGATTGAGCCCGGCGCGCTCGAACGCCTCCCACGCGGTCTCCAGCAGCAGCCGCTGCTGGGGGTCCATGGCCTGGGCCTCACGGGGACTGATGTCGAAGAAGGCCGCGTCGAACTCGGTCGCGTCGTAACAGAACCCGCCCTGGTCCACATACGACGTGCCATAGCTTTCGGGATCCGGGTCGAACAGCTCCTCAACGCCCCAACCGCGGTCCGTGGGAAATCCGGATACGGCGTCCTCGCCGTCCCGCACCAGCCGCCACAGTTCCTCCGGCGACCGCACCCCGCCCGGATAACGGCAGGCCATGCCCACGATCGCGATGGGCTCCGGCTCGGCGGACTCGGCCTCCCGCAGACGCTCACGGGTCTGGCGCAGCTCGGCCGTGACCCACTTGAGGTGGTCGAGCAGCTTCTCTTCGTTCGACATCTAGCGGAGGCTCCTTGGCGCGTCGCGGAGGATGGGGGTCATCGGGCTCACGACTTTCCGAGCTCGTCGGACTTTCCGAACTCGTCGGAGATGAGGTCGAAGATGTCTTCTGCCGTCGCCGTCTCGAGCTCGCTGTGGGCCGCGGAACGCTCCGTTTCCCGTTCCGTGTCGCTCCACTTGGCCAGCAGCAGCCGCAGCCGCCCGGTGATCCGGCGACGGGCCGCCTCGTCCACCGTCGATGGCTCCGAGACCGCGTCCCACCGGTCGAGCTCCGACAGCAGATGTCCCTCGGAGGTCAGCTGCCCCTCGACGAGCCGCTCGCGCAGATGGTCGGCCAGCTCCTTGGGGGTGGGGTGGTCGAAGACCAGGGTGGGCGGAAGGTCGAGCCCGGTGGTGGCGGAGAGCCGATGCCCGAATTCGACGGCCGTGAGGGAGTCGAACCCCAGCTCCTGGAACGGCTGGGCGGGTGGGATCGCGTCGATGGTGGGATGGCCGAGGATCGCGGCGGCATGCGTCTGGATGTGATGGAGCAGGAGCTGATGCTGCTGGGCGGGGGAGCCGGTGGCCAGCTGCCGCTGGAGCGAACCGCTCAACGCCGCGTCGACGTCCGGGGTGGCTTCGGCGCCCGGCGACTCGGTGGCGGCCAGGTCGGACAGCAGCGGGCTGGGCCGCTGTGCGGTGAAACCGGCCGGGAACCTCTCCCAGTCGATGTCCGCGATGGTGATCGTGGTGTCGCCGTGGTCCAAGGAGCGCTGGAGCGAGGCGATGGCGAGATCGGTGTCCAGCGGACGCATCCCGCGCCGGCGGTAGTAGTCGATGACGGACTCGTCGGCGGCCATGCCCGCATCGCTCCACGGCGCCCAGGCGAGGCTGGTGGCGGGCAGGCCACGGGCGCGGCGGTGCTCGGCGAGGGCGTCGAGATAGGCGTTGGCGGCGGCGTACGAGGCCTGTCGGCTACCGCCCCACGCCGCCGCGCCGGACGAGAAGAGCACAAAGGCACTGAGGTCGAGGTCCTCGGTGAGCTCATGGAGATGGGTGGCCGCGAGCGCCTTGGGCCGCAGCACCGCCTCGATCCCCGGCAGGTCCAACTCGGCGAACGGGGTGTTCTCCGCGAGCCCGGCGGCGTGGACGACGGCGGTGAGGGGGTGTTCGGCGGGGATGGTGCCGAGGAGGTGCTGGAGTGCGGCCCGGTCGGATACGTCGCATGCGGTGACGGTGACGGCCGCCCCCAACGCGGCCAGTTCGTCGCTGAGTTGACTGACGCCGGCGGCGTCGGGACCGGAGCGGCTGACGAGGTGGAGACGGGGTGCGCCCTGGCGGGCGAGCCAGCGGGCCACATGGGCGCCGAGACCGCCGGTGCCGCCGGTGACCAGGGTCGTACCTGCGGGGCGCCACGCGGTGGGCGCGGTCTCCGGGCACGCGGCGCGCTCCAGTCGGCGGGCCAGCGCGGTGGCGCGGATCGCCACCTGGTCCTCGGGCTGGCCGGGCGCCAGTACGGCGGCGATACGGGCGGGGGTACGGGCGTCCACGTCGGCCGGGAGGTCGATCAGACCGCCCCAGAGGTGAGGATGTTCCAACGCCGCGACCCGGCCCATACCCCAGACCTGGGCCTGGCGCGGGTGGGGGAGCGGATCGGTGGCGGTGGCGGCCACCGCACCCTGGGTGACACACCACAGAGGCGCGATCAGCGACGTCTGGCTGAGGGCCTGGACAACGGCGGCCGTCGCGGCCAGCCCGGTGGGGACGGCCGGGTGGTCGGGGTGGGGCGTCTGGTCGAGTGCGAGCAGACTCAGAATGCCCTCGGGTGTGCTGCTGTCGGGGAGGTGTGAGAGCAGTCGGGCGAGGGCGTCACGTCGGGCGTCCGCGCCATCGAGCGACAGGACTTCATGGGCCGCGCCATGGGCGTCCATCGCCTGGACGGTGGCGTGGACGGCCGGGTGTTCCGCCAGCCCGGAGGGCACGAGCAGCAGCCAGGTTCCGCTGAGCGTAGGCGCGATGGCGGGGTCCGGCAGCTGCTTCCACGCGACGCGATAGCGCCAGGAGTCGATGGTGGACCGTTCGCGGTGCCGACGCCGCCAGGTCGACAGTACGGGGAGCGCGGGCAGCAGCGCGTCGACGCCGGGGCTGTCCTTGTCCAGCTGGAGTGTGCTGGTGAGGGCGTCGACGTCGAGCTCCTCGATGGCGTCCCAGAGCCTGGCCTCGGCCGGGTGGTGGCCGTTGAGATGACCGTCGGCGCGCGGGACGGGCGGGGCGAGCCAGTAGTGCTGGTGGTGGAAGGCGTAGGTGGGGAGGTCGATGGTGCGGGGGGTGGGGGTGGTGGGGTACCAGCTGGTCCAGTCGATATCGATACCGGCGGTGTGGAGTTGGGCGAGGGTGTGGGTGAGGGCGTGTGTGTCGGGTTGTTTGTGGGTGAGGGTGGAGGTGATGAGGGGTGTGGGTTGGTGGGTGGGGTTTTTGGTGGTGTGGTGGTGGAGGGTGTGGTGGGTGGCGGTGGCGAGGGTGGGGTCGGGGCCGAGTTCGAGGTAGAGGCTGGTGTGGGGTGTGGTGTGGGTGA
>NZ_BAAAIF010000179.1:0-4453 GCF_039525925.1 Streptomyces javensis | reverse complement strand
AGGACGTGTCGGAGTTCGCCGCCGACGGCACGGTCCTGGTGACCGGTGCGAGCGGCACGCTGGGCACCCTGTTCGCCCGCCACCTGGTGGCGGAGCGTGGCGTACGGCAGCTGCTGCTGGTGAGCCGCCGTGGCGACCAGGCTCCTGGCGCGGGGGAACTCGCCGCCGAATTGGCCGGGTTGGGTGCGAGTGTGCGCTGGGCGGCGTGTGATGTCGCCGATCGTGACGCGCTGGCCGAGGTGCTGGCGGGGATTCCGGCCGAGCATCCGCTGACCGGTGTGGTGCACACGGCCGGTGTGCTGGATGACGGTGTGATCGGTTCGCTGACGCCGGAGCGTCTTGAGCGGGTGCTGCGTCCGAAGGTGGACGCGGCGTGGAACCTGCATGAGCTGACGCGCGATCTCGACCTGTCGGCGTTCGTGCTCTTCTCCTCCGCCGCCGGTGTCTTCGGCGCCGCAGGGCAGGCCAACTACGCTGCCGCCAACGCCTACGTGGACGCGCTGGCCCAGCACCGTACGGCCCTCGGCCTGCCCGCCACCTCGCTGGCCTGGGGCCTGTGGGCCGCCGAATCCGGTGGTATGGCCGGTGAGCTGGACCAGGCCGATATGTCCCGGATGAGCCGGGGCGGTGTCGCCGCGCTCGGCACCGACGAGGGCAAGGAGCTGTTCGACGCGGCCGGACGGGCGGGCGAGGCGCTGCTCGTCCCGGTGCGTCTCGACCTGGCGGCGGCACGGGCCGAAGCGGCGTCCACCGGTGTGGTGGCCCCGCTGATGTCCGGGCTGGTGCGGGTCCCGGCACGGCGTACGGCCGAGGGCTCCGCCGGAACGGGCGCCTTGGCGCAGCGGCTGGCCCGACTGAACGCGGCCGAGCAGCTGGAGACGCTGCTGGAGCTGGTGCGTACCCAGGTCGCCGCCGTCCTGGGCTATGCCACCGCCGACTCCGTGGACCCCGACCGCGCCTTCCGCGACCTGGGCTTCGACTCGCTGACCGCCGTCGAACTGCGCAACCGCATGAACGCGGTGACCGGGATGCGGCTCCCCGCCACCCTGGTCTTCGACTACCCGACCTCCCTCGTCCTGGCCGAACACCTCCGGGACGAACTGGCGGGCACCCGCGCCCAGTCGGGCCTGCCGGTGTCCACCGTGGGCGCGCTCGACGACGAGCCGATCGCCATCGTGGGCATGAGCTGCCGCTTCCCGGGCGGGGTGCGCACTCCCGAGGACCTGTGGCGGCTGCTGTCCTCCGGCCAGGACGCGATCTCCGGCTTCCCCGTGGACCGTGGCTGGGACCTGGACGCGCTCTACCACCCGGACCCCGAGCACCCCGGCACCTCGTACACCCGCGAGGGCGGTTTCCTCCACGACGCCGCCGACTTCGACCCCACCTTCTTCGGGATCTCGCCGCGCGAGGCCGTCGCCACCGATCCGCAGCAGCGGCTGCTGCTGGAGACGTCGTGGGAGGCGTTCGAGCGCGCGGGCATCGACCCGGCCACGCTGCGCGGCAGCCGTACCGGTGTGTTCGCGGGCGTGATGTACCACGACTACGCCACGCTCGTGGAGCAGGCCCCGGACGGTGGCGGCGAGGGCGCGATCGGCTCCGGCAGCACGGGCTCCATCGCCTCCGGCCGCGTCGCCTACGCCCTCGGGCTGGAGGGCCCGGCCGTCACCGTCGACACGGCGTGCTCGTCGTCGCTGGTGGCGCTGCACTGGGCGATGCAGGCGCTGCGCTCGGGCGAGTGCACGATGGCGCTGGCCGGTGGTGTCACGGTGATGGCGACCCCCGGTACGTTCGTCGGCTTCAGCCGCCAGGGCGGTCTGTCCGCCGACGGCCGCTGCAAGGCGTTCTCGGCGGACGCGGACGGCACGGGCTGGGCCGAGGGCGCGGGCATGCTGCTGGTGGAGCGGCTGTCGGACGCGCGGCGCAACGGCCACCCGGTGCTCGCGGTGGTGCGCGGCAGCGCCGTGAACCAGGACGGTGCGTCCAACGGCCTGACCGCGCCGAACGGGCCGTCCCAGCAGCGTGTCATCCGGCAGGCGCTGGCCGCCGCGGGCCTGTCGGCCGGCGATGTGGACGCGGTCGAGGCGCACGGCACGGGTACGACACTGGGCGACCCGATCGAGGCGCAGGCGCTGCTCGCCACGTACGGCCAGGAGCGGGACGCCGAGCGGCCGTTGCTGCTCGGCTCCATCAAGTCGAACATGGGCCACACCCAGGCCGCCGCCGGTGTCGCGGGCATCATGAAGATGGTCCTCGCCATGCGGCACGGGGTGTTGCCGAGGACCCTGCACGCCGACGAGCCGTCGCCGCATGTGGACTGGTCGGCGGGGGCCGTCTCGCTGCTCACCGAGCAGGCGGAGTGGCCGGAGACCGGCCGTCCGCGCCGCGCGGGTGTGTCGTCGTTCGGCATCAGCGGCACGAATGTGCACACCATCATCGAGCAGGCGCCGGAGGTGGCGGCGGTCGAGGCTCCCGCAGGCACACCCGCCGTGGTGCCGTGGGTGCTGTCCGGCCGTGGCGCGGCCGCCCTGCGGGCCCAGGCCGAGCGGCTGGTCGCCCATGTGGAGGCTCGGGCTGAACTACGGCCGGTGGATGTGGGCCACTCGCTGGCGACCGGCCGATCGGCGTTCGACCACCGCGCGGTGGTGGTGGCCGAGGACCGGGATGGGCTGCTGAAGGCTCTGGGGGCGCTGGCCGAGGGGCGTCGCTCCCCGGCGCTCGTGCAGGGTTCGGTGGTCGGTGGCAAGGTGGCGTTCCTGTTCACGGGGCAGGGGAGTCAGCGGCTGGGGATGGGGCGTGAGCTGTACGACGCCTATCCGGTGTTCGCGGAGGCGTTGGACGCGGTGTGCGCGGAGCTGGACGCGCATCTCGAAGGGCCGCTGCGGGATGTGCTGTTCGGGGAGGACGCCTCCGCGCTGGACCAGACCGGCTTCACCCAGCCCGCGCTCTTCGCGATTGAGGTCGCGCTGTATCGGCTGGTCGAGGCGTGGGGTCTGAAGGCGGACTTCCTGTCGGGCCACTCGATCGGTGAGTTGGCCGCCGCGCATGTGGCGGGTGTGCTTTCGCTGGCGGACGCGGCGAAGTTGGTGGCGGCGCGTGGCCGTCTGATGCAGGCGCTTCCGGCGGGTGGCGCGATGATCGCGGTGCAGGCGTCGGAGGACGAGGTGGCGCCGCTGCTCAGCGAGCGTGTCTCGATTGCCGCGCTCAACGGGCCGTCGTCGGTGGTCATCGCGGGTGATGAGGACGCGGCCGTCGCCATCGCGTCCGGTTTCGAGGAGCGGGGTCGTAAGACCAAGCGGCTCACGGTGAGCCATGCGTTCCATTCGCCGCGTATGGACGGCATGTTGGACGCGTTCCGCGAGGTGGCGCAGGGGCTGACCTACGAGGCCCCTCGCATCCCGATCGTCTCCAACCTGACGGGCGAGCTGGTCTCCGCCGAGGAGATCACCACCGCCGACTTCTGGGTGCGCCATGTCCGCGAGGCCGTGCGCTTCCTCGACGGTGTGCGGGCGCTGGAAGCGCAGGGTGTCTCCACGTTTGTCGAGCTGGGCCCGGACGGTGTGCTCACCGCGATGGCGCAGCAGTGTGTCACCGGTGAGGACGCCGCGTTCGTATCGGCCCTGCGCAAGGGCAGGGCCGAGGCCGAGACGCTGACGAAGGCCCTCGCGCGCGCCCATGTGCGCGGGGTGGCGGTGGACTGGGCGGCGGTCTTCGCCGGTACGGGCGCGGCCCGGGTGGAGCTGCCGACGTACGCCTTCCAGTACGCGCGCTACTGGCCCGAGCTCCCGGCCGTCGTGGGCGGTACGGCCGGACTGGGGCTGGCGACCGTCGACCACCCGCTGGTCGGGGCCGCAGTGCCACTGGCCGGTGGCGAGGGACTGCTGCTCACGGGTCGCCTGGGACTCGACACTCACCCGTGGCTTGCGGATCACGCCGTGATGGGCTCGGTGCTGCTGCCGGGTACGGCCTATGTGGAGCTGGCGGTTCGCGCCGGTGACCAGGTCGGTTGTGACCGGGTCGAGGAGCTGACGCTGGAGGCGCCGTTGGTGCTTCCGGAGGCGGGCGGTGTTCAGCTTCAGCTGTCGGTGGGCGAGCCGGATGGCTCCGGTCGTCGTGCGTTCGAGGTGTACTCGCGGTTCGAGGACGCGGCCGCCGATGAGCCGTGGCTGCGTCATGCCTCGGGTGCGCTGGTGGCGGGTGCGTCGGAGGCACCGTTCGACCTGGGCGCCTGGCCTCCGGCCGGTGCGACACCGGTCGAGCTGGACGGTCTCTATGAGGGCATGGCGGGCCTGGGGCTGGCCTATGGCCCGGTGTTCCGGGGGCTGACGTCCGCCTGGCGGCTGGGCGATGAGGTCTACACGGAGCTGGAGCTGCCGGAGGGCGCCCGGTCCGATGCGGGTGCGTTTGGTCTGCATCCGGCGCTGCTGGATTCCGCGCTGCATGCGGTGGGGTTGGG
>NZ_BAAAIF010000178.1:0-4650 GCF_039525925.1 Streptomyces javensis | reverse complement strand
AGCCGGAGTATTGGGTGCGTCATGTTCGGCAGGCGGTGTTGTTCGGGCCGGGTGTGGAGTGGCTGGCCGAGCACGGTCAGGTGACCCGGTTTGTGGAGCTGGGGCCCGATGGCGTTCTGAGCGCCATGACCCACAACTGCCTCGCCCACCACAACGACCCTGGTGTCGGCAACGAGCCGGAAGTCATCGCCTCCCTGCGCCGGGACCAGCCCGAGACCCATGCCGTACTCACCTGCCTGGCACGGCAGTTCACCACCGGCAGCTCCATCGACTGGACCCCCGCACTCGGCGGTGGCAGCGACAGCAACACCCCGCAGGCCCGCCTGGACCTGCCCACCTACGCATTCCAACGTCAACGCTACTGGCCCGAGACGCAGGCGAAGGTCGTCGAAGACCCGACCACGGCGGCGTCGGCCAAAGAGTCGCGCTTCTGGTCCGCCGTGGATGAGGAGGACGCCGAAACCATATCCGCCCTCTTGGGACTGGCAGGCGACGCACGTGAGCCCGGGTTCCATGAGGTTCTGCCCCTCCTGGCGGACTGGCATCGTAGGGAGAATCGGCGCTCCACGGTCAATGACTGGCGCTATCGGGTCGCATGGAAGCCGATCGTTGAGTGCGGAGCGAGTGGCGGGGCTGACCCGACGCCCACCGGGACGTGGCTTGCTGTGGTGCCTGCTGGCCCCTGCGACATGACGACGTGGGTGCACGAGGCCCTCACCGTTTTGGCCCGCAGCGGGGCGTCCGTGGTGCCCCTCGAGGTCTCCGCCGGTGCTGGAGCCGACCGGGCGGCCCTTGCCGAGGACATTCGTGCCGCCATCGCCCGCCATGACGCCGAGGAGGGCGCTGAGGACGGCGCGGCCCCGGTGGCCGGGGTGTTGTCGTTCCTGGCCTTGGACGAAGCACCGGGATCCGTTCATCCAGCCGCCCCGGTCGGCGTGGCGGCGACACTGACGCTCGCCCACGCGCTGAGCGACCTCGCTATGGACCTGCCTCTTTGGCTGGTGACCAGGGGCGCTGTAGCGGTCGGCCGTTCCGATGCGCTGCCCTCGCCACTACAGTCGATGGTGTGGGGGTTCGGCCGGGTCATCGGACTGGAACACCCCCAATGGTGGGGCGGTCTGATCGATCTCCCCGATGCACTGGATGACCGAGCGGCACGGCGATGGCTTGCTGCCCTCGCCTCGTCTTCCGGTGAGGACCAGATCGCGATTCGGGCGTCGGGAGTCTTCGTACGGCGCCTCGTACGGGCCCGGGCCGGAGAGCCGAGCGCCGCCTTCGGCGCGGGCTGGCGGCCGCGTGGCACGGTGCTGATCACGGGTGGCACCGGCGCATTGGGCGGGCATGTCGCTCGTTGGCTGGCCGAGGCCGGAGCGGCGCACCTTCTCTTGGTCAGCAGGCGCGGACCCGCGGCTCCAGGAGCAGCTGAGTTGGTGGCAGAGCTGGAGGCCGCGGGAGCCTCCGTGACCGTGGCCGCATGCGATGTCGCCGACCGGGAAGCGGTACGTGCCCTACTGGCCACACTCCCCGACGAACAGCCGCTGTCCGCGATCGTGCACACCGCCGGATCAGGCGGCGACCTCCGACCGGTGGTCGAGACCGGCTTGGAGAGCTTCGCCGACGTGCTCGATGCCAAGGTGACAGGCGCGCGATGCCTCCATGAGCTGACTCGGGAGATGGATCTCGACGCCTTCGTGCTGTTCTCCTCGGCCGCCGCTACCTGGGGGAGTGGCGGGCAGGGCAGTTACGCGGCCGCCAACGCCTACCTCGATGCTCTGGCAGAACACCGCAGGACCCTCGGGCTGGCGGGGACCTCGATCGCATGGGGTGCGTGGGCCGACGCCGGCATGGCTGTGGTCGACGCCGCCGAGGAGATGGTGCGCCGCCGCGGACTGCGATCGATGCCACCGGAACTGGCCGTCGTGGCATTGCAGCAGGCATGGGAAGCGGATGAGGCATCGGTGACCGTGGCCGATGTGGACTGGGAGCGCTTTGTCCCGGGATTCACCGCGGCCCGCGTTCGCCCGCTGCTGATGGATCTGCCGGAGGCGGCGCGGGCGCTTGAGGAGACTCGTTCGTCGGCGGGGGAGAATTCGTCGTCCTGGCTCACGCAGCTCACCGAGGCTTCTGCCGAGGAACGGGAGCGGTTGCTGCTCGAGCTGGTTCGCACCCATGTCGCGGCCGTCTTGAACTATGGCGACGCCGGAGATATCGCCGCGAACCGTGCTCTGAAGGACCTTGGGTTCGATTCCCTGACGGCGGTCGAGTTGCGGAACCGGCTCAATGGGGTTACCGGGCTGGCCTTGCCCACCACTGTGGTTTTCGACCATCCCACCCCTGCCGCTCTCGTCGCCCATCTTCGGGTGCAACTCCTCGGGGAAGACGAACGTGAAACCTCGGGCAGGCAGCCCCTGGCCACGGCCCCAGGAGGTCAGGCGCAGGACGATGCCTCCACTGACCCCGTCGTCATCGTGGGAGCGGCGTGCCGGTACCCGGGCGGCGTGGGTTCGCCCGAGCAGTTGTGGGACCTGGTGGCCGGTGGGGTGGACGCGATTTCCGGATTCCCCTCCGACCGTGGCTGGGACCTCGAGAACCTCTACGACCCGGATCCCGATCGGTCAGGCAAGACCTATGCGATGAGTGGCGGATTCCTCAGCGATGCGGCGGGCTTCGATGCGGAGTTCTTCGGCATTTCTCCGCGAGAGGCGTCGGCCATGGATCCCCAGCAGCGGCTGCTGCTGGAGACGTCCTGGGAAGCCATGGAGACTGCTGGGATCAACCCTTCCGCACTGACGGGAACGCCCGTCGGCGTGTTCGTCGGAGCCAACAACCAGGACTACCTGACTCGCTTCTCGACCGTGCCGAGCGGCGCTGACGGCTATGTGATGACGGGCAATACGGCCAGTGTGATGTCCGGGCGAGTGGCGTATGTGTTCGGCCTCGAGGGTCCGGCGGTGACGGTGGATACGGCGTGTTCGTCGTCGTTGGTGGCGTTGCATCAGGCGAGTGCGGCGTTGCGGAGTGGTGAGTGTTCGATGGCGTTGGCCGGTGGTGTGGCGGTGATGTCGACTCCGGGGACGTTTGTGGAGTTCTCGCGTCAGCGTGGTCTGGCGGCTGATGGTCGGTGCAAGGCGTATGGCGAGGCGGCGGATGGCACTGGTTGGGGTGAGGGTGTTGGTGTGTTGTTGCTGGAGCGGTTGTCGGATGCTCGGGCTAAGGGGCATCGGGTGTTGGCGGTGGTGCGTGGTTCTGCGGTGAATCAGGATGGGGCGTCGAATGGGTTGACGGCGCCGAATGGTCCGTCGCAGGAGCGGGTGATCCGGCAGGCGCTGGCCAATGCGCAGTTGTCGGCGGCGGATGTGGATGCCGTTGAGGGGCATGGGACCGGGACTCGGTTGGGCGATCCGATTGAGGCGCAGGCGCTGCTGGCCACGTATGGGCGGGAGCGTGAGGGTGGTCGGCCGTTGTGGTTGGGGTCGTTGAAGTCGAACATCGGGCACACGCAGGCGGCTGCGGGTGTGGGTGGTGTGATCAAGATGGTCATGGCACTGAACCGGGAGGTGCTGCCGCGGACCTTGCATGTGGATCGGCCGTCTCCGCACGTCAATTGGGATGCGGGCGCGGTGGAGTTGCTGGCTGAGGGTGTGGCGTGGCCGCGTGGGGAGCGGGTGCGGCGGGTTGGTGTGTCTTCTTTCGGTGTGTCGGGGACCAATGCCCATCTCATCCTTGAGGAGGCGCCGGCGGAGGAAGCTGCTGGTGGGGATGTGGCGTCGTCCGTGGTGGCGCCTTCGGTGGTGCCGTGGGTGGTGTCGGGGCGTAGTGCGGGTGCGTTGGCGGCTCAGGCGGGTCGACTGCTGGAGCATGTCAGCGCTGCTCAGACTGATGGTGGCGTGGATGTGGTGGGTGTGGGGCGTGCTCTGGTGGGCTCGCGTGCGGTGTTCGAGCACCGTGCGGTGGTTCTGGGCTCGGATGTGGAGGAGCTTGAGGCTGGGCTTAAGAGCCTGGCGGAGGGCGAGACCGAGAGCACGGCAGGTGTTGGCGGTGGCGTAGTGGTGGGTCGTGCGCGGTCGGGTGGCCGGGTGGCCGTGTTGTTCTCTGGTCAGGGGAGTCAGCGGGCGGGGATGGGGCGGGGGTTGTATGAGGCCTTCCCCGTGTTCGCGGCGGCGTTTGATGAGGTGTGTGCGCGGTTTGACGTGCTGTTGGAGCGGCCGTTGAAGGAGGTGGTGTTCGCGGATGCTGTTGCTGGTGGTGAGGGGGTGTTGGATCGGACGGTGTTTACGCAGGCGGGGTTGTTTGCGTTGGAGGTGGCGCTGTTTCGGTTGATGGAGTCTTTTGGGGTGCGGGTGGATTTCCTGGCCGGTCACTCGATCGGTGAGGTGGTGGCGGCGTATGTGGCGGGTGTGTGGTCGTTGGGGGATGCCTGCACGTTGGTTGCCGCGCGGGGGTGGCTGATGCAGGATCTGCCTGCTGGTGGGGCGATGGCTTCGGTCCAGGCCTCGGCACAGGAGATGGACCAAGCCCTGGAGGTTCTTCGGGCTGGGGCTGGTGGGCTTGTGGGTGTGGTGGAGGTTGCGGCGGTTAATGGGCCGGATCAGGTGGTGGTCTCCGGTGAGGAGGCTGCGGTGGCCCAGGTGGCTGAGTTTTGGCGTGAGC
>NZ_BAAAIF010000177.1:0-4742 GCF_039525925.1 Streptomyces javensis | reverse complement strand
TGCGATGGTGGCGGTGGGTGCGGGTGAGGAGCAGGTGCGTCCGTTGCTGGTGGCGGGGGTGGATGTCGCGGCGGTGAACGGTCCTGCGGCGGTGGTGGTGTCCGGGGATGAGGAGCTGGTGCTGCGGGTGGCGGAGGAGTTGTCGGGGCAGGGGTGTCGGACGAGGCGTCTAACGGTTTCACACGCGTTCCACTCCGCACGGATGGAGCCCATGCTGGAGGAGTTCCGGCGGGTGGTTGAGGGCTTGTCGTTCGCCGCTCCGGTGATCCCCCTGGTGTCCAACGTGACCGGGCGACTGGCGGACACGGAGACGGTGCGTTCCCCCGAGTACTGGGTGGAGCACGTGCGTTCGGCGGTGCGGTTCGCGGATGGCGTGCGGGCGCTTGCCGAGTACGGGGTGAGTACATATCTGGAGCTGGGCCCCGATGGCACGCTGTCCGCGATGGGCCGCGACTGCCTGGACGACGGGCAGGCCGCCTTCGTACCGGCCCTCCGCCGGGAGGGCGACGAGACCCGCGCCTTTGTCATGGCTCTGGCCACCTGCCATACGCGTGGTGTGCACGTGGACTGGGCGACTGCGCTGGGCGGAACGCGCACCGTTTCCGTAGATCTGCCGACGTACGCCTTCCAGCGGGAGCATTACTGGTTGGTGGGGGAGCACCGGGGTGTGGGTGATGTGGCGGCCGCGGGGTTGATGGGCGTCGGGCATCCGTTGCTGGGTGCGGTGACGGAGGTGCCGGGGTCGGGTGAGGTGCTGTTCACCTCCCGGCTGTCGCTGGGTACGCATCCGTGGCTGGCGGATCACGTGGCTGCGGGTGCGGTGTTGTTGCCGGGGGCGGCGTTTGTTGACTTGGTGGTGCGGGCCGGTGATGAGGTCGGTTGCGGTGGGGTGGAGGAGCTGGTGATGGAGGCCCCGCTGGTGTTGGCGGAGGGCGGGGCCGTTCAGGTGCGGGTGAGTGTGGCGGAGGCCGATGAGAGTGGTCGGCGTGTGGTGCGGGTGTATTCGCGGGCGGAGGACGCGGGCGTAGGTGCTGCGTGGGTGCGGCACGCGAGCGGGACGCTGCGTGCCGCGGCGGGGTTCTCCGCTCCTGATGTGGGGCTGTCGGCGTGGCCTCCGGCGGGTGCGGTGGCGGTGGATCCGGTGGAGGTGGAGGGCCTGTACGACGGTCTGGAGCGGGCCGGGTATCGGTATGGGCCGGTGTTCCAGGGGGTGCGAGCGGCGTGGCGGCTGGATGGCGCGGTGTACGCGGAGGTGGCGCTGCCCGAGGAGCATCGGGCGCGGGCGGCCGGGTTCGGACTGCATCCGGCACTCCTCGACGCGGCCCTGCACGCCGCCGCGTTCCAGCACCGTGCGGAGCGCGCCGACCAGCGGACGGCGTTGCCCTTCGTCTGGCGCGATGTGGCGCTCTACGCCACGGGGGCCACGGCCTTACGGGTACGGGTGTTCCCCGCCGGCGAGGACACCCTGACGCTGGAGCTGGCCGATGAGACCGGCGCCCCGGTGGCTTCGGTGGGTTCGATGGTGTCCCGCCCGGTCGAGCCCGGGCAGGTCAAGGCCGCCTCGACACCTGACCGTCTGCTCCGCCCGGGATGGGAGAAGACGGCGCTGACGTCGGATGGCACCCCACTGGGCGCGGTGCGGGTGGCCACGGCCGAGGATGTGCGTGCGCTGGCCGCGCGAGGTGACCGGTTCGACGCCGTGACGGTCGAGGTGGCCGAGACCGGAGGCGTACGCGAGCTGACCAGCCGCGTACTGGAGGTCATCCAGGCGTGGTCGACCGAACCCGCGCTGGACAGCACGCGCATGGTCGTGCTGACCACGGGCGCGGTCGCCGTGGACCCGGGTGAGCCGGTCGATCCCGCCATCGCCGCCGTATGGGGGCTGGTCGGCACCGCGCAGTCGGAGAACACCGGCCGGATCCTCCTGCTGGACGTGGACGACGAACCCTCTTCTTACGCCACGCTGAGCACCCTCGTCCCCGCCCTGTTCGCCGCCGACGAGACGCAGGCCGCGGTCCGTGCGGGAGCGTGCTTCCTGCGGCGGCTCACCCGTGTGGCGGAGCCACCCGAGGCCCAACCGGGCGGTGTGGGCGTAGACGGGACGGTGTTGGTCACCGGCGGCACGGGGGCGCTGGGCGGGGTGGTGGCGCGGCATCTGGTGGCCGTGCGTGGGGTGCGGAGTCTGGTGTTGGCGAGCCGCAGTGGGTCTGGGGCGCCCGGTGCCGCCGAGTTGGAGGCGGAACTGGTGGAGGCGGGCGCACGGGTGCGGGTCGTGGCGTGTGATGTGGCGGACCGGGACGCGGTGGCCGAGCTGCTGGATGCCGTTCCGGACGATGCTCCGCTGTCGGCGGTGGTGCATACGGCCGGTGTTCTGGATGACGGTGTGCTGACCGCGTTGACCCCGGAGCGTATGGACGCGGTGTTCCGGCCGAAGGTGGACGGCGCGCTCCATCTGCATGAGCTGACCCGGGACCTGGACCTGTCGGCCTTCGTCCTGTTCTCCTCCGCCGCCGGTACCTTCGGTAGCTCCGGGCAGGGCAACTACGCCGCCGCCAACGCCTACCTCGACGCGCTGGCACAGCACCGGGCCGCCGAAGGGCTTCCCGCGATCTCCCTCGGCTGGGGCATGTGGTCCCAGGACGCGGGGATGACCGCCCAACTCGGCGTCACCGACCACCGTCGACTGGCACGCGACGGACTCGCCGCGCTGACCTCTGCCGAGGGCATGGAACTCTTCGACACCGCGCTGCGTACCGGTGAACCCGCGGTCCTCCCCATCAAGCTGGACCCCGGCGCACTGCGGGCCCAAGCCGCCACCGGGGCGGTGCCGCCACTGCTGCGCGGGCTGGTCCCACAGCCCGGGCGGATCCGGCAGAAGGCCCAGTCGGCGCATGCGCACGGCGCCGACGCGCTCACCGAACGACTGGCGGGGGCGGGCCCCGCGGACCAGCAGGCGATCCTGCTCGACCTGGTCCGGCAGGAGGCGGCGTATGTGCTCGGCTACGCATCGGTCGGCCGTATCGGCCCCGATGCGGCATTCACCGACGTCGGCTTCGACTCACTCACGGCGATAGAGCTACGGGACCGGCTCCTCGCCCGTACCGGGCTGCGGCTCCCCGCCACGTTCGCCTTCGACTTCCCCACGCCGCTGACACTGGCTGACCACCTGAACACCCGCCTGGGCACCGAGGCCACGCGGGATCCCGTGCTGGCCGAAGTGGCGAGGCTCGAAGAACTGGTGGCCGCCCGGCCACCGGACACTGCCAAGAACACCGGCGCCGCCGCCCGGCTCCGGGCTCTGGCGGCCAAGCTCAGCACCGATGCCCCCGGGCCGGCCGGAGGCGCCGACATCGAAGCGACGCTCGAGGCGGCGTCGGTCGACGACGTACTGGCCTTCATTGACGACGAGTTCGGAATCGTGGACCCGGCGGATTCCGACCGCGCCTACGAGTGAAGGGGAAGGTGACCTCCGGTGGACAACGACGAGAAGCTGGTCCGGTACCTCAAACGGGTGACCGCAGACCTGCACCAGGCGCGGCAGAGACTCACCGAGATCGAGATAGCGCGGTCGGAGCCGATTGCGATCGTGGGGATGGCGTGCCGGTTGCCGGGTGGGGTGACCACGCCGGAGGAGCTGTGGGACCTGGTGGTGTCCGGCGGTGACGCGGTCGGTGGGTTTCCGGAGGACCGTGGCTGGGATCTGGAGAACCTCTTCCATCCGGATCCGGATCATCCGGGCACCAGCTATGTCCGCGAGGGTGGCTTTCTGCGCGACGCGGGGGAGTTCGACGCGGGCTTCTTCGGGATTTCGCCGCGTGAGGCGCTGGCGATGGATCCGCAGCAGCGGCTGTTGCTGGAGACATCATGGGAGGCGTTGGAGCGCGCCGGGATCGATCCGACGGCCCTGCGCGGCAAGGACGTCGGTGTCTACTTCGGCACCCTCAACCAGGACTACGCCACGGACGTGGACACGGTCCCCGAGGGCGTCGAGGGCTATCTGATGACAGGCAGCTCGGCGAGTGTGCTCACTGGCCGGGTCGCCTACGAGCTGGGGTTCGAGGGCCCGGCGATGACGATCGACACGGCGTGCTCATCCTCCCTGGTGGGCCTGCATCTGGCCGCGCAGGCGCTGCGGTCGGGCGAGTGCTCCATGGCGCTGGCAGGAGGGGCCACCGTCATGTCCACCCCCAGCGCCTTCGTCGGCTTCTCGCGACAGCGCGGCATGGCCGAAGACGGCCGCTGCAAGTCGTTCGCGGCTTCGGCGGACGGCACGGGGTGGGCCGAGGGCGTGGGTGTGCTGGTGGTGGAGCGGTTGTCGGATGCGGAGCGGCTTGGGCATCGGGTGCTGGCGGTGGTGCGGGGCAGTGCGGTGAATCAGGACGGTGCGTCGAACGGTCTGACGGCGCCGAATGGTCCGTCGCAGCAGCGGGTGATTCAGCAGGCGTTGGCGGGTGCGGGACTGGCGGCGGGCGATGTGGACGCCGTGGAGGGCCACGGCACGGGCACCACGCTGGGTGATCCGATCGAGGTCCAGGCGCTGATGGCGACCTACGGCCAGGATCGGTCCGAGGGGCGTCCGTTGTGGCTGGGGTCGTTGAAGTCGAACATTGGTCATGCGCAGGCGGCTGCGGGTGTGGCTGGTGTAATCAAGATGGTGTTGGCGTTGCGGTATGGGGTGTTGCCGAGGACGTTGCATGTGGATGAGCCGTCGTCGCAGGTGGATTGGTCGGCGGGTGCGGTGG
>NZ_BAAAIF010000176.1:0-5070 GCF_039525925.1 Streptomyces javensis | reverse complement strand
TTCCTACCCTGAGGCCTCGTCCGGTCCTTACGAATCTCGAAGTCCATCGCATCCCCTGAACTGGGGTGTTGCAACGACTCCTAGAACCCAAGAACAAGCCCGCCGCAGGCGCCACGACCCGCCGGACACCTCTCAGCCGATCAGCTGATCAGCCGAAGGTCAGGACCACCAGAGCGGTCGTGGCGGCCGTTTCCGCCAGCGCGCCGAAGACATCGCCGGTCACCCCGCCGAGGCGGCGGTGGCAGTGGTGCAGGAGGAGTTCGGCGGCCGCCAGGGCAGCCAGTGCGGCGAAGGCGTTACGGACGACGTCGTACGGGCCGAACGGGACGGCCACCGCCGCGCAGCCCACCACCGTCAACGCCGCCACGACACCGGCGGAGCGCCACGGCACACTGCCCGCGACCGCCGCGCCCAGCCCCTCCGGGCGCGCCGCCGGAACCCCCACGCGGGCCGCGAGGGTCAGGGCGCAGCGCGCGGTGACACCGGCCACGGCCGCCCCGACCGCGCCGTGCGCCCAGTCCTGTCCGTAGAGCTCGGCCAGGGCCGCCACCTGCCCGAGCAGGACGAACAGCAGCGTGATCACGCCGAACGGCCCGATGTCCGAGCGCTTCATGATGCGCAGCGCGTCCTCGGCGGGCTTGCCGCTGCCGAGTCCGTCCGCGGTGTCGGCGAGCCCGTCGAGGTGGAGGCCGCGGGTCAGTACGGCGGGTATCGCCACGGTGGCCACGGCCGCGAGCAGCGCCCCGCCGCCCAGGAACAGTGACACCCCGCCCACCGCGGCCGCGCACAGCCCCACGGCCAGCCCGGCCAACGGAGCGCACAGCATCCCCGCGTGCGCCGCCTCCCGGTCCCAGCGCGTGCCTCGTACGGGCAACACCGTGAGCGTGCCGAACGCGAAGCGGATCCCATCGCTCCAGGGGGCGCGCGGGGCGTGTGCGGGCGGCGGATCGTAGTCGGGCCGCGGCGGATGCTCCGGCCGCTCGGGCTCCGGCTCGGGCTCGGGCTCCGGCGGGTGTGCGGACGGCTGCGACTGCGGCGGCTCCGGCGTGGTGTCCATCGCGCGGAAGGCTATCCCGCCCAGCGGCAGCTGGGGAGAACAGAGCCCCAAATCGGGCCTGGGCATACGATGCGGAGGGGCGCGGCCTGCCAATCCATGACGGCCGACGAACTACCGGAAGAGGGACCCGACAACTGTGACTGCTCTGACTCTCAGCACCTCGTCCGCCGCAGCACTGCGCGCGGACGCCGTCGTCGTCGGTGTGGCGAAGGGGGCCAAGGGCCCCGTCGTCGCGGTCGGCGCCGAGGCCGTGGACAAGGCGTTCGGCGGGAAGCTGGCCGACGTTCTGGAGACGCTCGGCGCGACCGGCGCCGAGGGCGAGGTGACCAAACTGCCCGCCGCGTCCGGCCTCAAGGCCCCGGTCGTGCTGGCGGTCGGGCTGGGCGAGGCCCCGGCCAAGGGCGACGGCTATGACGCCGAGACGCTGCGCCGGGCTGCGGGCGCGGCCGCCCGTGCGCTGTCCGGTTCGAAGAAGGGCGCGTTCGCGCTGCCGATCGAGGACCCGGCCGGCGCCACCGCCGTGGCCGAGGGCGCGTTGCTCGGGGCGTACTCGTACGACAAGAGCAACGGCAACGGCGGGAACGCCAAGAACAAGGACAAGGACAAGAAGAACAACGGGCCGCTCGCCGAGGTCGCCCTCGTCGGCGGCAAGCCGCGCGACAAGGCGTACAAGGCGGCCGTCGAGCGCGCCACCGCCCTCGTCGCGGAGGTCAACCGCGCCCGTGACCTGATCAACACCCCGTCCAACCTCCTCAACCCGGCCTCGTTCGCGGCCGAGGCGGTCGCGGCCGCCAAGGAGCACGGCCTCAAGACCGAGGTGCTGGACGAGAAGGCGCTCAAGAAGGGCGGGTACGGCGGCATCCTCGGCGTCGGCCAGGGCTCGGAGGCCCCGCCGCGGCTGGTGCGGATCGCGTACACCCACCCCAAGGCCGAGAAGACGCTCGCCCTGGTGGGCAAGGGCATCACCTATGACTCGGGCGGCATCTCCCTCAAGCCGGCCGGTCACAACGAGACGATGAAGTGCGACATGAGCGGTGCGGCCGCCGTGTTCGCCGCGGTCGTCACCGCCGCGAAGCTGGGCCTGCGGGTCAATCTGACGGGCTGGCTGGCGCTCGCCGAGAACATGCCGTCGGGTTCGGCCACCCGCCCCGGCGATGTGCTGTCGATGTACGGCGGCAAGACCGTCGAGGTGCTGAACACCGACGCCGAGGGCCGGCTGGTGCTCGCCGACGCGATCACCCGCGCCGGTGAGGAGAAGCCGGACGCGATCGTGGACGTGGCGACGCTGACCGGTGCGATGGTCCTCGCGCTGGGCAACCGCACGTTCGGGATCATGACGAACGACGAGGCGTTCCGCACCACGCTCCACGAGATCGCGGGCGAGGTCGGCGAGCCGTCCTGGCCGATGCCGCTGCCGGACCACCTCCGCAAGGGCATCGACTCGCCGGTCGCCGATCTGGCGAACATGGGCGAGCGCATGGGTGGCGGCCTGGTGGCCGGCATCTTCCTGAAGGAGTTCGTGGCGGACGGGATCACCTGGGGCCACCTGGACATCGCGGGTCCGGCGTTCAACGAGTCCGGTCCGTTCGGCTACACCCCCAAGGGCGGCACGGGCGCCGCGGTCCGCACCCTGGTGCGGCTGGCCGAGCGCACCGCCGACGGCGACCTCGGCTGAGCCGGGGCCCGCACCGTACGTAACGCCCGCCGCCATAGGCCGAAAGTCCCGTCGATTTCGCCCTCAACGAAATCGACGGGGCTTCGCGTTCCGGATACGCAGGAGTAACCCCTGAACTGGGGTGTGGAGATTTCTCACACAGCGGCCCCGCGTCCCGCCTCCTCCGAACAAGTGCGAAGATGTTGTCCCGGCAGGACAGGGCCCCCGACACCAGGGCCGACGCAAGAAGCGGCCGAACACACGCCGCCGCCCGGCCGACCAACGGCCGGCCCCGGCGCACCATGCATGGAGGACGTGACGTGGCGAACGACGCCAGCACCGTTTTCGACCTAGTGATCCTCGGAGGCGGTAGCGGCGGTTACGCCGCTGCCCTGCGCGCGGCGCAGCTGGGTCTGGACGTCGCCCTGATCGAGAAGGACAAGCTGGGCGGCACCTGTCTGCACCGCGGCTGCATCCCCACCAAGGCGCTGCTGCACGCCGGTGAACTCGCCGACCAGGCCCGCGAGGGCTCGGAATTCGGCGTGAAGACCACCTTCGAGGGCATCGACATCGAGGGTGTGCACAAGTACAAGGACGGCGTGGTCTCGGGCCTGTACAAGGGTCTCCAGGGGCTGATCGCCTCCCGCAAGGTCACCTATGTGACGGGTGAGGGCCGGCTGTCCTCCCCGACCTCTGTCGATGTGAACGGCGAGCGCTACACCGGCCGCCACATCCTGCTGGCCACCGGTTCGGTGCCGAAGTCCCTGCCCGGCCTGGAGATCGACGGCAACCGCGTCATCTCCTCCGACCACGCGCTGGTGCTCGACCGCGTGCCGAAGTCCGCGATCGTGCTGGGCGGCGGCGTCATCGGCGTCGAGTTCGCCTCCGCGTGGAAGTCCTTCGGGGCCGACATCACCATCGTCGAGGCGCTTCCCCACCTCGTCCCGGTCGAGGACGAGAACAGCTCCAAGCTGCTGGAGCGCGCCTTCCGCAAGCGCGGCATCAACTTCTCCCTCGGCTCCCGCTTCTCGGGCGTGGAGTACACCGCCGACGGCGTCAAGGTCTCGCTGGAGAACGGCAAGACCTTCGAGGCCGAGCTGCTGCTGGTGGCCGTCGGCCGCGGCCCGGTCTCGCAGGGGCTCGGCTACGAGGAGGCCGGGGTCGCCATGGACCGCGGCTATGTCCTCGTCGACGAGTACATGCGGACCAACGTGGAGACCATCTCCGCCGTCGGCGACCTGGTCCCCACCCTCCAGCTGGCCCACGTCGGCTTCGCCGAGGGCATGCTGGTGGCCGAGCGGCTGGCCGGTCTGAACCCGGTGCCGGTGGACTACGACGGCGTGCCGCGGGTGACCTACTGCCACCCCGAGGTCGCCTCCGTCGGCATCACCGAGGCCAAGGCCAAGGAGCTGTACGGTGCGGACAAGGTCGTCGCCCTGAAGTACAACCTCGCGGGCAACGGCAAGAGCAAGATCCTCAAGACCGCGGGCGAGATCAAGCTCGTGCAGGTACGGGACGGTGCCGTCGTCGGCGTCCACATGGTCGGTGACCGGATGGGCGAGCAGGTGGGCGAGGCCCAGCTGATCTACAACTGGGAGGCGCTGCCGGCCGAGGTCGCGCAGCTCGTCCACGCCCACCCGACCCAGAACGAGGCGCTCGGCGAGGCCCACCTGGCCCTGGCCGGCAAGCCGCTGCACTCCCACGACTGACTCATCCCGAGCGCGAACCATCCAAAGATCGTTAAGGAGCAACCGAACACCATGGCGGTTTCCGTAACCCTGCCGGCGCTCGGCGAGAGCGTGACCGAGGGCACCGTCACCCGCTGGCTCAAGGCCGAAGGTGAGCGCGTCGAGGCCGACGAGCCCCTGCTCGAGGTGTCGACCGACAAGGTCGACACCGAGATCCCGGCCCCCTCGGCCGGTGTGCTGACGTCCATCAAGGTGGCCGAGGACGAGACGGTCGAGGTCGGCGCCGAGCTGGCCGTCATCGACGACGGCGGCGCGGCTCCGGCCGAGGCCCCCGCCCCGGCGGCCAAGCCCGCCCCCGTGGCCGAGGCCGCCCCGGCGGCTCAGCCCGAGCCCGCCCCGGCGCCCGCCGCCGAGGCCCCCGCCCCTGCCGCCGCCGCTCCGGCCGGTGGCGCCGAGGGCACCGATGTGGTCCTGCCGGCGCTCGGCGAGAGCGTGACCGAGGGCACCGTCACCCGCTGGCTCAAGGAGGTCGGCGAGTCCGTCGAGGCCGACGAGCCCCTGCTCGAGGTGTCGACCGACAAGGTCGACACCGAGATCCCGGCCCCGGCCGCGGGCACCCTGCTGGAGATCCTGGTCGGCGAGGACGAGACCGCCGAGGTCGGCGCCAAGCT
>NZ_BAAAIF010000175.1:1929-5087 GCF_039525925.1 Streptomyces javensis | reverse complement strand
CTGAGGACAAGCCCTCGGCCTATTAGTACCAGTCAACTCCACCGGTCACCCGGCTTCCATATCTGGCCTATCAACCCAGTCGTCTACTGGGAGCCTTAACCCATCAAGTGGGTGGGAGCCCTCATCTCGAAGCAGGCTTCCCGCTTAGATGCTTTCAGCGGTTATCCCTCCCGAACGTAGCCAACCAGCCATGCCCTTGGCAGAACAACTGGCACACCAGAGGTTCGTCCGTCCCGGTCCTCTCGTACTAGGGACAGCCCTTCTCAAGACTCCTACGCGCACAGCGGATAGGGACCGAACTGTCTCACGACGTTCTAAACCCAGCTCGCGTACCGCTTTAATGGGCGAACAGCCCAACCCTTGGGACCGACTCCAGCCCCAGGATGCGACGAGCCGACATCGAGGTGCCAAACCATCCCGTCGATATGGACTCTTGGGGAAGATCAGCCTGTTATCCCCGGGGTACCTTTTATCCGTTGAGCGACGGCGCTTCCACAAGCCACCGCCGGATCACTAGTCCCGACTTTCGTCCCTGCTCGACCCGTCGGTCTCACAGTCAAGCTCCCTTGTGCACTTACACTCAACACCTGATTGCCAACCAGGCTGAGGGAACCTTTGGGCGCCTCCGTTACCCTTTAGGAGGCAACCGCCCCAGTTAAACTACCCACCAGACACTGTCCCTGATCCGGATCACGGACCCAGGTTAGACATCCAGCACGACCAGAGTGGTATTTCAACAACGACTCCACACTAACTAGCGTCAGCGCTTCACAGTCTCCCACCTATCCTACACAAGCCGAACCGAACACCAATATCAAGCTGTAGTAAAGGTCCCGGGGTCTTTCCGTCCTGCTGCGCGAAACGAGCATCTTTACTCGTAATGCAATTTCACCGGGCCTATGGTTGAGACAGTCGAGAAGTCGTTACGCCATTCGTGCAGGTCGGAACTTACCCGACAAGGAATTTCGCTACCTTAGGATGGTTATAGTTACCACCGCCGTTTACTGGCGCTTAAGTTCTCAGCTTCGCCCCGACGAATCAGAGCTAACCGGTCCCCTTAACGTTCCAGCACCGGGCAGGCGTCAGTCCGTATACATCGCCTTACGGCTTCGCACGGACCTGTGTTTTTAGTAAACAGTCGCTTCTCGCTGGTCTCTGCGGCCACCACCAGCTCACACCGCAAGGGTGATCACCAGCAATGGCCCCCCTTCTCCCGAAGTTACGGGGGCATTTTGCCGAGTTCCTTAACCATAGTTCACCCGAACGCCTCGGTATTCTCTACCTGACCACCTGAGTCGGTTTAGGGTACGGGCCGCCATGAAACTCGCTAGAGGCTTTTCTCGACAGCATAGGATCATCCACTTCACCACAATCGGCTCGGCATCAGGTCTCACCCTTAACGAGGGACGGATTTACCTACCCCTCGGGCTACACCCTTACCCCGGGACAACCACCGCCCGGGCTGGACTACCTTCCTGCGTCACCCCATCACTTACCTACTACCACCTTGGGTCAGCGGCTCCACCACTCCCCTTTGCCCGAAGGCTCCAGGGCGGCTTCACGGCCTTAGCATCAGAGGATTCGATACTGGGCGTTTCAAAGCGGGTACCGGAATATCAACCGGTTGTCCATCGACTACGCCTGTCGGCCTCGCCTTAGGTCCCGACTTACCCTGGGCAGATCAGCTTGACCCAGGAACCCTTAGTCAATCGGCGCACACGTTTCTCACGTGTGTATCGCTACTCATGCCTGCATTCTCACTCGTGAACCATCCACAACTCGCTTACACGGCTGCTTCACCCGGCACACGACGCTCCCCTACCCATCACAGCGATCGTTAGACCACATGCTGCAATGACACGACTTCGGCGGTACGCTTGAGCCCCGCTACATTGTCGGCGCGGAATCACTTGACCAGTGAGCTATTACGCACTCTTTCAAGGATGGCTGCTTCTAAGCCAACCTCCTGGTTGTCTCTGCGACTCCACATCCTTTCCCACTTAGCGTACGCTTAGGGGCCTTAGTCGATGCTCTGGGCTGTTTCCCTCTCGACCATGGAGCTTATCCCCCACAGTCTCACTGCCGCGCTCTCACTTACCGGCATTCGGAGTTTGGCTAAGGTCAGTAACCCGGTAGGGCCCATCGCCTATCCAGTGCTCTACCTCCGGCAAGAAACACACGACGCTGCACCTAAATGCATTTCGGGGAGAACCAGCTATCACGGAGTTTGATTGGCCTTTCACCCCTAACCACAGGTCATCCCCCAGGTTTTCAACCCTGGTGGGTTCGGTCCTCCACGAAGTCTTACCTCCGCTTCAACCTGCCCATGGCTAGATCACTCCGCTTCGGGTCTTGAGCGCGCTACTACACCGCCCTATTCGGACTCGCTTTCGCTACGGCTTCCCCACACGGGTTAACCTCGCAACACACCGCAAACTCGCAGGCTCATTCTTCAAAAGGCACGCAGTCACGACGCAAGGACAAGTCCCTGCGCGACGCTCCCACGGCTTGTAGGCACACGGTTTCAGGTACTATTTCACTCCGCTCCCGCGGTACTTTTCACCATTCCCTCACGGTACTATCCGCTATCGGTCACCAGGGAATATTTAGGCTTAGCGGGTGGTCCCGCCAGATTCACACGGGATTTCTCGGGCCCCGTGCTACTTGGGTATCGCACAAGCAAGTTGCTGACGTTTCAGCTACGGGGGTCTTACCCTCTACGCCGGGCCTTTCGCATGCCCTTCGCCTACATCAACAATTTCTGACTCACCCAGCCGCCGGCAGACGACTGAAGTACGAACCCACAACCCCGCATGCGCAACCCCTGCCGGGTATCACACACATACGGTTTAGCCTCATCCAGTTTCGCTCGCCACTACTCCCGGAATCACGGTTGTTTTCTCTTCCTGCGGGTACTGAGATGTTTCACTTCCCCGCGTTCCCTCCACATACCCTATGTGTTCAGGTATGGGTGACAGCCCATGACGACTGCCGGGTTTCCCCATTCGGACACCCCCGGATCACAGCTCGGTTGACAGCTCCCCGGGGCCTATCGCGGCCTCCCACGTCCTTCATCGGTTCCTGGTGCCAAGGCATCCACCGTGCGCCCTTAAAAACTTGGCCACAGATGCTCGCGTCCACTGTGCAGTTCTCAAGAA
>NZ_BAAAIF010000174.1:0-5129 GCF_039525925.1 Streptomyces javensis | reverse complement strand
CCATCACCGGCACCCTCCGCCGCGACGACGACACCCCCACCCGCTTCCTCACCCACCTCGCCGAACTCTCCACCACCGGAACACCCGTGGACTGGCCCGCCATCTACGCCGGGTCCGGGGCCCGTAAGGTGCCGCTGCCCACCTACCCCTTCCAGCACCAGCACTACTGGCTGGCGGCCACCGGCCACCCCGGGGACGTCGGTTCCGTGGGCCTGCGCGAGGCAGCGCATCCGCTGCTGGGGGCCGTGGTGAGCGTGCCGGACACCGGAGGCGTGCTGCTCACCGGGCGGCTGGCGCCGTCGGCGCAGTCCTGGCTGGCCGACCACATGCTGTCGGGTGTCGCCCTGGTGCCGGGTACGGCGATCGTGGAACTGGCCGTACGTGCGGGGGACGAGACCGGTACCCCGGTGCTGGAGGAACTGGTCCTCGGCCAGCCCATGCCACTGCCCGAGGACGGTGCGCTTCAGGTGCAGGTCCTGGTCGGCGCGGCCGAGGACGACGAGCGGCGTGCGGTACGGGTCTACTCCCGCCGCGACGAGTCCGGGCCCTGGGTCGAGCACGCCTCGGGCGTGCTGTCCCCGCAGGTGGTCGCTCCGGTCCAATCTCCCGTCGAATCTCCCGTCGAGGCGGAGCGGCAGTGGCCGCCCGCCGGGGCGGAGCCCGTTGCCCTGGAGGGCTTCTACGACCGCCTGGCCGAGGCGGGTTATGAGTACGGGCCGGTGTTCCGCGGGCTGACCGCCGCATGGACCCACGACGGTGAGGTGTTCGCCGAGATCACCCTCGGCGACGAGCAGCATGAACTCGCGGGCCGCTTCGGTATCCATCCGGCGCTGCTGGACGCGGCGCTGCACGCGAGCAACTTCTGCCCGGGCAACGAGCCCGGTGGCGCGACGTATCTTCCGTTCTCGTGGAACGGGGTGCAGCTGCACGCCGGCGGTGCCACCGCCCTGCGGGTGCGGGTCACCTCCACCGGACCGGACAACCTGTCACTGCACGCGACCGATCCGCACGGTGTGCCCGTGGTGACCGTCGGATCGCTGGTGCTGAGGGAGACCACCGCGGAGCAGCTCCGCAACACCTCGACCTCGTCCGGCGCGGACTCGCAGTTCACCGTGGAGTGGACCGAGCATCCCCTCGCCCGGCACGAGGTGGCGTGGGCGGACCTGGACGCCGTGCACGACGACGACGCGTGGCCGCCGGTGGTCGTGGCCGACACCCGGGCGTACGGCACGGAGGGCGGCGAACTGCCGGAGCGCGCCCGTGTGCTGACCGGCCGGGCTCTGGCCGCGATACAGCGTCTGATCAGCGACGACGGACTCGCCGACAGCCGCTTGGTGGTGCTCACCGGGGGCGGCATGGCGGTGCATGACGACGCCGAGGTCACCGACCCGGCCGCCGCCGCGGTGTGGGGCCTGGTACGCGCCGCGCAGGCCGAACACCCGGGCCGGGTGTCCGTCATCGACACCGATGACCGGTCGGCCGAGGCCCTGCCCGCCGCGCTGGCCACGGAGGAACCCCAGCTCGCGCTGCGCGGTGGAACCGCGTGGGTGCCACGCCTGGTGCGTGCGCGCCCGGGACTGGCGGTACCGGCGGCCACCGCGTGGCATCTGGACGTCACCGAACACGGCACGCTGGAGAACCTCGCCCTGGTGCCCCACCCCCGGGCGGAGGCGCCACTGGAGGCGGGCCAGGTGCGGATCGCGGTGCGTGCCGCCGGTCAGAACTTCCGCGATGTGCTCATCGCCCTCGGGATGTACGAGGCGGAGATCGGCACCGAGGGCGCCGGTGTGGTCACCGAGGTCGGCCCGGGAGTGGCAGACCTGGCCGTGGGCGACCGGGTGATGGGCATGCTGCCCGGTTCGTTCGGGCCGCTGGTGGTGGCGGACCGGCGGACGGTCGTACGGATGCCGCGCGACTGGTCGTTCACGGCGGCGGCCGGGGTGCCGGTCGCCTATCTCACCGCGCTGTACGCGTTGCGGGACCTGGGCCACGTCCAGCCGGGCGAGACGGTGCTGGTGCACGCCGCCGCCGGTGGTGTCGGCATGGCCGCCGTACACCTCGCCCACCACTTCGGCGCCACCGTTCTTGCCACCGCCCACCCCTCGAAGCACCACACCCTCGACCGGCTCGGCGTGCCCGAGGAGCGGCGCGCCTCCAGCCGCGACCTCGCCTATGCCCGCGCCTTCCCCGCCGCCGACCTCGTCCTCAACTCCCTCACCGGCGAACACATCGACGCCTCGCTGGGGCTGCTCAACCCCGGTGGCCGGTTCATCGAGATGGGGCGCACCGACGTCCGGGACGCGGACGAGGTGAGCGCCGCCCACCCGGACCGCGCATATCGCGCGTTCGACCTGGGCGCGGACGCGGGGCCGGACCGCATCCAGGAGCTGCTGGTCGAGCTGGTGGACCTGTTCGAGCGGGGCCTGATCCCCCCGCTGCCCACCCGGCCGTGGGACATCACCCGCGCCCCCGACGCGTTCCGCTGGATGAGCCAGGGCCGCCACACCGGCAAGATCGTGCTCACCCTCCCCCGCGCCCTCGACCCCGAGGGCACCGTCCTGGTCACCGGCGGCACCGGCACCCTCGGCTCCGCCATCGCCCGCCATCTCATCACCCGCCACGGCGTACGCCACTTGGTCCTCGCAAGCCGCCAGGGGCCGAACGCACCCGGCGCGGCCGACCTCCACGACGAGCTGACCGCGCTCGGCGCGCGGGTGCGCATCGCCGCCTGCGACATCGCCGACCGTGGCCAACTCGCGCCTCTCCTGGCCGACGTTCCGGCCGACCACCCCCTCACCGGTGTCGTGCACACCGCCGGCGCCCTCGCCGACGGCATCGTCACCACCCTCGACCCCGACCGCATCGCCACCGTCTTCCGCCCCAAGGTCGACGCGGTCACCCATCTGCACGACCTCACGCACCGCCACGACCTGGCTCTCTTCGCGGTGTACTCCTCCGCCGCCGGAATCCTCGGAAACGCGGGCCAGGCCAACTACGCCGCCGCCAACACCTTCCTCGACGCCTTCGTACAGCAGCGGCGCGCGGCGGGGCTGGCCGGGCTGTCCCTGGCCTGGGGCCTGTGGGCGGAGACCAGCGATCTGTCCGCCGCGCTGGTCACGGCGAACCGGGATCGCGGCAAACACGGTGTCGTCCGCCCGATGAGCACCGAACACGCGCTGAGCCTCTTCGACAGCGCCCTCGGCCTGGGGCTGTCCCTGGTCGTCCCGGCGAAGCTGGACACCACGAAGCCGGAGTCCGGCGCGCAGCGCGGCGGGCCCGCTCCGGGCGATGTGTCGCCCCTGCTCACCGGCCTCGTCCGGCCGACCCGGCGCACCCTGCGCTCCCTGGCGGGCGCATCGGCCGAGGGAGGTCTCACGGCCCGGCTGGCGGCGCTGTCCGAGGCCGATCAGCACCGGCTGCTGCTGGACCTGGTACGGGACCACACGGCGACCGTGCTCGGGCACACCGGGAAGGACGCCGTGGACGCCCGGCGTGCGTTCAGCGAGATCGGCGTGGACTCGCTCATCGCGGTGGAACTGCGCAACCGGCTCTCCGGCGCGACCGGGCTGCGCCTGCCCGCGACGGTCGTGTTCGACTACGCGACGCCGGAGGCGATGGCCGCGCATCTGCGGTCCGTGGCGGCCGGGGACGCGGCCGCGCCGTCGACATCGGCGGTGGTACGCGCCGCGGCGGTGGACCCGGCGGACGACCCGGTGGCCATCGTGTCGATGAACTGCCGACTGCCCGGCAAGGTCACCGGCCCGGAAGAGCTGTGGGATCTGGTGTCCCAGGGCCGGGACGCGATCGGCCCGTTCCCCTCGGACCGGGGCTGGGATCTGGAAACACTCTTCGACCTCGATCCGGATGCCGTGGGCAAGTCCTATGTGCGAGAGGGCGGATTCCTCAGCGGCGCGGGCGAGTTCGACGCCGAGTTCTTCGGCATCTCGCCGCGTGAGGCGCTGGCGATGGATCCGCAGCAACGGCTGCTCGCCGAGACCTCATGGGAGCTGTTCGAGCGGGCGGGCATCGACCCGATGTCCGTGCGCGGGCAGGCCGTCGGCGTGTTCGCCGGGGTCATCGACCAGGGGTACATCGGCCACTCCGAGGCGTCCCCGCCGGAGTTGGAGGGGTACCTGATGACCGGCAGCACCACGAGTGTGGCCTCCGGTCGCGTGGCCTATCTGCTGGGGTTGGAAGGCCCCGCCGTGACGGTGGACACGGCGTGCTCGTCGTCGCTGGTGGCGCTGCACCTGGCCGTACAGGCGCTGCGGGCGGGCGAGTGCTCGATGGCGCTCGCCGGTGGCGTGACGGTGATCGCCAAGCCCAGCGGTTTCATCAGCTTCTCCCGCCAGCGCGGGCTCGCCCCCGACGGCCGCAGCAAGTCCTTCAGCGAGGACGCCGACGGCACCACCTTCAGCGAGGGTATCGGCCTTGTGCTGCTGGAACGGCTGTCCGACGCCCGCCGCAACGGCCACGAGGTGCTGGCCGTGATCCGCGGTACGGCGGTGAACCAGGACGGCGCGAGCAACGGCCTGACCGCGCCCAACGGCCCCTCCCAGCAGCGGGTGATACGGCAGGCGCTGGCGAACGCCGGGCTGTCGGCGGCCGATGTGGACGCGGTCGAGGCGCATGGCACCGGCACCGCCCTGGGTGACCCCATCGAGGCCCAGGCGCTCCTGGCCACTTACGGGCAGGAGCGCACGGGGGACGAGCCGATGTGGCTCGGTTCGCTGAAGTCCAACGTTGGCCACACCCAAGCCGCCGCGGGCATCGCGGGCCTCATCAAGATGGTGCTTGCGATGCAGCACGGCACGCTTCCGCAGTCCCTGCACGCCGACGAGCCCACCAGCAAGGTGGACTGGGCTTCGGGTGCGGTGTCGCTGCTGTCCGAATCGCGGGCGTGGCCGGAGACCGGCCGCCGGCGACGAGCCGGGATCTCGTCCTTCGGCATCAGTGGGACGAACGCACACGTGATCCTGGAGCAGGCGCCGGAAGTCGCCGTGGCTGAGGCGGAGTCGGATGACGCGGATGTGCCTGGGCTGGTGGCCACGGGCGGGGTGGTGCCGTGGGTACTGTCCGCCAAGACCCCTGCCGCGCTGCGCGCCCAGGCAGAGCGCCTGGTCGGCCAC
>NZ_BAAAIF010000173.1:0-5166 GCF_039525925.1 Streptomyces javensis | reverse complement strand
GGCAGCGGCGGTTGGAGATCGTCTCGTGTCCGTCGTGCGGTCGGGCGCAGGTGGATGTGTACAAGCTCGCGGATGAGGTCACGGCCGGTCTGGAGGGCATGGAGGTCCCGCTGCGGGTGGCGGTCATGGGGTGTGTCGTCAACGGTCCGGGCGAGGCCCGCGAGGCGGACCTGGGCGTCGCCTCCGGCAATGGCAAGGGGCAGATCTTCGTCAAGGGCGAGGTCATCAAGACCGTGCCGGAGTCGAAGATCGTGGAGACCCTGATCGACGAGGCCATGAAGATCGCCGAGCAGATGGAGAAGGACGGCATCGCCTCCGGCGCACCCGAGGTCTCGGTCAGCGGCTGAAGCGCCCACGGAGAGGCGCACAGGGCCCCTGGAAAGCCAGTGAGGGGCCCTCTTGGCCTGCGCGGTAGAGTCTGGAGAATCGACATCCCCGGCCCGCGGGCCCGCACCACGTGAGGCAGACCGACACGTGCTGACCACGTCCACCACCAGGGTCCTCGAGCCCCATGAGCTCGACGCGGCCCTTGCGGTGCTCGACCGCGACCCCGTCTCGAACGCCTTTGTGGCCGCCCGCGTCCAGGTCGCCGGCCTGGACCCGTGGCGGCTCGGCGGCGAGATGTGGGGCTGGTACTCCGGCGGGCGGCTGGAGTCGCTCTGCTACGCCGGGGCCAACCTCGTGCCCATCTGCGCCACCCCCGAGGCCGTACGCGGCTTCGCCGAGCGCGCCCGCCGGGCGGGCCGCCGCTGCTCCTCGATCGTCGGCCCCGCCGAGACCACCGCCGGGCTGTGGTCCCTGCTGGAGCCCAGCTGGGGCCCGGCCCGTGAGGTCCGCGCCCGTCAGCCGCTGATGGTCACCAGCTCGATGCCCGCCGACGTCCCGCCCGATCCGCTGGTGCGCCGCGTCCGTAAGGACGAGATGGACGTGATCATGCCGGCGTGCGTGGCGATGTTCACCGAGGAGGTCGGCGTCTCGCCGCTCGCGGGGGACGGCGGGCTGCTCTACCAGGCGCGGGTCGCCGAGCTCGTCACCGCGGGGCGTTCCTTCGCCCGGGTCGAGGACGGCCGGGTGGTGTTCAAGGCCGAGATCGGCGCGGCCACCCCGCACGCCTGCCAGATCCAGGGCGTATGGGTGGCCCCCGAGTACCGCGGCCGCGGCCTGTCCGAGACCGGTATGGCGGCCGTGCTGCGCTACGCGCTGAGCGAGGTCGCCCCGGTGGTGAGCCTGTACGTCAACGACTTCAACACCGCGGCCCGCGCCGCGTACCGCCGGGTCGGCTTCCGGGAAGTCGGCGCGTTCATGAGTGTGCTGTTCTGATCGACGGGCCAGTAGGGTGCCGCCCATGCTGCATCTCCCCGGGGGGCGGACCCCGGAACCCGAAGACGTCGTCGTCGGGTCGCTCGACCTCGCCGCGCGCGTGGACGAAGCGCTCGACGTCCAGGCCGTCGCCTTCGGGCTGACGGACGAGGAGGTCGGCGTACGACGCCACATCGTGCTGCGCCACCTCAAGAGCCCCGGCGCCCGCGCGCTCGGCGCGACCACGCCCTCCGGACGGCTCGTCGGCTTCGTCTACGGCATGCCCAACAACCGCACCCACTGGTGGTCCACGGTCGTCCAGCCGTATCTGCGCGCGGCCGGGCACGAGGACTGGCTGGACGACTCGTTCGTCATCACCGAGCTGCACGTCCACCCCGAGTACCAGCACCGCGGTATCGGCCGGCGGCTGATCACGACCATCACGGACGGCGCCGACGAGCCGCGCTCGATCCTGTCCGCGATCGACACCGAGAGCCCGGCCCGCGCGCTCTACCGCTCGCTGGGCTACCGCGACCTCGCCCGCCCCGTGCTCTTCCCGAGCGCCCCGAGCCCGTACGCCGTGATGGGAGCCCCCCTGCCGCTGCGCCGCGACTAGGCGCTCCGCTGGAAGTGCCGCGATGCGGCGCCGGCCGCTGATGTCACAGGCGCGAAGATCCACCGGAGAGGGCCTGGCGCCGTCGCGGAGCCTTACGCATTTCCGGGAAACCAGCCCGTGCGGCTAACCTCCTGAACATCCCATCGCACGCAGGAGAGACCCCATGGCCCACGCCGTCAACGTCCAGCGCATGTCCACGATGATGCTGAAGACGCTGCGCGAAGACCCGGCGGACGCCGAGACCGCCAGCCACAAGCTGCTCGTCCGCGCCGGGTACGTCCGACGCGCCGCCGCGGGCGTCTGGACCTGGCTGCCGATCGGCAAGAAGGTCCTGGAGAACGTCTCGCGGATCGTCCGCGAGGAGATGGACGCCATCGGCGCCCAAGAGGTCCTCCTGCCCGCGCTGCTGCCGCGCGAGCCGTACGAGACGAGCGGCCGCTGGGACGAGTACGGGGATCTGCTCTTCCGGATCAAGGACCGTAAGGGCGCGGACTACCTCCTCGGCCCGACCCACGAGGAGATCTTCACCCTGACGGTCAAGGACCAGTGCACGTCCTACAAGGACCTGCCGGTCATGCTCTACCAGATCCAGACCAAGTACCGGGACGAGGCCCGCCCCCGCTCCGGTGTGCTGCGCGGGCGCGAGTTCCTGATGAAGGACTCGTACTCCTTCGACACCACCGACGAGGGCCTCGCCGAGGCCTACCGGCTGCACCGCGAGGCGTACCAGCGGATCTTCCAGCGCCTCGGCCTGGACTACCGCATCGTCTCCGCGGTCTCCGGCGCGATGGGCGGCTCGGCCTCCGAGGAGTTCCTGGCCCCGGCGGCGGCCGGCGAGGACACCTTCGTCGACTGCCCGAACTGCGACTACGCCGCGAACACCGAGGCGGTCACGGTGACCGTGCCGCCGGTCGAGGGCGCCGCGCACGGCCCCCTCGAGGAGCTGGACACCCCCGACACCCCGACCATCGAGTCCCTCGCCGAGTACCTCGGCGTCCCGGCCTCCGCCACCCTGAAGAACCTCCTGGTCAAGGTCGACGGCGAGATCACCGCGGTGGGCGTCCCCGGCGACCGCGAGGTGGACCTGGGCAAGCTGGGCGAGCACCTGGCCCCGGCCGTCGTCGAGCTCGTCACGGCCGAGGACTTCGAGGGCCGTCCCGAGCTGGTGCGCGGCTACGTCGGCCCGCAGGGCCTGGCGGGCAAGTCCTTCCGCTACATCGCCGACCCGCGGATCGCCCCCGGCACCGCCTGGGTGACCGGCGCCAACAAGGCCGACACCCACGCGCGCAACGTGGTCTGCGGCCGTGACTTCGAGGTCGACGAGTACCTGGACGTCGTCGTGGTCGAGCCGGGAGACCCCTGCCCCCGCTGTGGTGCGGGCATCGAGCTGGACCGGGCGATCGAGATCGGCCACATCTTCCAGCTCGGCCGCAAGTACGCCGACGCCTTCCAGCTCGATGTCCTCGGCCAGAACGGCAAGCCGGCCCGGGTCACGATGGGCTCGTACGGCATCGGCGTCTCCCGTGCCGTCGCCGCCCTCGCCGAGCAGACCCACGACGAGTCCGGGCTCTGCTGGCCCCGCGAGGTCGCCCCGGCCGACGTCCACATCGTCGCGGCGGGCAAGGCCCTCCAGACCGAGATGGCCCTGGACCTCGCGGAGAAGCTGGGCGCGGCGGGCCTGCGCGTCATGGTCGACGACCGCGCCGGTGTCTCCCCGGGCGTGAAGTTCACCGACTCCGAGCTGATCGGCGTCCCGACCATCCTGGTGGTGGGCCGCGGCGCGAAGGACGGCGTCGTCGAGCTGAAGGACCGCCGTACGGGCGAGCGCGAGGACCTCCCCATCGACGAGGCCATCGCCCGCCTCACGGCCGCCACCGACTGACGGCCACGGCGGCGCCGGGGGCGCGGCGCCGGGCGGCGAAGCCCGCGCCCCGCCCCCCACGCCGCGTAGGCGCGGGACGAAGGCCGCACCCGGCCGGTCCGGGTACCCCGTCAGAGCCAGCCCGCGAACTCCAGCAGCAGCTCCGCGCGCCGGTGATCGCCCGCCGCCGCGTGGCGCAGGCCCGTCTCGACGGCGCGGTAGAGGGACCAGCCGCGCACCCGGTCGCGGTCGACGTCCAGGGAGTCCGCCAGCTTGGCGACCCGGCGGCGCGCGGCCGCGGCGGGGCCGGGGCCCGCGGCCAGGTCCTCACAGCGGTCGAGCACCAGCCGCGCCAGGTCGTACGCGCGCTCGCCCACGACCGGCGCCGGACCCACCGCGAGCCAGGGCGCGCGCTCCCCGGCCAGCACCTTCCCCTGCCGGAAGGCGCCGTGCAGCAGCACCTCCTCGGGCGGTTCGGCGGGCAGCGCGGCCCGCAGCTCCAGCGCCTCGTCGACGAGCGGGCGGGCGTCCGCCGCCCAGCCTCCGGTGCCGAGCACCCGCAGGATCTCGCGCTCCTCCTCGGTACGTCCGGTGACCGACGCGAACGGATGCCCCTCGGGCGGCGGCACCCACAGCCGCCGCACCGTGCCGGCCGCCTCGAGCAGCGCCTTCGGCTCGGGCAGCGAGCGCAGCGACACCGCGCCGTGCAACCGCTCGAGCAGCAGCGCACCGGTGTCCGGGTCGGCGCGCAGCAGCCGGGCCGCGCCCCAGCCGTTCCAGTGCGCGAGGGCGGCCCGCTCACGGTCCGCGTCCGGGCCGGGGACCGGGAACTTCAGCGCCGCCGGGGTGCCGTCCGCCTGCCGTACGAGTGCGACGAGCCCGTGCCGCCCCCCGGGTGTCGCGACCCGCTCCAGGGTCAGCTCCCAGGCCGCCAGGCGGCGCTCGGCCGTCCCGGGAAGGGCGTCCAGCCAGCTCCGCACGGCGCTCGCGGGGTCGTCGCTCAGCGCGTCCAGAAGCCGCTTCGGCACGGGGACGCGGTCCGTATCGCGGCCGTCGGGCCGTGGTGCCGATGCCATGCCTGAGCTGTCCCCTCCACCATCAATGACGTCACACCCCGTCCGACCCACCGCTCGGCGACGCCGACGGAGTGGCCGGTGCGGCGCGTTCGGTGAGCCCAGGGAAGGCTACGCCGCCGCCCCGCCAGCGCACCGCCCGGACCGCCGCCTCCCGCAGCGCGCCCGCCGCCTGGCGGCGCAGGGATCCGGTCGAGGCCCGTACGAGGTCGGCGTAGACGGCGGCGACCCGGTTCTCCAGCTCGGCCGCGAGCCGCACCGCGGCGGGCGCGTCCGGCACCTCGAAGGGCAGGGCGTAGGCGGGCGCCGCGCTGGTG
>NZ_BAAAIF010000172.1:0-5253 GCF_039525925.1 Streptomyces javensis | reverse complement strand
CCGCACCCAAACCCTCAACCAAAGCCCCACGATCGGACCCCAACACCACCGCACGATGCTCAAACGCACTACGCGTCGTCGCCAGGGAGAACCCGACATCAATGAGGGTCGTCTCCTGCCGCGTCTCCAGGTGGCCGAGCAGCCCTTCGGCCTGGGCACGCAGCGCGCTCTCGGACTTCCCCGAGACCAGCCACGGCACGATGCCGGATGGCAGTTGCCCCGTCTCCTCCGGCGCTTCGCTCTCCGGGTCGGCCGGAGGCTCCTGCTCCAGGATGATGTGTGCGTTGGTGCCGCTGATTCCGAAGGACGAGATTCCCGCCCGGCGGGGCTCGTCGCCCTCCGGCCACGGCGTGGCCTCGGTGAGCAGCCTGACCCCGCCCGCCGTCCAGTCCACGTGGGGCGACGGCTCATCGACATGCAGGGTCTGCGGCAGCAGCCCGTGCCGCATCGCCTGCACCATCTTGATGACGCCCGCCACACCCGCCGCCGCCTGCGTATGGCCGATGTTGGACTTGATCGAGCCGAGCCACAGCGGCCGCTCCTCGGGCCGCTCCTGCCCGTACGTGGCCAGCAGCGCCTGCGCCTCGATCGGATCGCCCAGCGTGGTACCCGTGCCATGCGCCTCGACGGCGTCCACCTGCTTGGCGGAGAGTTTCGCGTCGGCCAGGGCCTGGCGGATCACCCGCTGCTGAGACGGGCCGTTGGGCGCCGTAAGGCCGTTGCTCGCACCGTCCTGGTTGATGGCGGAGCCGCGTACCACCGCCAGCACGGGGTGACCGTTGCGGCGCGCGTCCGACAGCCGCTCCAGCAGCAGCATGCCCACACCCTCGCCCCAGCCCGTGCCATCGGCGGCCGCCGCGAAAGGCTTGCACCGACCGTCAGCCGCCAGACCCCGCTGACGGCTGAACTCCACGAAGGTTCCGGGGGTGGACATCACCGTGACACCACCCGCGAGGGCGAGTGTGCACTCCTGGCGCCGAAGGGCCTGACCGGCCCAGTGCAGCGCCACCAGGGACGAGGAGCACGCCGTGTCAACAGTGACCGCCGGACCCTCGAGGCCCAGGGTGTAGGCCACCCGACCGGAGGCGATACTGCCCGCGGTGCCATTGCCCAGATAGCCCTCCACACCCGCGGGCAGCGAGGTCAGACCGGTGCCGTAGTCGTGGTACATCACACCGGTGAAGACACCGGTCTTGCTGCCCCGCACCGACTCCGGGTCGATACCGGCCCGCTCGAACGCCTCCCAAGCCGTCTCCAGCAGCAGCCGCTGCTGGGGGTCGGTCGCGAGCGCCTCGCGGGGGGACATCCCGAAGAACGCCGGGTCGAATTCACCGGCGCCGTGCAGGAATCCGCCCTCGCGCGCATAGCTCTTGCCGACCGCGCCCGGGTCGGGATCGTACAACCCCGCCACGTCCCAGCCACGGTCCTCGGGGAAGCCCGAGATGGCGTCCTGGCCGGCGGCCACCGACCGCCACAGCTCCTCGGGCGAACGCAGCCCGCCCGGGTAGCGGCAGCTCATCGCCACGATCGCGATCGGCTCGTGGTCCGCGGACTCCGCTTCCTGGAGGCGCTGACGCGTCTGGTGGAGTTCGGCAATGACTCGCTTGAGGTAATCCCGGAGTTTGTCTTCGTTGCTCATCGCGCTTTCCCAATCACAAGGCTGTCGGCGGATTGCGGAGGGGTATTGCTTCAGATCGCTTCAGAGAATTCCGAGATCCTCGTCCACCATCTTGAAGAGTTCGCCATCCGTCGCCGATTCGAGTTGGTCGACGAGAGCAGCGCTGCTGCTCGGGACTTCCTGTGCGTCGCCGTACTTTGCCAAGAGCTCCCGCAGGCGTGACACCACATCCGTGCGGCCGATCTCCTCCCAGGTCATCGCCGACAAACCGGCTTCGAGCTGGTCGAGTCCCACGGACACGGGCACCGAGGTGGCGGCGGATCCGGCGTCCCGCGTCAGCTCGTGGTGAAGGTGCTGGGCCAGGGCGGTCGGCGTCGGGTGGTCGAACACCAGCGTCGCGGTCAGACGCAGTCCGGTCACCGTGCCGAGCCGGTTGCGCAATTCCACCGCCGTCAGCGAATCGAAGCCGAAGTCCTTGAACGCACGGCCCGGTTCCACGGTATCCGGACCGCCGTGGCCCAGCACCGCGGCGACATTGCGCCGTACCGTGTCCAGCACCAGGCGTTCGCCTTCCGCATACGAGGCTCCGTCCAGGCGTGCCCGCAATGCCCCCGCCGCTCCGGCCGCTCCGGCGGAATCCGCCTCCACCCGGCCAGCGGGCACGCGCACCAACTCCCGCATCACATGCGGTATTTCCGCCAGGCCGTCGTGTGCGGCGGAGCTCAGGACCGCCGTGTTCAGCCGTGCGGCGGCGAGGACCGGGGGGCCATCGCTCGCACAGGCGGCGTCGAACAGTGCGAGCCCCTCGGCCGACGACAGGGCGGAGATGCCGACCTGGTCCATCCGTCGCCTGTCCACCTCGGCCAGCCCCGCGGTCATCCCGCTGCGTTCCTCCCACAGGCCCCAGGCCAGCGACAGGCCGGGGAGGCCGTGCGCCCGGCGCCGTGCGGCCAACGCGTCGAGGAAGGCGTTGGCGGCCGCGTAGTTGCCCTGCCCGGCGGCCCCGAACATGCCCGCCACCGAGGAGAAGACCACAAACGCCGACAGGTCGAGCCCAGCCGTCAGCTCATGCAGGGCTAGCGCCGCCTCCGCCTTCGACCGCAGCACGGTGTCCAGCCGCTCCGGAGTCAACGACGCGATCACACCGTCGTCCAGCACGGCGGCGGCGTGGACGACACCCTTGAGTGGGTGCGCCGCGGGGATGTCCGACAACACCGCGCCGAGGGCGTCCCGGTCGGCGACATCACAGGCCGCCCAGGTCACCGACGCCCCGGCCGAGACCAGATCATCGGCCAGCTCCGCCGCGCCCTCGGCCGCCGAGCCCCTGCGGCTGAGCAGCACCAGATGCCGTACACCGTGGTCGGCCACCAAGTGCCGCGCGAGCAGACCGCCCAGGGTGCCGCTGGCCCCGGTGATGAGCACCGTAGCCTCGGGATGCCATGTCGCCGAAGCGCCCTGCTCCGCCGCCGCCTCGGCTCGGACCAGCCTCGCCGCGAGTACGCGTCCGCTTCGTACGGCCAACTGCGGCTCGCCCGAGGCGAGGGCGGCGGCCAGCGGAACGGAGCCGAGTTCGATGGGTTCGTCCGCATCGAGGAGGAGCAGTCGGCCGGGGTGTTCGGCCTGCGCGGACCGCACCAGACCCCATACCGCCGCCCCTGCCAGGTCCTCCACGCCCTCGGTGGAGGTGGTGGCCACGGCGCCGTGAGTGGTGATGACCAGGCGGGAGCCGGCGAACCGCTCCTCGGCCAACCACTGCTGCACCCGCTCCAACGCCTGGTGCGCCGCGCCACGCAGACCCTGGTGGGCGTCGCCACCGGTGCCGGTCGCCGAGGCCGACAGCACCCACTCCGGCAGGGGTTCACCCTCGCCACTGGCTCGGGCAAGGGCCTCCAGATCAGGATGCGTTCGCACCTGCCAGCCCGCCGACCGCAGCGCCGTGGCCAGCGCGCTGTCCTCTGCACCGATCACCGCACAGCGGGCGGTGGACGGCGCGTCGGCAGGGAGCGGCATGGCGTTCCACCGCAGTCGGTACAGCGACTCATGGGAGGTGCCGCGCGCGGCGTTGATCTGCTCGGCGGAGACCGGGCGTGTCACCAGCTCTGCCACCGAGGCCATCAACCGGCCCGTCTCATCGGCCACGGCGAGCGACAGGCCGTCGGACCCGGCCGCCGCAAGTCGTACGCGGACCGTGGTCGCGCCGGGGATGGGCACCGACACCCCGTTCCAGGCGAATGGCAAGCGGATCTGCTCGGCGTCCGAGGCCACCAGGCCACCGGGCCCCGCCATATGAAGGGCGGCGTCGAGCAACGCCGGGTGCACACGGAAGCGCGCCGCATCTGACCTCTGCTCCTCGGCCAGTGCCACCTCGGCGAACACCTCGGTGAACGCCTCGCCTTCGCGCCGCCAGGCGGCCCGCACCCCCTGGAACGCCGGCCCGTATGCGAGCCCGCCCAGCGCGAAGCGCTCGTACATGCCGCTGATGTCGATCGCCTGAGCATCCACGGGCGGCCACACGCTCACCTCGGCCGAGATCGCCGTCTCCGGCACCTCGGCCCTGGTCAGGAGGACGCCGGTGGCGTGGCGCGTCCAGGGCCCGTCCTCATCAGCGGATTCCCGTCGGGAGTGGACGGTGACGGGTCGGCGGCCGTCGTCATCGGCTCCGGCCACCATCACCTGGAGCTGGATCGCCCCGCGTTCGGGAAGGACCAGGGGCGCTTCCAGCACCAGGTCGTCCACCTGGTCACAGCCGAAGCGGCCACCGGCATGCAGCGCCAGATCCACGAAGGCCGTCCCCGGCACCACCACCGAGCCCAGCACGGCGTGGTCGGCCAACCAGGCGTGGGTACGTGCGGACAGTCGGCCGATGAACAGGCATCCGTCGGAGTCGGGCAGCCTCACGGCGGCACCGAGCAGGGGATGTTCCTCCGACCGGAGCCCTGCCGAGGCCACGTTGCCCGCCGCCCCACCGGCCTCGAGCCAGTACCGCTTCCGCTGGAAGGCGTAGGTCGGCAGCTCCACGTGGCGTACGGGCGTCGGCGCGAGCAACGCCGTCCAGTCCACCGGGACGCCACGAACGAAGATGCGGGCCAATGCCTCCTGAAGCGTGGCGCGCTCTCCTCGGCCGCCGCGCAGTGCGGAGGCGAACTCGACGTCCGGCGCGCATTCCTGTCCCATGCCGGACAGCACCCCGTCCGGGCCCAGCTCCAGGGAGGTCGTCACACCGGCCTCCGCGAGGGCCGCCACGCCGTCGGCGAAGCGCACGGTCTCGCGGACGTGCCGTACCCAGTACTCGGCGGAGCACAGCGTCTCGGCGTCCGCGATCAGACCCGTCAGGTTCGATACGACGGGGATGCGCGGGGGCGCGTACGACAGCCCCTCGGCCACCCGCCGGAACTCCGCCAGCATCGGCTCCATCAACGGCGAATGGAAGGCGTGCGAGACGCGCAGCCGCTTGGTCTTGACCCCCTGAGCCTCAAACTGCCCAGCGACCTCCGTCACCGCCTTTTCCGCCCCGGAGATCACGGTCGAGTACGGACCATTGACCGCCGCCACACTCACCTCGGCCTCACGACCGGCCAGCAACGGCAAGACGTCGGCCTCGGCGGCCTGCACCGACACCATCACCCCACCCGGGG
>NZ_BAAAIF010000171.1:0-5269 GCF_039525925.1 Streptomyces javensis | reverse complement strand
ACGCCCGGTTACATTCCGAACCCGGAAGCTAAGCCTTTCAGCGCCGATGGTACTGCAGGGGGGACCCTGTGGGAGAGTAGGACGCCGCCGAACAATTCTTCAAAAGACCCCGATGGGAAATTCATTCCCCTCGGGGTTTTTTGTGCCCATGTCCACTACGCCCCGGTGCGGGGCCTGTGCGGGCCTACCGGTAGAGTCATGGAGCATCATCGGCCTGTTCTCACGGGAGGCTCCCGGGTGGAGGTACAGGAGACACGCGTCCAGACGGACCGTGTGCTCACCATCCCGAACATCCTCAGCGCTGCGCGCCTCGTCGGCGTGCCGCTTTTCCTGTGGCTGATCCTCCGGCCCGAGTTCGGCGGGCCCAACAGCGACGGCTGGGCGTTGCTGGTGCTGGCGCTCAGCGGTATCAGCGACTATCTCGACGGGAAGCTGGCCCGTCGCTGGAACCAGATCAGCCGTCTCGGCCGGCTTCTCGACCCGGCGGCCGACCGCCTCTACATACTGTCGACCCTTGTCGGTCTCACCTGGCGCGAGATCCTGCCCCTCTGGCTCCCCGCGGCCCTTCTCGCACGAGAGCTGGTCCTGCTGGTGATGGTGGGCATCCTCCGGCGCCACGGCTATCCGCCGCCGCAGGTGAACTTCCTCGGCAAGGCGGCCACCTTCAACCTGATGTATGCCTTCCCGTTGCTCCTTCTGAGTGAGGGAAGTGGCTGGCTTCACACGACCGCCGCTATTTTCGGATGGGCGTTCGCCGGATGGGGTACAACACTCTATTGGTGGGCAGGAGTCCTCTACGTGGTTCAGGTCCGCCGACTCGTCAGGGCGGACACCGCGGCCGACTGAGCTCGCCGTAGCGGCGTCCATAGAGGCCGGGGCCCGTAGCGACTTCACGCGTAAGGGCCATCGGGCGTGCGCGGTCGGCATGACCGTCGACTCTTCAAGGAGGACGCTTCCGATATGAAGGCCGTCGTGATGGCAGGGGGCGAGGGGACTCGTCTGCGCCCGATGACCTCGACCATGCCCAAACCGCTGCTTCCCGTGGCCAACCGGCCGATCATGGAACATGTGCTGCGGCTGCTCAAGCGGCATGGTCTCAGCGAGACCGTGGTGACAGTCCAGTTCCTCGCCTCCCTGGTCAAGAACTACTTCGGTGACGGCGAGGAGCTCGACATGGAGCTCACGTACGCGAATGAGGAGAAGCCACTCGGCACCGCGGGAAGCGTCAAGAACGCGGAGGAAGCACTCAAGGACGACACCTTCCTGGTGATCTCGGGTGATGCCCTGACGGATTTCGACCTTACGGATCTGATCAATTTCCATAAGGAAAAGGGCGCCCTTGTCACCGTCTGCTTGACCCGTGTTCCCAATCCGCTCGAGTTCGGTATCACCATCGTCGACGAGGGCGGAAAGGTCGAGCGCTTCCTGGAGAAGCCCACCTGGGGCCAGGTCTTCTCGGATACCGTCAACACCGGCATCTATGTCATGGAGCCCGAGGTCTTCGACTATGTCGATCCCGATGTCCCGGTCGACTGGTCCGGAGATGTCTTCCCCCAGCTGATGAAGGAAGGCAAGCCCATCTTCGGCTATGTCGCCGAGGGCTACTGGGAGGACGTCGGCACCCATGAGAGTTATGTGAAGGCCCAGGCGGACGTCCTCGAGGGCAAGGTCGACGTCGAGCTCGACGGATTCGAGATCTCGCCCGGTGTATGGGTCGCCGAAGGGGCGGATGTGCATCCGGAGGCCGTGCTCCGGGGTCCGCTCTACATCGGCGACTACGCCAAGGTGGAGGCCGGTGCCGAGATCCGTGAGCACACCGTCGTCGGCTCCAATGTCGTGGTGAAGAGCGGCGCCTTCCTCCACAAGGCGGTGGTGCACGACAATGTGTACGTCGGTCAGCAGAGCAATCTGCGCGGCTGTGTCATCGGCAAGAACACCGACATCATGCGCGCCGCCCGGATCGAGGACGGGGCCGTCATCGGCGATGAGTGTCTGATCGGCGAGGAATCGATCGTCCAGGGCAATGTCCGGGTCTATCCGTTCAAGACCATCGAGGCGGGGGCGTTCGTCAACACCTCGGTGATCTGGGAGTCCCGGGGGCAGGCCCATCTGTTCGGCGCCCGCGGTGTCTCCGGCATCCTCAATGTGGAGATCACCCCGGAGCTCGCGGTGCGGCTCGCCGGGGCGTACGCCACGACCCTCAAGAAGGGCTCCACGGTCACCACGGCGCGTGATCACTCCAGGGGCGCGCGGGCGCTCAAGCGGGCGATGATCTCCGCCCTACAGACCAGCGCGATCGACGTACGCGACCTGGAGAACGTGCCGCTGCCAGTGGCCCGGCAGCAGACCGCGCGTGGCAGCGCCGGCGGCTTCATGATTCGGACCTCGCCCGGGGTGCCCGACTCGGTCGACATCATGTTCTTCGACGAGCGGGGCGCCGATCTGTCCGCGGGCGGTCAGCGGAAGCTGGACCGGGTGTACGCCCGCCAGGAGTACCGCAGGGCGTTCCCGGGCGAGATCGGTGACCTCAGCTTCCCGTCGAGCGTCTTCGACTCGTACACGGGCTCGCTGCTGCGCGCCGTGGACATCAGCGGCATCGCCGAATCCGGCCTGAAGGTCGTCGTGGACGCCGCCAACGGCAGCGCCGGGCTGGTGCTGCCCAGCCTGCTGGGCCGCCTCGGGGTGGACGCGCTGACCATCAACCCCGGCCTGGACGAGTCGCGTCCGACGGAGACCGCCGACGCCCGCCGATCGGGGCTGGCCCGGCTCGGCGAGATCGTCGCCTCGGCGCGTGCCGCGTTCGGAGTGCGGTTCGACCCGGTCGGTGAGCGGTTCTCGCTGGTCGACGAGCGGGGCCGGATCGTGGAGGACGACCGGGCGCTGCTGGTGATGCTGGACCTGGTGGCCGCGGAGCGGCGCAGCGGGCGGGTGGCGCTTCCGGTGACCACGACCCGTATCGCCGAGCAGGTGGCGGCGTACCACGGCACACAGGTGGAGTGGACGACCACCGCGGCGGACGATCTGACCCGGGTCGCCCGGTCGGAGTCCACCATCTTCGGTGGGGACGGGCGCGGCGGGTTCATCATCCCCGAGTTCAGCAGCGTCTTCGACGGCACGGCGGCCTTCGTCCGGTTGATCGGGCTGGTGGCGCGCACTCAGCTGACGCTGAGCCAGATCGATGCGCGCATTCCGCGGGCGCATGTCCAGCGGCGTGATCTGGCCACCCCCTGGGCGGTCAAGGGCCTGGTCATGCGGCATGTGGTGGAGGCCGCGGGGGACCGTTCGGTGGACACCACCGACGGGGTGCGGGTCGTGGAGACCGACGGGCGGTGGGTCATGGTGCTGCCCGACCCGGCCGAGGCGGTCACCCATCTGTGGGCGGAGGGCCCGGACGACGCGTCCGCGCAGGCCCTGCTGGACGAGTGGTCCAGCGTCGTGGACAGCGCGGGGCGCTGATCCCGGGGCCGCCCGAGCACGTCTGAGCGGGTGGGGCCGCCGTCCCGAGGGCCCGGATCCGGCACGCCGGAGGGGCCATTCGGTGGCGGCGGCCCCCACGTGCGACGATGTGCGGCATGTCGCAGCAGCCCCCCGTTCGGAGCACAGCATCGCCGCGCCCGCGCCCGCGCCTCGACGCGTCCATGTCGCTGCTGACCAATGTGATGGACCACAGCCTTGACGACGGCTACGCCGAGGCCGCCGCGCGGCGCGGAGAGACCGGTCGCTCGGGCCTGCCGCGCACCGTGCGGGCCAAATTGGGGCTGGCCTTCGGTCTCGTCCTGGTCGCGGTCGTCATCACCATCGGTGCCGCCGAGGCGCGGATATCGGCGCCGACGCTGGCCAAGGAGCGGGGAGAGCTGATCGATCGCATCGAGACGGGGAACTCGAACGCGGACAAGCTCGCCCGGAGCGTGGACAAGCTCCGCGGCGAGGTCGGGGAGAAGCAGCGGCAGGCGCTGGAGAAGCACGGCGGGGCCAGGGCCGATCTGGTGGCGCTGCTCTCGGGGGCCAACGAGGTGACGGGCCCCGGGGTGAAGCTGGTGGTCGACGACGCCAAGGGCGCTGCGGGCGGCGGCGGGGGACCACGGGAGAGCGCCGACTTCTCCGACACCGGCCGGGTGCGCGACCACGACATGCAGCGTGTCGTCAACGGCCTGTGGGAGTCGGGCGCGGAGGCCGTCTCGATCAACGGGCAGCGGCTGACGGCGCTCTCGGCGATCAGGGCCGCGGGAGACGCCATACTGGTCGACAACAAGCCGCTGGCTCCGCCGTATACGGTGCTCGCGGTGGGGGACGGGCAGCGGCTGAGCACCGCTTTCCAGAACAGTGCGGACGGACAGTACCTGCATGTGTTGCAGCAGAACTATGACATCCGTACGAGCATCTCCGCCCAGGACTCGCTCCGGCTTCCGGCCGCGCCGAGCCTGATCGTACGCACCGCGGAACCGATAGCCGGTGGTTCCGGCAAGGGTGACGCCGACACAGGGAAGGGCACATCGTGATCGCCGTATTGGGGCTCATCGTGGGAGTCGTGGTCGGACTTGTGGTCCGACCCGTGGTGCCGACGGTGGTCGAGCCCTATCTGCCGATCGCCGTCGTGGCGGCACTCGACGCGGTCTTCGGGGGCTTCCGGGCGATGCTGGACGGGATCTTCGACGACAAGGTCTTCGTCGTATCGTTCCTGTCCAATGTGGTGGTGGCCGCACTGATCGTCTTCCTCGGTGACAAGCTGGGCGTCGGTGCCCAGCTGTCGACCGGAGTCGTGGTCGTGCTCGGTATCCGGATCTTCTCCAACGCGGCCGCGATCCGCCGCCATGTGTTCCGGGCGTGAGGCCGATGACGACCGACGACACCCCGGAGAAGCCCGAGAGCGCACAGTCGGCCGAAAACCGACGACAGGCCGACACGCCGCCACAGCCGGCCGAAACGCCACGGCAGTCCGCCGACACGCCGCGACAGCAGTCGGCCGAAACGCCGCACCGGTCGGCCGAAACGCCGCGACCGGCCGAGCGGGACGCGAAGACCGAGCAGTCGGCGAAGGCCGGACAAGAGGCGAGGGCCGGACAAGAGGCGAAGGCGGGACGAGAGGCGAAGTCCGACACGCCCGAGAAGGCCGCTGAGCCGCCCCGGCGGTCGCCCGAGCCCACGCGTCGGCCGGAGACGCCCGAGCGGCCCGCCCGCCCCGGGGAGCCCCAGGAGCGGGCCGAGCCGAAGCGGGCCGAGCCCAGGCGGCCCTCGGCGGCCGGGCCGCCGCGCCCGGGCACCCCGCCGC
>NZ_BAAAIF010000170.1:0-5309 GCF_039525925.1 Streptomyces javensis | reverse complement strand
GGTGGCTGGTGAGCCGGAGGTGTTGCGGGAGCTGGTGGCGGAGTGTGAGGGCGTGGGGGTGCGGGCGCGGTGGGTTGATGTGGACTATGCCTCGCATACGGCGCAGGTGGAGGCGATCGAGGAGGAGCTGGCCCGGTCGTTGTCGCGGGTCCGGCCGGTGTCCTCTCGTATTCCGTTCTTCTCCACGGTGGAGGCGGAGTGGCTGGACACGGCTGAGCTGGATGCCGGGTACTGGTACCGCAACCTGCGGAGCACCGTCCGGTTCGCCCCGTCCATCGACCGGTTGATCGAGGATGGCTTTGCCGCGTTTGTTGAGGTGAGTGCGCATCCGGTGCTGACGATGAGCATCGAGGCGGCGGCAGAGCAGGTGGATGCCGGACCGGTCGTCGTGACCGGGACGCTCCGCCGGGATGAGGGGGGCATGCGCCGTGTGCTCACCTCCCTGGCCGAGGCGTACGTACGCGGTGTCCCCGTGAACTGGACCGCCCTGGTCGGCGACATCCCCGCACACGCCGCGCTGGATCTGCCGACCTACGCCTTCCAGCGTGAGCACTACTGGCTGGGACGGCGAGGCGAATCCGTGGACGCGACGGCGCTGGGGCTCGCGCGGGCCGACCACCCGATGCTGGGCGCCGTCACCGAACTGCCCGAGTCGGGGGGCTTGTTGTTCACCTCCCGCCTGTCGCTGCGTACGCATCCGTGGCTGGCCGACCACGCGGCGGCGGGCACGGTGCTGCTGCCCGGGGCGGCATTCGTGGAGCTGGCGGTCCGCGCCGGTGACGAGGTCGGCTGTGGTCTCGTCGAAGAGCTCGTCGTCGAAGCACCGCTCACCCTGCCCGAGCGCGACGGTGTGCGGCTGCGGGTGAGTGTCGGCGTGGCGGACGATTCCGGCCGACGCCCGGTGGCAGTGCACTCACGCGGCCAGGACGGCGGCACCGACACCCCCTGGACCCGCCACATCAGCGGCACCCTTGCCCAGAGCACCCCCGATGATGAGCTGGACGCGGACCTGATGCAGTGGCCTCCCACCGGGGCGGTGGCGGTTCCGGAGGAGCGGGTGCGCGGCATCTACGAGGAGCTGGAGGCGAGCGGATACGGATACGGCCCGGCCTTCCGTGGTCTGCGGGCCGCGTGGACGCGGGGCGACGAGCTCTACGCCGAGGTGGCACTGCCGGAGGAGCTGTCGGCCGAAGCCACGGCGTTCGGGCTGCATCCCGCACTGCTCGACGCGGCCCTGCACGCCACCGCGTTCCGCGACCGCATTGATGACCAGGTGGGGCCCGCGTTGCCGTTCGCCTATCGCGGAGTGTCCCTGCACGCCTCCGGCGCTTCGGCACTGCGCGTACGTATCACACCCAACGGCAAGGACGGCGTGGGCCTGCGGCTGGCTGATCCGAGCGGGGCGGCGGTGGCGGTGGTCGAGTCGTTGGTCTCGCGGCCGATGCCGGCGGCGCTGCTGGACGCCGCCACACGGACCTCGACCGACCAGATGTTCCTCGTAGGGTGGGAGCAGCTGCGGGTCGACGCCGCCGACGTACCGCTTGACACCGTCTCCGTACACACCGCGCAGGACGTACGGCAGTTGGCCGCTCGCACCGACGCGTCGGTCGGGTCGCCTCCGGTGCTGCTGTACGAAATCGGCCCCGGCCTGGCCGTGAGCGACGACACCAGCGCGGCCCGTGCGCATGAGCTGACCGGCCAGGTGCTGGACGTGCTGCGGACGTGGCTGACCGAGCCCACGCTGGAGGACTCACGTCTGGTGATGCTGACGCGGGGTGCCGTAGGTGTGCGGGAGACCGACCCGGTCGATCCGGCGGTCGCCGCGGCCTGGGGGCTGGTCGGCACCGCGCAGTCGGAGAACCCCGGGCGGATCCTTCTCCTCGACGCGGACGACACACCGGCCTCCACCAAGGCCCTGCCCACCCTTCTCCCCGCCCTGCTCGCCGGAGACGAACCACAGCTCGCACTACGCGCGGGCGTCTGCCACCAACGCCGTCTGACCCGGGCGACGGCCGATGAGGCGCTGGTGGCGCCCGAGGGAGAACCCGCGTGGCAGCTGGGCACCCGCGGCCCGGGGACGCTGGAGGGCCTGGCGCTGCTGCCGTCGCCGAACGCCTTGGCGCCCCTGCCATCCGGCCATGTCCGGATCGAGACACGCGCCGCGGGACTCAACTTCCGCGATGTGCTCATGGCGCTGGGCATGTACCCCGGCGAGATCAGCATCGGCAACGAGGGCGCGGGCGTGGTCACGGAGGTCGGTCCGGGTGTCACCCGCTTCGCTCCGGGGGACAGGGTCATGGGGCTCTTCGAGGGCGCGGGCGGCCCCATCGCCGTCGCCGACTGCCTCACCCTCGTCCACATGCCCGAGGGGTGGTCCTTCGAGCAGGCCGCGGCGGTCCCCTGCGTATTCCTCACCGCCTACTTCGGGCTGCGGGACCTGGCACGGCTGGAGCGCGGGCAGTCGGTCCTCATCCATGCGGCCGCCGGTGGCGTGGGCATGGCCGCGGTGCAGCTGGCGCGGCATTGGGGCGCCGAGGTCTACGGAACGGCCAGTCCGACCAAGTGGGACGCCGCACGCGCCGCCGGTGTCCCGGACGGACGGCTGGCCAACTCCCGGACGCTGGAGTTCGAGCAGCGGTTTCTCGAGTTGACGGGCGGCCGTGGCTTCGATGTGGTGCTGGACGCCCTCGCCGGAGACTTCGTGGACGCCTCACTCCGGTTGCTGCCCAGGGGCGGCCGGTTCATCGAGATGGGCAAGAGCGATATCCGGGACGCCGAAGAGGTGGGCGCTCAGCACCCCGGCGTGGCCTATCGGGCGTTTGACCTGGCCGAGGCCGGTGGCGAGCGCATCCAGCGGATGCTGACCGAGCTGGTCGACCTCTTCGAGAAGGGGGTGCTGACCCCGCCACCGGTGACCGTATGGGACATCCGGCGCGCTCCGGCCGCGTTCCGCTTCATGAGCCGGGCGCAGCACATCGGCAAGAACGTGTTCACTCTGCCGCGCCGACTCGACCCGAACGGCACCGTCCTCATCACGGGTGGCACCGGATCGCTGGGCAAGGTGGCGGCCCGGCGCCTGGTGACCGAGCACGGCGTACGGAATCTGGTGCTGACCAGCCGAAGCGGACCCCAGGCCGCCGGCGCCGCCGAGCTGGAGCGGGAACTGACCTCGCTCGGCGCACGAGTACGGATCGCCGCCTGCGATGTCGCGGACCGGGACGCCCTGGCGGGGTTGCTGTCCTCGCTGCCCGAAGACGCGCCACTGACCGGCGTGGTGCACAGTGCGGGAGCGCTGGACGACGGTGTGATCACCGCCTTGACCAGGGAGCGGCTGGACACGGTCTTCGCCCCGAAGGTGGACGCCGCACTCCATCTGCACGAGCTGACCCGGCATCTGGATCTGGCGGCCTTCGTCCTGTTCTCCTCGGCCGCGGGGACGCTCGGCAGCTCGGGGCAGGGGAGCTATGTGGCGGCCAACGCCTTCCTGGACGCCTTGGCACATCGGCGCCGCGCCGAGGGGCTCCCGGGCATCTCCCTGGGCTGGGGACTCTGGGCACAGGGTGCGGGGGTCGGGCTGACCGGCCACCTGACTGACGCCGACCAGCAGCGCATGGCGCGCGGGGGAGTGAGCGGGCTGTCGGAGGGCGAAGGCGGGGCGCTGTTCGACACCGCGCTGCGCATGCCCCAGTCGGTGGTGCTTCCGATGAAGCTGGATCTGGACGCACTGCGGACCCAGGCCGCCGCCACCGGACCGGTGCCACCGGTGCCACCGTTGCTCCGTGGCCTCGTCCGGCAGAGCCGGCGCATCGCGCGGACGGCCGCCGATCTGGATGCCTTCACCCAGCGCCTGACCAGGGCCACGCCCGAGGAGCAGGAGCGGATCCTGCTCGACCTGGTCTGCCGCGAGGCGGCTCGGGTACTGGGCCACGCCTCCGCCCATGCCATCGGGCCGGACCTGGCGTTCAACGAAATCGGCTTCGACTCCCTCACGGCGGTGGAACTGCGCAACCGGCTGGCCAACCACACCGGGATACGGCTCCCGGCCACGCTGGTCTTCGACTATCCGACGCCCACCGCACTGATGCGCCACTTGCGGACGAAGCTCTGTTCGGATGCCCCACCCGCGCAGAGCCTCGCGGTGGGTGAGGAGGAGCTGCGCCGGGCGCTGGCCGGCACACCACTGAGCCGCTTCCAGGAGCTGGGCATCCTCGACACCCTCATGGCGCTGGCCCGGGAGCCCGACGTGGCGCGGCGGGCGGAGGGGGAGGTGGCGGACGGGCGACCCGCTGCCGCGATCGCCGATATGGATGTCGCCAGTCTGGTGCAACGAGCCATGAGCAAGGCCGGGAAGTAATGTCGGTTCGGAATGCGGAGGCCGGGATGACCACTCCCGAAGCGAAGGTCGTCGAAGCGCTGCGTGTCACGCTCATGGAGAACGAGCGGCTCGAGCGGGAGAACGCCGACATACGCCGTGGCCTGTCGGAGCCGATCGCGATCGTGGGGATGGCGTGCCGGTTGCCGGGTGGGGTGACCACGCCGGAGGAGCTGTGGGACCTGGTGGTGTCCGGCGGTGACGCCATCGGTGGGTTTCCGGAGGACCGTGGCTGGGATCTGGAGAACCTCTTCCATCCGGATCCGGATCATCCGGGCACCAGCTATGTCCGCGAGGGTGGCTTTCTCCACGATGCGGGGGAGTTCGACGCGGGCTTCTTCGGGATTTCGCCGCGTGAGGCGCTGGCGATGGATCCGCAGCAGCGCATCATGCTCGAGACCTCCTGGGAGGCGTTCGAACGCGCCGGGATCGACCCGACCGCGTTGCGGGGCAAGGACATCGGCGTCTTCTCCGGGGTGACGTACCACAGCTACGGCTCCGGAGCGCGGGTCCCCGAGGAGCTCGAGGCGGTCATGGGCACGGGCACCTCGGCGAGCGTCCTGTCGGGGCGGGTGTCGTACGCGCTTGGCTTCGAGGGCCCGTCGGTCGCGGTGGATACGGCGTGTTCGTCGTCCTTGGTGGCGTTGCACTTGGCCGTACAGGCGCTGCGGCTGGGCGAGTGCTCGATGGCGCTGGCCGGAGGTGTGACCGTCATGGCCAACCCCGGTATCTTCGTCGGCTTCTCGCGCCAGCGCGGGATGTCGAAGGACGGCCGTTGCAGGGCGTTCGCGGCCGCTGCGGACGGGACCGGCTTCTCCGAGGGCGCGGGCGTGCTGGTGGTGGAGCGGTTGTCGGATGCGGAGCGGCTTGGGCATCGGGTGTTGGCGGTGGTGCGGGGTAGTGCGGTGAATCAGGATGGTGCGTCGAATGGTTTGAC
>NZ_BAAAIF010000169.1:0-5372 GCF_039525925.1 Streptomyces javensis | reverse complement strand
CCGATGCCCGTCCGGTGTTCGTGTTTCCGGGGCAGGGGTCGCAGTGGGTGGGGATGGCGGTGGAGTTGCTGGAGTCGTCGCCGGTGTTCGCGGGTCGGCTGGCGGAGTGTGAGGCGGCGCTGTCGGGGTTTGTGGACTGGTCGTTGGCGGATGTGCTGGGGGATGGGAGGGCGCTGGGGCGGGTGGATGTGGTGCAGCCGGCGTTGTGGGCGGTGATGGTGTCGTTGGCGGAGGTGTGGCGGGCGTGTGGTGTGGTGCCTGCCGCTGTGGTGGGGCATTCGCAGGGGGAGATCGCGGCTGCGGTGGTGGCGGGTGCGCTGTCGTTGGAGGACGGGGCGCGGGTGGTGGCGCTGCGCTCGCAGGCCATCGCCCGTGGGCTGGCCGGGCACGGCGGCATGATGTCCGTGTCGCTCCCGGTCGAGGACGTGCGGGAGCGGATCGCCGTCTGGGACGGCCGTATCTCCGTGGCGGCCGTCAACGGCCCCGGCGCGGTGGTCGTCTCCGGCGAACCGGAGGCGCTGCGCGAGCTGTTGGCCCAATGCGAGGCGGAGGAGGTACGGGCGAAGCTGATCCCGGTGGACTACGCCTCGCACTCCGCGCAGGTCGAGGAGATCCACGACGAACTGCTCCGGATCCTCGCCCCCATCCGGCCGCGCACCTCGCGGATCGTCTTCCACTCGACCGTCACCGGCGAACCCCTCGACACCGCTGGGCTCGACGCCGCCTACTGGGCGCGCAACCTGCGCGAGACCGTACAGCTCGAAGCGGCCACCCGGGCGCTGCTCACCAGCGGCCACCGGCTGTTCGTGGAGGTGAGCCCGCACCCCGTGCTGGCCGCCGCCATCGAGGCCACCGTCGAGGCCGCCGAGGGCTCGGCCGCCGTCATCGGCACCCTGCGCCGCGAGGAGGGCGGCCCGGAGCGGATGCTGCTCTCGCTCGCCCAGGGCTACGTCCACGGCGCGGAGGTGGACTGGCGGGGGCTGTTCGCCGGACGGGGAGCGAGCCGCGTCGACCTTCCCACGTACGCGTTCCAGCGCACCCGCTACTGGGTCGAGCCCCGGACCGGGCCCGTCGCGGAGGCGGCCACCGGCCCGGCGGAGGCGGAGTTCTGGACCGCGGTCGAGAAGGCCGACCTGGACACGCTGACGGCGACGCTGGGCGCGGACGCCGACGCGCCGCTCAGCGAGGTGGTTCCGCTGCTGTCGTCGTGGCGGTCCCGGCTGAGCGACCAGGCGGCGCTCGACGCCTGGCGTTACCGCATCGGCTGGCAACCGCTCGACGACCGGCGGCCCCTCACGCTCCCGGGCCGCCTGCTGGTCGCGCTGCCCGCCGAGGCCCGCGCCACTGATAAGGAGGGCGCCGGGGCCGGGGCCACCACCACGGGGTGCGCCTACGCCGGGTCCGCCACCACCGGCGCCGCCACCACGGGCCCCACCAACACCAGCCCCGCTGCCGCCGAGGCCATCGCCGCCGGGCTCGCCGCGCTCGGCGTCGAGGTCGTCCCCCTGCGCATCGGCCCGGACGACACCGACCGCGCCCGGCTCGCCGCCCGTATCACCGAGGCCATCGGGGACACCGGGGCGCCCGACGGTGTGGCGTCCCTCCTCGCTCTCGACGAGGCACCGCACCCGGAACACCCCAACGTCCCCACCGGGTTCGCCACCACCCTCGACCTGGTGCGGGCGCTGGGCGAGGCGGGCGTCGACGCGCCCCTGTGGTGTGTCACCCGCGGCGCCGTCTCCACCAGCGCCGCCGACCGTCTCGAAGCCCCCGCGCAGGCCCTCGTCTGGGGCCTGGGTGGTGCGGTCGCCCTGGAGCATCCGCAGCGCTGGGGCGGGCTGATCGATCTGCCCGGGACGCTGGACGAGGGTGCCTTCCGGGCCCTCGCCCGCGCCCTGACCGGCCAGGACGGCGAGGACCAGCTGGCCGTCCGCGCCTCGGGCACCCTCGCCCGGCGGCTCCGGCGGGCCGGGGCCGGCTGCTCCGGTGAGCGCTGGCAGCCCCGCGGCACCGTCCTGATCACCGGCGGCACCGGAGGTGTCGGCGCCCAGATCGCCCGCGGACTGGTCGACGAGGGCGCCGAACACGTGGTGCTCGTCAGCCGCCGTGGCCCCGAGGCCCCCGGCGCGGCCGCGCTGGAGGCCGAACTGACCGAGCGCGGCGCCCGGGTGACCGTCGCCGCGTGCGACGTGGCCGACCGCGGGGCGCTGACACACCTGCTGAACCAGGTCACGCGCGACGGCGCGGACCACCCGCTCACCGCCGTGGTGCACGCCGCGGGCACGCTGGACGACGCCACCGTGGACGCGCTCACCCCCGAGCGGATCGAGGCCGTACTGCGCCCCAAGGTGGCGGGCGCGCGCCATCTGCACGAGCTCACCCGGGACTTGGGTCCGGACCTGGACGCCTTCGTCCTGATCTCCTCGATCGCCGGAACCGTGGGCGCCGCCGGACAGGGCAACTACGCGGCGGCCAGCGCGTATCTCGACGCACTCGCCCAGCTGCGCCGCGCGGACGGCCTGCCCGCCACCTCGGTGGCCTGGAGCGCCTGGGCGGGCGGCGGAATGATCGACGGCGAGGTGGCGGACCAGCTGCGACGCCGTGGCGCGCCGCCCATCGACGGCGTACGGGCGCTGGAGCTGCTGCGGCAGACGGTCGCACGGAGCGATGGCTTCCTCGTCGCGGCCGACATCGACTGGGGCCGTTTCGCCCCCGCCCTGTCCGCCACCCGCCCGCTGCCCCTGCTCGCCGACCTCCCCGAGGCGGGCGGCACCGGGCAGGATCCGGCCGGGGCGGAGCGGGAGGAGGCCGGTGGCGCCGCCGCGCTGCGCACACGGCTCACGGAGCTCAGCCCGGCCGACCGCCACACCGCCCTCGTGGAGCTGGTGAGCGAGCAGGCGGCCGCGGCCCTCGGCTACGCCGACGCGGGCGCGGTCGAGACCGGACGGGCCTTCAAGGAGCTGGGCTTCGACTCGCTCACCGCCGTCGATCTGCGCAACCGGCTGAACGCCGCCACCGGGCTCCGGCTGCCGGTCACCCTCGTCTTCGACTACCCGACCGCCGACGACCTCGCCGTGCTGCTGCGGGAGGAACTCCTGCCCTCGGGCGGGGAGCCCGTGGACACCGCGGCGCTCGCCGAGCTCGACCGCGTCCAGTCCACCCTCGCCGCCCTGGAGCTGGACGACATCGAATCGGCCACCGACGACGAGATGTTCGAGCTGCTCGACGGGATGTTCGAGCTGCTGGGCCGGGATCTGACGGCCCCATGAACCGCCGCGCCACCGCCCCGGCCGCCACCGACGTTCCGGCCCTCTTGAGGAGCTGACGACCATGGACAACGAGAAGAAGCTGCGCGACTACCTCAAGCGGGCCACCGGCCACCTCCGCGCCGCACACCGCCGGATCCAGGAGTTGCAGGCCCCCGAGCCCATCGCCATCGTGGCGATGAACTGCCGCTACGCGGGCGACATCCGGTCCCCCGAGGACCTGTGGCAGGCCGTGGCCGAAGGCCGGGACGGCATGGCCGACTTCCCCGCCGACCGGGGCTGGGACCTGCCGAACCTCTTCGACCCGGACCCCGACCGCGAGGGCCGCACCTACGCCCGCCAGGGCGGATTCCTCCAGGACGTGGACCAGTTCGACCCGGCGTTCTTCGGCATCTCGCCGCGTGAGGCCCTCACCATGGACCCACAGCAGCGGCTGCTGCTGGAAGTGGTCTGGGAGACCTTCGAACGGGCCGGAATCGACCCGGGCACCCTGCGCGGCAGCGACACCGGCATCTTCATGGGCGCCACCGACTTCGACTACGCCCGCGATCTGACCGAACTCCCCGAGGGGCTCGAGGGCCAGATGTCCATGGGCGCCTCGGGCGCCATCCTCTCCGGCCGGGTCGCCTACACCCTGGGCCTGGAGGGACCGGCCGTCACGGTCGACACCATGTGCTCGTCCTCGCTGGTGGCACTGCACATGGCGTGCCAGTCGCTGCGCCAGGGCGACTGCTCGATGGCGCTCACCGGCGGCACCACCGTGATGTCCACGCCGAGCGGCTTCATCGAGTTCAGCCGTCAGCGGGCGCTGTCCACCTCCTCCCGCTGCCAGGCGTTCTCCTCGACGGCCGACGGCACCGCCTGGGGCGAGGGCGTCGGGGTGCTGCTGCTGGAGCGGCTCTCGGACGCCAGCCGCAACGGTCACACCGTGCTCGCGGTGGTGCGCGGCAGCGCCATCAACCAGGACGGCGCCAGCAACGGTCTCACCGCGCCCAACGGCCGTGCCCAGCAGCGGGTGATCCGCCAGGCGCTGGCCAACGCCACCCTGTCCGGGGCCGATGTGGACGTGGTGGAGGCACACGGCACGGGGACGTCGCTGGGCGACCCCATCGAGGCGAACGCCCTGCTGGCCACGTACGGCAGGAACCGCCCGGCCGACCGGCCGCTCTGGCTCGGCTCGCTGAAGTCCAACATCGGCCACACGGCCGCCGCCGCGGGGGTCGGCGGTGTGATCAAGATGGTGCAGGCGATCCGCCACGGGATGCTGCCCAGCACCCTGCACATCGAGGAGCCGTCGCCCAACGTGGACTGGACCTCGGGCGCCGTCGAACTGCTCACCGAGGCCCGGCCGTGGCCGGAGACCGGGCGGGTCCGCCGCGCCGGGGTGTCCGCCTTCGGCGCCAGCGGAACCAACGCCCACGCCATCATCGAGCAGGCCCCCGAGGCCACCGGGCCCGCGGACACGTCAACCGAGGGCGTGGCACCCGTGGGCGGCGCGGCGGTGCCGTGGGTGCTGTCGGCCAAGTCCGAGTCCGGTCTGCGCGGACAGGCGGAGCGGCTGCTGGCACGCCTCGCGGAGGGTTCGGAGCCGTCCCCGGCGGATGTGGGCTTCTCGCTGGCCACCACCCGCGCCCGCTTCGACCACCGTGCGGTGGTGGTCGGTGGCGGCGTCGAGGACTTCCGCGCCGGACTGGCGGCGCTCACCCGGGCCGAGCCCGGCGGCCTGGTGGCCCAGGGCGTGGCGGGCCACGCCGGGAAGCCGGTGTTCGTGTTTCCGGGGCAGGGGTCGCAGTGGGTGGGGATGGCGGTGGAGTTGCTGGAGTCGTCGCCGGTGTTCGCGGGTCGGCTGGCGGAGTGTGAGGCGGTGCTGTCGGGGTTTGTGGACTGGTCGTTGAGTGGTGTGTTGCGGGGTGAGGGTCCGGGGTTGGAGCGGGTGGATGTGGTGCAGCCGGCGTTGTGGGCGGTGATGGTGTCGTTGGCGGAGGTGTGGCGGGCGTGTGGTGTGGTGCCTGCCGCTGTGGTGGGGCATTCGCAGGGGGAGATCGCGGCGGCGGTGGTGGCGGGTGCGCTGTCGTTGGAGGACGGGGCGCGGGTGGTGGCGCTGCG
>NZ_BAAAIF010000168.1:0-5554 GCF_039525925.1 Streptomyces javensis | reverse complement strand
GCCGCGAACACCGGCTCCTGCTCCCACAACCGCAAACCCATACCAACCCACTGCGCACCCTGCCCCGCGAACACAAACACCGGCCGCAACCCCGACACCGAACCAACACTCCCGGACACGACACCGGGCGCTTCCTCGCCGGTGGCGGCAGCGTTCAGGCCCGCCAGCAGCTGGTCGCGGTCGTCGCCGACCACCGCCAGCCAGTGGGAGAATTCCGTGGTCCGCGTCACTGCCAGGGAGAACGCCAGATCCTTGGCCGCCACCTCCGGACGCGCCGCCACGAACTCCGCCAGGCGACCCGCCTGCGCGGCCAGCGCCGCACCGGACCGCGCCGACAACACCCACGCCACCGGACCCGAAGACGACTCCGGCCCGTCCTGAACAGGAGCATCCAGGGCAGGGACATCCTGCGTGGGCTGCTCAAGGATCAGGTGCACGTTGGTGCCGCTGATCCCGAATGCCGACACACCAGCACGACGCGGACCCGAACCGGCCGGCCACTCGCGCGGCTCGGTCAGCAACTCCACCGCACCGGCCGACCAGTCCACGTGCGAAGACGGGGCGTCCACGTGCAGGGTCTCGGGCAGCATCCCGTGCCGCATCGCCTGCACCATCTTGATCACACCAGCCACACCAGCCGCAGCCTGCGTGTGACCGATGTTCGACTTCACCGAACCCAACAGCAGCGGCCGCCCCTCAGGACGATCCTGGCCGTAGGTCGCCAGCAGCGCCTGCGCCTCGATCGGGTCACCGAGCGAGGTGCCGGTACCGTGCGCCTCCACAACGTCGACATCGCTCGCCCGCAGCCCGGCGCTGGCCAGCGCGGCCCGGATCACCCGCTGCTGCGACGGACCATTCGGAGCCGACAGACCATTGCTCGCACCGTCCTGGTTCACCGCACTACCCGCAACCACCGCCAGCACCCGGTGCCCACGAGCACGAGCATCCGACAGCCGCTCCAGAACCACCATCCCGACCCCTTCGCCCCAGCCGGTGCCATCAGCCGCCTCCGCGAACGGCTTGCACCGACCATCGGCAGCCAACCCCCGCTGCCGCGCGAACTCCACGTACGCACCCGGAGTGGCCATGACGGTGACACCGCCCGCCAGGGCCATTCCGCACTCGCCGGACCGCAGCGCCTGCGCGGCGAAGTGAATCGCCGTCAGGGAGGAGGAACAGGCTGTGTCGATCGATACGGCCGGACCCTGTAGCCCCAGCGAGTACGCCACCCGGCCCGACGCCACACTCGCCGTGGTCCCGGTCATCCCGAAACCACCGGCACCGTCCTGCTCGCCGATCCCGTAGCCGGAGGTGATGATGCCCGCGTAGACACCGGCATCGGTGCCCTTCAGCGTTCCCGGGGCAATTCCCGCGTCCTCCAGCGCCTCCCAGCACGTCTCCAGCAGCAGCCGCTGCTGCGGGTCCATCCCCAACGCCTCACGCGGACTGATCCCGAAGAACTCCGCATCGAAATCGCCAGCCCCGGCCAGGAAGCCACCCACCCGGGCATAACCCTCGATCGCCTCACCGGACTCGGACAGGCCCGGCGTCTCCCAACCACGGTCCAGCGGGAACTCCGACATCGCGTCGGACCCTCCGGCGATCAACCGCCAGAAGCCCTCCGGGCCCTCGGCTCCGCCCGGGAACCGGCAGCCCATGCCGACGATCGCCACCGGCTCGTCCGTGCCGACACGGACGGCGGACACGGTGGCCACCTCGTCGACCCCGCACACCTCGGTGACCAGGTACCGGGCGAGGTCCACCGGTGTCGGATGGTCGAAGACCAGGGTTGCGGTCAGGCTCAGGCCCGTCTCAGCAGCGAGTCGGTTGCGCAGCTCCAGACCGGTCAGGGAGTCGATGCCCATGTCGCGGAAAGCCCGCTGGGGATCGATGTCCCCGGGACGGGCATGGCCCAGGACAACAGCAGCGGCGGCCCGGACGATCTGTAGGACTTCCTGCTCGCGCTCGGCGGGGGCAAGCGGGGCCAGCCGGCCCGCCAAGCCACCCACGACAGTAGCCACCGCCGCCGCGGGACGTGCGGAGATGCCGCCACCGGCGACCAGGCCGTTCAGCAGCGAAGGCACCGGCCCTGCCGCGCGTGACAACGCGGCCAGGTCGAGCCGGGCGGGGACCGCCAACGGCGCGCCCAGCGCGGCAGCGGCCTCGAACAGCTCCAAACCCTGCTCCGTCGTCAGCGGCTGAACGCCACCTCGACGCAGTCGGGAGAGATCGGCACCGGCCAACTGCCCGGTCATCGCCGAGGCCTGGGCCCACAGCCCCCAGGCCAGCGACTGGCCGGCCAGCTGCCGGTCGTGGCGGTAAGCGGCCAGCGCGTCCAGGAACGCGTTGGCGGCGGCGTAACTCCCCTGCCCCGGGCTACCCATGACAGCCGCAGCCGAGGAGTACAGGACGAAACCGGCCAGGCCCGCGCCCTCGGTCAGCTCGTGCAGGTTCCAGGCCGCATCGACCTTGGCCGCAAACACGGTCGCCATGCGCTCGGGCGTCAGGGATTCGATCGTGGCGTCGTCAATCACACCCGCGGCATGCACCACCGCGGTCAGCGGCCGCTCAGCCGCGATCCGCGCCACCACCGACGCGAGACCCTCGCGGTCGGCCGCGTCGCCGGCCTGCACCCGCACGCTCGCACCCGACTGCGCCAACTCGGCGACCATGCGCGCCACGCCCGGCGCGGCCGGGCCACGACGCGACATCAGCACCAGGTGCCGCATGCCACGGACGTTGACCAGGTGCCGGGCCAACTCCCCACCCAGCGTGCCGGTTCCACCGGTGACGAGGACGGTGTCCTGACTGTCCCACTCGGCGGGGACGTTCAGCACCACCTTGCCCACCTGCCGAGCCGCCTGAAGGTACCGCAGCGCCGCCACCGCCTGCGACAGCTCGAAACACGTCACTGGCGGCGGAACCAGCGTCCCAGCCTCGAACATCGGCCCGAGCTCGGCCAGCATCTCCGCAACTCGCGGCACCCCGGCGTCCATCAGGTCGAACGCCTGGTACACCACCCCGGGGTAGGCCTCGGCGACCTGCTCGGGGTTGCGGATGTCGGTCTTGCCCATCTCGACGAACTGACCGCCACGCGGCAGCAGCCGCAGCGACGCGTCCGTGAACTCCCCAGCAAGGGCGTTCAGGACCACGTCCATGCCCTCGCCACCGGTCACGGCAAGGAACCGCTCACAGAAGTCCAGATCACGGGTCGAGGCAATGTGACTCTCCTCAACACCCATCGCACGCAGCGCATGCTGCTTGGCCGGGCTCGCGGTCGCGAAGACCTCCAGCCCCCACGCCTTCGCCAACTGCACCGCAGCCGTACCCACACCACCGGTGCCGGCATGAATCAACACCCGCTGACCGGAACGGACCCGGGCCAGATCCCACAGCCCGTAGAACGCCGTCAGGAACCCGACCGACACCGCCGCGGCCTGCTGGAAAGACCAGCCCTGCGGAACCGGAGCGAGCAGACGGCTGTCCACGATCCCAGCCGGACTCCACCCCGGCACCAGACCCATCACCGACTGGCCCACCGACAGACCGTCCACCCCTGGGCCGATCTCCAGCACGACACCGGAGCCTTCACCGCCGAGGACCCGGCCGTCCGCGACCATCCCCAGACCGGTCACCACATCGCGGAAGTTCACGCCCACCGCACGCAGACCCACCCGGACCTGACCAGCCGACAGCGCAGCCTCGGTCTCGGGAGCGTCGACGACGGCCGCACTGCCCAGGTCACCCGGTTGAGCCACCTCGACTCGCCAGCCCGAACCACCGGGAAGCACCAACTCACCGGCGGTGCCAACCCGGACCAGCCGCCGCCCGAACGCCACCACACCTTCGCCGTCAGTGGCGGGCCGGATGGAAACCTCGGGCTCCTCGGCGCCCAGCGCCGCGGCCAGGACGGCGTCCACGTCGGCGTCGCGACCAAAGTCCAGGTCGGCCGCCGGGTCGACATCGACCAGCAGCAGACGACCCGGGTGCTCCGACTGCGCCGAGCGCACCAGACCCGTCACCGCCGCACCAGCCAAGTCCTGACTGGCAGCCGCGCCTTGAGTCCAGATGACCAACCGCGCGTTGTCGGTTGCGGGGTCGGCCAGCCACTCCTGCACCCAACCCAACATCGTCGCGGCAGCCAGCTGAGCCGCCTGCGGCGCCGAACGCCCGGACGGCGCAGCCGGCACCGCCGCCACGACCACCGGCGCCGGTGCGGAGCCGTGCCGCGCCCACTGAACTGCGGCGGTCGGAGCCTGCGCCGCCATCGGCACCCAGTCCACCGTGAACAGCGACTGGCGAACCTGGCGACCGGACGCAGCGAACTGACCCGCCGGAACCTCCCGCATCGCCAGTGACCGCGCCTGTAGCACCGGCTGACCGACGCCGTCGAACGCCGTCACCGAGACGCCACTCGCCTCGGGCGCCAGGACCACCCGCAGCTGGCGGGCGCCACCGGCCAGCAGCCGGACACCCGACCAGGCGAACGGCAGCCTCGTCCCCCCGCCGCTGCCATCACTGGCGGCAAGGAGGCTGTGCAGCGCGGCGTCGAGCAGCGCAGGGTGCAGACCGAAGCCGGCCGCGTCCGAGTCAATAACCTCGGGCAGTTCGGCCTCGACGTAGATGGTCTCCCCGGCGCGCCACACCTGACGCAGGCCCTGGAACGCCGGCCCGTAGCCGTAACCCCGCCGGGCAAAGCTCTCGTAGGCGTCGTCGACCGACACCGGCTCCGCCCCCGCCGGAGGCCAGACAACCAGCGCGGCAGGGACGGGCTCCCTGCCGACCGGAGCCAGCACACCCACCGCGTTCCGGACCCACTCGCCCTCCCCCTCACGGGAAGAGACCGTCACCGTGCGCTGGCCACTGTCGCCGTCACTGTCACCCACCTGGACCTGCAACTGCACGCCACCAGAGTTGGGCAGGACCAGCGGCTCCTGCAAGGTCAACTCCTCCAGCACACCGCAGTCGGCCAGGTCGCCGGCGTGCACCGCCAGGTCCACGAACGCCGTACCGGGCAGCAGAACCGTGCCGTGCACCGCATGATCGGCCAGCCACGGCATCACCGACACCGACAGACGACCCGTCAGAACCAACCCATTACCCTCGGCCAACCACACCGCTGCCGCCAACAACGGGTACCCATCACGCTGCTGACCAGCCGACGCAACATCACCACGACCGGCGACTGCCTTCGGCCAGTACCGCTGGCGCTGGAACGGGTACGTCGGCAGATCGACCTTGACCGCCCGACCACCGTCGGCAGTGACGGCGGCCCAGTCGACCTCGACGCCAGCGGCGTACAGACCGGCCAGTGCGCGCAGCGCCGTCTCGGGCTCGTCCTGGTCGGCACGCAGTGCCGGGACCCAGGTGTCGGTGTCGGCCATCGCCGACAGCGCACCATCCGGACCCAACTCCGCGAACACGCTCATGCCCTGCGCACGCATCGCCCCCACCACATCGTGGAAACGCACCGTCTCCCGCACATGCCCCACCCAGTAGCCGGGGTCCGTCACATCCGCACCCGGCGCACCCGACACCAGCGGAATACGCGGCT
>NZ_BAAAIF010000167.1:0-5726 GCF_039525925.1 Streptomyces javensis | reverse complement strand
CCACACCACCATCACCGGCACCCTCCGCCGCGACGACGACACCCCCACCCGCTTCCTCACCCACCTCGCCCACCTCACCACCCACGGCCACACCCCCAACTGGACCACCCTCTACACCACCACCCACCCCCACCCCACCCCCCTCCCCACCTACCCCTTCCAACACCAGCACTACTGGCTCACCCGAGGCAGCAGCGCGGGCGATGTGAGTGCCGTGGGGCTGGAGGACACCGGCCACCCGTTAGCCGGGGCCGTGGTGAGCGTGCCCGACACCGGTGGTGTGATGCTCACCGGGCAGCTGTCGCTGACCACCCACCCCTGGCTGGCCGACCACGCCGTATCCGGCACCGTGCTGCTGCCCGGCACCGCGATGGCCGAACTCGCCATCCGCGCCGGGGACGAGACCGACACCCCCACCCTGGAAGAGCTGGTCATCGGCCAGCCGATGACACTGCCCGAAGACGGCGCGCTCCAGGTCCAGGTGCTGGTCGGCGGCGCGGAGGACGGGCGTCGAAGCGTGCGGGTCTACTCCCGCGCCGACACGGCCCAGGAATGGCTGGAGCACGCCTCGGGCACTCTCGCCGCGCAGCCGGACGGCTCGGCCGAGGACGGCATGCGGGACTACGCCCACGACGGCACGCGGGACGGCACCGCCGAGTGGCCGCCGCCCGGTGTCGAGCCGGTCGCTCTGGACGACTTCTACGACAACCTCGCCCGGGCCGGGTACGAGTACGGGCCCGCGTTCCGGGGCCTGAAGGCGGTGTGGAAGCGCGACGGCGAGGTGTTCGCGGAGGCCGCGCTGCCGGAGGAGCAGTCGCAGGTGGCCGGACGGTTCGGCATCCACCCGGCGCTGCTGGACGCCGCGCTGCACGCGAGCAACTTCTGTCTCCCCCCGACCCCGGGCCAGACGCCACTCCCCTTCGTATGGAACGACGTCCGGCTGCTGGCGGCGGGGGCCACCGCCGTCCGTGTGCGCGCCCGCGCCACCGGTACGGATTCGTTCACCATCAGCCTCTTCGACAGCACCGGCGCCCCCGTCGCCTCGGTGGACTCCCTGGTGCTCAGGGCGATCAGTCCCGAACAGCTCGCCGCCGCCTCCGGCGGCGCCGATCGGTCCGCTGACTCGCTGTTCACGCTGGACTGGACCGAGCACCCCGCCACCGCCGACGCCGAGGTCTCCTGGGCCACCCTCGACGATGCCCTCGACCACGCCAACGTGGACGCGCTGGTCGCGGGCGAGGCCCGGCCCGGGGCCGTGCTCGTCGACACCACGGCCTGGACCACCGAGGACACCGGCCTGCCCGCACGGACCCGGGACCTGGCCGCCCGTGCGCTGAATCTGGTGCAGCGGTGGGTCGGCCAACCCGAACTCACCGACATCCCGCTGGTGTTGCTCACCCAGGGCGCCGTGTCCGTGCACCACACCGCCGAGGTCACCGACCCCGCCGCCGCCGCGATCTGGGGCCTGGTCCGCTCCGCCCAGTCCGAACACCCCGGCCGTATCACCCTGGTGGACGCCGACGACGTATCGCGGGGGGCCCTGTCCGCCGCGGTGGCGTCCGGCGAACCGCAGTTGGCGCTGCGCCGTGGGGTGCTGTGGGTACCGCGTCTGGTGCGGTCGCCGCAGGGTCTCGCCGTACCCGAGCACGACCACTGGTACCTGGACGTCTCGGAGAAGGGCAGCCTGGAGAACCTGGTGCTGCGGCCGGACCCCGAGGCCACCGCGCCACTGGCCACCGGTCAGGTCCGGATCGAGGTCCGCGCCGCCGGTCAGAACTTCCGGGACGTGCTCGTCGCGCTCGGCGGCGTGGCGGGCCAGGAGGGCCTGGGCGGCGAGGGTGCCGGTGTGGTGACCGAGGTCGGCCCGGGTGTCGAGGGCCTGGCCGTGGGCGACCGGGTGATGGGCCTGTTCCCCCGCTCGTTCGGCCCGCTGGCCACCGCGGACGCGCGTACCGTGGCGCCGATCCCCGAGGGCTGGTCGTACGCCACCGCCGCCGGTGTGCCGGTGGCCTATCTGACGGCGCTGTACGGGCTGCGGGACCTGGGCGGCATCCAGCCGGATGAGACATTGCTGGTGCATGCCGCCGCGGGCGGGGTGGGCATGGCCGCCGTCCAGCTGGCGCGGCACTTCGGCGCCACCGTGTACGCCACCGCCCATCCGTCGAAGCACCATGTGCTGACCGCGCTGGGGGTGCCGGAGGAGCGTCTGGCGTCCAGCCGCGACCTCGATTTCGCCTCGGCGTTTCCCGCGCTGGACGTGGTGCTGAACTCCCTCACCGGCGAGTTCGTGGACACCTCACTGGGGCTGCTCGGCGCCGGTGGCCGGTTCGTGGAGATGGGCAAGAACGACATCCGCGATCCCGCCGCGGTCGCCGAGGCACATCCCGGCGTGGGCTACCAGGCGTTCGACCTGGGAGGTGACGCGGGGCCGGACCGCATCCGGGAGTTGCTCGCGGAGCTGGTGGAGCTGTTCCGGGAGGGCGCGATCCAGCCGCTGCCCGTACGGCACTGGGACATCACCCAGGCGCCGACGGCCTTCCGCTGGATGAGCCAGGGCCGTCACACCGGCAAGATCGTGCTCACCCTCCCCCGCACCCTGGACCCCGGCGGCACCGTCCTGGTCACCGGCGGCACCGGCACCCTCGGCGCCACCATCGCCCGCCACCTCATCACCCACCACGGCGCCCGCCGGCTGCTCCTGGTCAGCCGCCAGGGCCCCGACGCCCCCGGCGCCACGGACCTCACCGCCGAACTCACCGAACTCGGCGCACACGTCCGCATCGCCGCCTGCGACACCGCAGACCGCGACCAACTCGCCACCGCCCTCGCCACCATCCCGGCCGACCATCCCCTCACCGCCGTGGTCCACACCGCCGGAACCCTGGACGACGGCATCCTCACCGCACTCACCCCCGACCGCCTCGACACCGTCCTCCGCCCCAAGGTCGACGCGGTCACCCATCTCCACGAGCTCACCCACGACAACCACGACCTGGCGGCGTTCGTCATCTACTCCTCCGCCGCCGGAACGCTCGGCAACGCGGGCCAGGCCAACTACGCCGCCGCCAACGCCTTCCTCGACGCCTTCGCCCAGTGGCGGCACGCCCGCCACCAGCCCGCCACCTCGCTGGCGTGGGGGCTGTGGAGCGACACCAGCACGCTCACGGCGACGATGGACGCCACCGACGTACGCCGCACCCGGCGCGCGGGCGTGCTGGGCATGGACAACGCCGAGGCACTGCGGGTGTTCGACACCGGGCTGCGGTCCGGACTGCCCGCGCTCATGGCCGCGAAAGTCGACCTCACCGCCCTCCGCGCACCGGACGCCGAGGTGTCCCCGCTGCTGCGCGGGCTGGCACGGCCGGTGCGGCGCACCGCGCGGGCCGTGGCCACGGCGCCGGCGGCCGGTGGTCCGTCGGGGCAGCTGGCCGGGCTGTCGCCCGCCGAACAGCGGGAGTTCCTGCTCGACCTGGTGCGGGCGGAGGCCGCGGTGGTCCTCGGCCACACCGGTCCGGAGGCGATCGAGCCGACGGTGGCGTTCAAGGAAATGGGCTTCGACTCGCTGACGGCCGTCGAGCTGCGCAACCGGCTCAACTCGGCGACGGAGCTGCGCCTGCCCGCGACGTCGCTCTTCGACCACCCGACCCCGGTGCTCCTCGCCGAGCTGCTCCACACCGAGCTGGGCGGCGGTCCGGCACCCGCCGCCGCGGCCCCGGTGGCCGTGCGCACCGGCGCCGCGACGGACGAGCCGGTCGCCGTGGTGGCGATGAGCTGCCGGCTGCCGGGCGGGGTGACCGACCCGGACGGGCTGTGGGACCTGCTGCTCGGCGAGCGCGACGGCATCACCGACTTCCCCCGCGACCGGGGCTGGGACCTGGAAGCGCTGTTCGACGCGGACCCGGACCACAGCGGCACCTCCTATGTGCTGCGCGGTGGGTTCCTCGAGGACGCGGCCGGTTTCGACGCGGACTTCTTCGGGATCTCGCCGCGTGAGGCGCTGGCGATGGATCCGCAGCAACGGCTGTTCCTGGAGGCCTGCTGGGAGGCGTTCGAGCGGGCGGGCATGGATCCCACGGCGGTGGGAGGCCGGGACATCGGCGTGTTCGCCGGTGTCATCAACCAGGACTACGGCGTGCGCGGCGGGCCCGCCCCCGAGGATCTGGAGGGCTATATGCTCACCGGCTCGGCGACGAGTGTCGCCTCCGGCCGGGTGGCGTATGTGCTGGGCCTGGAGGGCCCGGCGGTCACGGTGGACACGGCGTGCTCCTCCTCACTGGTGGCCATGCACTGGGCCGTACAGGCGCTGCGGCAGGGCGAGTGCTCGATGGCGCTGACCGGGGGCGCCACGGTGATGGGGCGTGCCTCGGCGTTCGTGGAGTTCTCGCGCCAGCGCGGTCTGGCGCCGGACGGCCTGTGCAAGGCGTTCGGCGCGGGTGCGGACGGCACGACCTTCAGCGAGGGCGTCGGCGTACTGCTGCTGGAGCGGCTGTCCGACGCCCGCCGCAACGGGCACGAGGTGCTGGCCGTGATCCGCGGCACGGCGGTGAACCAGGACGGTGCGAGCAACGGCCTCACCGCGCCGAACGGGCCTTCGCAGCAGCGGGTGATACGCCAGGCCCTGGCCAACGCGGGGCTGTCGGGCGCCGACATCGACGCGGTCGAGGCCCACGGCACCGGCACCGCACTCGGCGACCCCATCGAGGCCCAGGCGCTCCTGGCCACCTATGGACAGGAACGCCCGGGGGACGAGCCGGTGTGGCTCGGATCGCTGAAGTCCAACACCGGACACACGCTGGCCGCGGCGGGCGTGTCCAGCGTCATCAAGATGGTGCTGGCGATGCGGCACGGCACGCTGCCGCGGTCCCTGTACGCCGACGAGCCGACGCCCGAGGTGGATTGGGCGTCGGGCGCGGTGTCCCTGCTGACCGAGGCCCGGCCCTGGCCTGAGACCGGACACCCACGCCGCGCCGGTGTGTCCTCCTTCGGCATCAGCGGCACCAACGCCCACCTCATCCTGGAGCAGGCGCCGGAGCCAGAGCCCGAAGCAGCGCCGAAGTCGGACGACGGTACGGACGCCCCCGGGCTCGTGGCCACCGGCGGGGCCGTGCCCTGGGTCCTGTCCGCCAGGACCCCAACAGCCCTACGGGCTCATGCCCAACGCCTGCTGGACCACCTGGAATCCGGCGTGAACGCACGCCCGGTGGACATCGGCTGGTCCCTTGCCACCACCCGCACCCTCCACGACCACCGCGCCGTCATCATGACCGACACCGAGGGCGGTGAGGCCACGGCCGCGCTGACCGCCCTCGCCACGGAACAGCCCCACCCCCGCCTCACCACCGGCCACGCCGACAGCCACGGCAAGACGGTCTTCGTCTTCCCCGGCCAGGGAGCCCAGTGGACAGGCATGGGAGCCCAACTGCTCCAGACCTCACCGGTCTTCGCGGCCCGGCTGAACGAGTGTGCCGAGGCCCTGGCCCCCTACACCGACTGGTCGCTGATCGACGTCATCACCGGAGCACCCGACGCGCCGAGCCTTGAGCGCGTCGATGTCCTCCAGCCCACCACCTTCGCCATCATGGTCTCCCTCGCCGCACTCTGGCAGGCCAACGGCATCCACCCCGACGCGGTCATCGGCCACTCCCAAGGCGAAATCGCCGCCGCCTGCGTCGCCGGACACCTCACCCTCCCCACCGCAGCCAAAATCGTCGCCCTGCGCAGCCAGA
>NZ_BAAAIF010000166.1:0-5730 GCF_039525925.1 Streptomyces javensis | reverse complement strand
CGAATGTGACGGGTGAGGCGGCGGACGCGGCCGAGGTGTGCTCGCCGGAGTACTGGGTGCGGCATGTGCGCGAGGCCGTGCGCTTCGCGGACGGGGTAGGCGCCCTGGAGAAGCTGGGCGTGACCCGGTTTGTCGAGGTCGGCCCCGACGGTGTGCTGTCCGCCATGGCCCGGGACTGCCTGGTGGCGGACGCGGGTTCGGCTCCGGTCGTGGTGCCGGGGCTGCGCAAGGACCGTCCGGAGGCTCAGGCGCTGACGGCGGCGCTGGCCGAGCTGCATGTCCATGGGGTCGCGGTCGGCTGGGAGCAGGTCTTCGCCGGGCGTGGTGCGCGGAAGGTGGAACTGCCGACGTACGCGTTCCAGCGTCAGCGGTACTGGCTGGAGGACCGCGCGGAGGCGTCGGGTGGTACCGCCGCGGACGGCGTGGACGCGCGGTTCTGGGACGCGGTGGAGCGCGAGGATCTGGAGGCGCTGGCGGAGGCGCTGGACGTCGACGGGGGTGGTTCGCTGGGCGAGTTGCTGCCCGCGCTGTCCTCGTACCGCCGTGCGCAGCGTGACCGGGCCACGGTCGACGGCTGGCGGTACCGGGTCTCGTGGAAGCCGGTCCCGGATGCGACGACGGGTTCGCTGTCGGGTACGTGGCTGCTCGCGGTGCCCGCCTCGCTCGCGGACAGCGAGCTCACCGGAACGATCGCTCAGGGGCTGGAGAAGTCCGGCGCCCGTGTCGTACCGGTGGCGGTTGACACCGACGCGGACCGCGATGGCCTCGCCGAGGCGCTGATGGGCGCGCTCGGTGATGAGTCCGAGGCAAGTGTGCTGTCGTTGCTCGCGCTGGACGAGCAGCCATCCGCCGGGGAGCCGGCGGTCGCGGCCGGACTCGCGCTGACGCTGCGGTTGGTGCAGGCCGCGGCGGGACTGGACGCGGGCCTCCGGCTGTGGTGTGCCTCGCGGGGCGCGGTCTCGGTGGGACGTTCCGACCGGCTCGCGAGCGCCGCGCAGGCGCAGGTGTGGGGCCTCGGCCGGGTCGCGGCCCTGGAGCACCCGCAGATCTGGGGCGGTCTCGTCGATCTGCCCGAGACCCTGGACGAGCGCGCGGTCGCGCGGCTGGCCGGTGTGCTCTCCGCCGAGAGCGGCGAGGACGAGGCGGCGGTCCGTGGCTCCGGGGTGTTCGGCCGACGGTTGGTGCGCGCGGCGTCGACGGGCGGCGAGGCGTGGCGGCCGAGTGGCTCGGTGCTGATCACCGGTGGTACGGGTGCCCTGGGCGCGCATGTCGCGCGCTGGGCCGTGCGCGAAGGTGCCGAACATGTGGTGCTGACCAGCCGTCGCGGTCTCGCGGCGGAGGGTGCCGCCGAGCTGAGGGCCGAGCTGGAGGCGCTCGGCGCCGAGGTGACGGTGGCGGCCTGTGACGCCGCCGACCGGGATGCGCTGGTCGAGGTGGTCGCGGGGATTCCCGAGCGCTTCCCGCTGCGTGGTGTGGTGCACGCGGCCGGTGTGCTGGATGACGGTGTGCTCGATGGGCTGACCGTTGACCAGCTGGCTCGAGTGCTGGGGGCGAAGGTCGAGGGCGCGCGGCTGCTGCATGAGCTGACGGCGGACCTGGAGCTGGACGCGTTCGTGATGTTCTCGTCGTTCGCCGGTGTGGTGGGCGGCGCGGGGCAGGGCGCCTACGCGGCGGCGAACGCCTACCTGGACGCGTTGGCGGTGGCGCGCCGTGGCGCCGGGCTCGCGGGTACGGCGGTCGCGTGGGGACCGTGGGCCGAGTCCGGTATGGCCGCGAGCGGCCGCGCCGGGGAGCGGGTGCGCGGTGGCGCGGTGTCCGCGATGTCCCCGGCGCTCGCCGTGGACGTGCTGAGCTGGGCCGTGGGCCAGGAGGAGGCGTCGCTCGTCGTCGCGGACGTCGACTGGGAGCGGCTGGCCCCGTCGCTGGCCGCGGCGCGCGGTGGCGCGCTCGTCGGCGACATCCCCGAAGCGCGCAAGCACCTGACCACGGGCAACGACGGTGCCGGTGCGGAGGCGGCCGGCTTCGCCGGGAAGCTCGCCGGGCTGTCGGCGGCCGAGCGGAACGCGGCGGTGCTGGAGCTGGTCCGTGGCCACGCGGCCTCGGTGCTCGGCCACGCCTCCGCGGATTCGATCGAACCCGGCCGGGCCTTCCGGGACCTCGGGTTCGACTCCCTCACGGCGGTCGAGCTGCGCAACCGGCTGGACCTCGCGACCGGCCTCCGCCTTCCGGCGACGCTGGTCTTCGACTACCCGACCGCCGCCGAACTGGCCGAGTACCTGGACGCCGAGGCGTTCGGCTCGGCCCAGCCGGCCCTCGACGCCGGTGCGCCGAGCGCGGTCGCCGTGGACCACGACCCCATCGCGATCGTGGCGATGAGCTGCCACTTCCCCGGGGACGTGCATACGCCTGAGGACCTGTGGCGGCTGGTCGCCGAGGGCGGCGACGCCATCTCCGAGTTCCCCACCGACCGCGGCTGGGACCTCGACGGGCTGTACGACCCGGACCCCGAGCGGCTCGGCACGTCCTACGCCCGGGAAGGCGGTTTCCTCTACGGCGCCCCGGAGTTCGACGCCAGGTTCTTCGGGATCTCGCCGCGTGAGGCGCTCGCCATGGACCCGCAGCAGCGACTGCTGCTGGAGACGTCCTGGGAGGCGTTCGAGCGGGCCGGAATCGCCCCCGAGTCGCTGCGCGGCGCGCGGGCGGGTGTGTTCGTCGGCACGAATGGCCAGGACTACGCCGGGCTGTGGGTGGACGCGCAGGGCGACCTCGAAGGCCACTTGGGCACGGGCAGCGCGGCCAGTGTGGTGTCGGGACGTATCTCCTACACCTTCGGTCTCGAGGGACCCGCGGTGACGGTGGACACCGCGTGCTCGTCGTCGCTGGTGGCACTCCACATGGCCATGCAGGCGCTGCGCCAGGGCGAGTGCGATCTGGCGCTCGCCGGTGGTGTGTCGGTGATGTCGACGCCGGGTGCGTTCGTGGAGTTCAGCCGCCAGCGCGGTTTGGCCCCCGACGGCCGGTGCAAGCCGTTCGCGGAGGGCGCGGACGGTACGGGCTGGTCCGAGGGTGTGGGCATGCTGCTGGTGGAGCGGCTGTCGGACGCGCGGAAGAACGGTCACCCGGTGCTGGCGATCGTGCGCGGTAGCGCCATCAACCAGGACGGCGCCTCCAACGGTCTGACGGCGCCGAACGGCCCGTCGCAGCAGCGGGTGATCCGGCAGGCGCTGGCGAGCGCCCGTCTGTCGGCGGCCGATGTGGACGTGGTGGAGGCGCACGGTACGGGTACGACGCTGGGTGACCCGATCGAGGCGCAGGCGCTGCTGGCCACCTACGGCCAGGGGCGGCCCGAGGGGCGGCCGCTGTGGCTCGGCGCCATCAAGTCCAACATCGGTCATACGCAGGCGGCCGCCGGTGTGGCCGGTGTCATCAAGATGGTGATGGCGATGCGCGAGGGCGTACTGCCGGAGATCCTTCACCTGGACGAGCCGTCGCGGGAGGTGGACTGGTCGGCGGGCGAGGTGCGCCCGCTGACGGAGGCCACCGCGTGGCCGGAGACGGGTCGGCCGCGCCGGGCGGGTATCTCCTCGTTCGGGCTGAGCGGGACCAACGCCCACACCATCATCGAGCAGGCCCCGGCGGCCGAGGAGCCCGCCGCTTCGGAGACCGTGGCCCCCGCTCCCGAGGCGGTCGAGCCGATGGCCGTGGTGCCGTGGCTGGTCTCGGCCAAGAGCCAGGAGGCACTGCTTGCGCAGGCCGAACGGCTCGCCGCGCATGTGTCGGCCGGAAGCGACCTCGACGTGCTGGACGTGGGGTATTCGCTGGCGTCCCGGTCGGTGTTCGAGCACCGTGCCGTGGTGGTCGGTGAGGACCGGGAGACCCTGCTGCGCGGTCTTGAGTCCGTGGCCGGGCACGGGATCGCCTCCGGCGTCGTCCAGGGGCGGGCGGTGCCGGGCGGTAAGACGGCGTTCCTGTTCTCGGGCCAGGGTGCGCAGCGGCTGGGCATGGGGCGGGAGTTGTACGAGGCGTTCCCGGTGTTCGCCCGGGCGCTGGACGAGGTGTGCGCGTACCTGGATGTGCTGCTCGACCGGCCGCTGCGGGATGTGATGTTCGCGACGGAGGGCAGTGCCGATGCCGAGCTGCTGGACCGGACGGCGTTCACCCAGCCCGCCCTGTTCGCCATCGAGGTGGCGCTGTTCCGGCTGCTGGAGCACTGGGGCGTCACCCCGGATGTGCTGATCGGCCACTCGGTGGGCGAGATCGCCGCGGCCCATGTGGCGGGGGTGTTCTCGCTGGAGGACGCGTGCACGCTGATCGCGGCGCGTGGCCGTCTGATGCAGGCGTTGCCGGAGGGCGGCGCGATGGTGGCCATCCAGGCATCCGAGGCGGAGGTCGCCGCCTCACTCGCCGGTCGCGAGCACGAGATGAGCATCGCGGCGGTCAACGGCCCGGCGGCCGTGGTGATCGCCGGCCATACGCAGGCGGTCCAGGAGGTAGCCGACACATGGAAGGCGAAGGGGACAAAGACTAGGCGTTTGCGGGTCTCTCATGCGTTTCACTCTTGCCTCATGGACAGTATGTTGGACGCGTTCGGCCACGTGGTCCGTGAGGTCTCTTTTGAACCGCCGACCACGGCGCTGGTGTCCAATGTCACCGGTGGGCTGGTGACGGATGGGGAGACGTGTTCTCCGGATTATTGGGTTCGGCATGTGCGTGAGGCGGTGCGGTTCGCGGATGGGGTACGTTCGCTTAAGGCGTTGGGTGTGACCAGGTTCTTGGAAGTGGGGCCCGACGGTGTGCTCACCGCCATGGCCCAGGACTGTCTCGCGGAAAGCGCCGAGGACTCTTCAGCGGCAATGCTGGTCCCTGTGCTGCGCAAGGAGCGCCCCGAAGCGGGGGCGTTGATGACGGCGTTGGCCGAATTGCACGCACACGGTGCCACGGTGAACTGGGAGCCGGTATTCGCCGGTCGCGGTGCCGGCAAGGTGGAGCTGCCCACCTACGCGTTCCAGCGCGAGCGGTTCTGGCCGGAGACATCCGTTGCCGGTGGAGGCCGGGATGTCGGTTCTACCGGCTCGGATTCGGTGGACGCGCGATTCTGGGAAGCGGTCGAGCGCGAGGATCTCGAAGCGCTCGCCGAGGCGCTCGACGTCGATGGCAACGCACCGCTGAGCACGGTGCTGCCCGCGCTGTCCGCGTATCACCGGAGCAATCGCGAGCAGTCCACGATTGACGGTTGGCGTTATCGGGTGTCGTGGAAGCCGGTTGGGGATGTGGCCGGTGGGTCGTTGTCGGGGACGTGGCTGGTGGTGGTTCCGGCGTCGTGTGCCGGGGACGAGCTGGTGGCGGGGGTGGTCTCCGGTCTTGAGCGGCATGGCGCGGGTGTGGTGTCGCTGACGGTGGACGAGGGGGACCTGGACGCCGGGGCGTTGGGGGAGCGGCTGCGTAAGGCGGTCGCCGACGCGCCTGAGCTGGGTGGTGTGCTGTCGCTGCTGGCTCTGGACGAGGAGCCCTGCCCCGGGCATCCCGCGCTGTCCAGCGGTTTCGCTTCGACACTGACGCTGGTACAGGCGTTGGTTGAGGCGGATGTCGAGGCGCTGTTGTGGTGTGCTTCGCGGGGTGCGGTGTCGGTGGGTCGTTCGGACCGGCTGGCGGGTGTGGTGCAGTCGCAGGTGTGGGGTCTGGGTCGGGTGGTGGGGTTGGAGCACTCGGCGGTGTGGGGTGGTCTGGTGG